>JAGCUY010000001.1 GCA_017962605.1 Kiritimatiellia bacterium | reverse complement strand
GACGCCGAGGGCGCTGCCCCTGCCGGCGATGAAAACATCACCCGCCGCAAGACCATCAAGGTCAAGCGCCCGGGCGCGGCATCCGGCGGCCCGACGATTTCCCTCACCCGCCCCGACGGCATCGCGACAGAGGACGACAACCTCCAGGCCCTCTCCAACTTCGGCGCAGGCCCCAAGCCCGTCGTCGAAGAAGACAAGGTCAACCCGATTTTCGTCATCGCGGCGGCCATCGCCATCATCATCAGCGGCCTCCTCGTCTGGGCGCTCGCCTCGCAGACCTACGGCGAACGTGGCGCAGCCGGCGACTTCGCCGTTCCGAAAGGGCCGCACGTCGCGCCCCCACCGTGGCTACACCCGATTGACTAGCGGGAAAAAGGCGGCGCACGCGCCGCCTTTTTTGTTTGTAAAATGTATTCCCGAGAAGACTTCGACCGACGCGACATCACCGACCAGCGCTCCCTGACAGACGCGCTGGCCTGGGCCAGTTTCAAATACTACGTCGAGAACGACCCGCCCATGTCGGACTACCAGTTCGACATGGAGTTCAAGCAGCTCCAGGCCCTTGAGCGCGCCTCCGGCACCGTCCTCCCCAACTCCCCCACCGCCCGCGTCGGCTCCGACATCCAGGGCGCCTTCAAAAAAGTCGCGCACGTCATCCCGATGCAGTCCATCGAGAACGTCTATTCCGACGCCGAACTGCGCGCCTGGATCGACGAGACTTCCGCAAAGCTGCACGACGCCTTCCCCGGCGAAAAGGTGACATTCACCTACGAGCCCAAATACGACGGCGTATCCATATCCCTAGTTTACGAGAAGGGCGTCCTGACCGACGCCGTCACGCGCGGCGACCAGCTCGTAGGCGAATCGGTCATCGAGAACGTAAGGACAATCCGCAACGTGCCGCTGGCGCTGGACGCCGGGGCCGTCGGCGGCCTGCCCGACTACTTCGAGGTGCGCGGGGAAATCCTCATGCCGCAGGCGGCCTTCGACCGGCTCAACGCCGAGCGGGCGGCCAAGGCCGAGCGCGGGGAAAAGGCGGAGCGCCCCTTCGCAAACAAGCGCAACGCCGCCAGCGGCAGCCTCAAGCAGCTCGACCCCAAGGTCACCGCACGGCGCGGCCTCATAGCCAACGTCTTCGCGGCATACTCCCTCGACGCCGACTTCGCCCGCCGCGCCATGCCGTCGCAGGTGGCAACCCTCGCCCTGCTCTCCCGACTTGGATTCACCCACTACGAGTGCGACCGCGCCTTCGCCGACATCGACGAACTCTCCGCCGAGATCGACCGCTTCAACGCCGTGCGCACCTCCCACGCCCTTCCCTACGACTGCGACGGCGTTGTAGTGAAGGTGAACGAGAGGCGCCATCAGGAGTTCCTGGGGCTGAACACCACCTTCCCCAACTGGTGCAAGGCGCGCAAGTTCCCGCAGGAGGCGCAATCGACCCTCATCCGAGGCGTAACCTTCCAAGTGGGCATGACCGGCCACGTCACCCCCGTGGCGGAACTGGAGCCGACGACCATCGGCGGCGCGGTCGTCTCACGCGCGACGCTAAACAACGAGGCATACATCCGCAACCTCGGCCTCTCCATCGGCTCATACGTTTTCGTGCAGCGCGCCGGAGAGGTCATCCCGCAAGTCACAGGCCCCGACTCCGAGCGCAACGCGCAGGAGGAAGTGTCCCCTTCCCCGATTTCCTTCCCCTCGCGCTGCCCTTCGTGCGGCGGCGAACTCTCCCGCAAGGGCGAGTTCGTAATCTGCCCCAACCACCACTGCCGCGAGCAAGTCGTCCAGCGCCTCGAATACTGGTGCGGGCGCGACTGCGCCAACATCCGCACACTTGGGCGCAGCCGGATCGACGACCTCGTTGACAAGCTGGGCATCTCATCCGTCGATGCCCTCTACCGCCACTTCGCGCAACCTGGCCTGGACGACTTCGCCGAAGTATCCAGGCGCGACGCCACACTGGATGCACTCGGCGAAGGCTACGGCGAAAAGACCGTAGGCGCGATCTTCGACGGCGTCCGCGCCAGCATAGGCACCCTCACCCTCGACCGCATCATCGGCGGCCTCGGAATCGACGGCGTGGGCAAGCTCACCGGCCGCCAGCTGGCGGCGCACTTCGGCTCGCTCGACGCGCTGAAGGCGGCGACTGAAGGCGACCTCCTCGCCGTCGAGAACATCGGCGAGATAACCGCCGACGCCATCGCCGCCTTCTTCGGCAATGTGGGCCGATGCAGCGATTCATCGGCGCAGTCCATCGCCTCTGGCGCCGACCTCCCGCTCTTCTCGGAGGCGTCCGTTGAAGCGGCGCCCGCCCCTTCGCCTGACTGCCACCTCGACGAATACGCATGCCTCTTCGATCCGGCCTTCGGCTTCAACACCACCTTCGCGGCCGCGGAGCGCCTGGGCGGCGAGCTGGACGGGCTCTCGGTCATCTTCACCGGCACATCCTACCGCTTCAAGCGCGAGGAGATAAAGGAGTTCTTCGAACGCCACGGGGCGAAATACGTCTCGTCGGTGACGGCCAAGACAAACTACGTCGTGACAGGCGACGCCCCTGGCGCGAACAAGGTGCAGAAAGCCGCCGCGCTCGGCATCCCCGTCGTCGCCGAGCGCGACTTCTACGCCCAGTTTGGGCTTTAAGACCGCTCCCTATGCATCGTTGAGGCGCTTTCGCGCCGTCGAAAGCCGGGAGCCGATAGCCGGAAGCCGGGATTCGGGATTCGGAAGCCGCCCCTAGTCCCAAGCCCTCTCCAAGGCGCAAAGCGCCAAACTTCCAAGGCGCAAAGCGCCAAACCTCTAAACTTCTCTATTCCCCATCCTCATCCGCAAGCGCGTTGAAGCGCTTGATGAGGGCGACCTCCTTCGGGTCGTAGGGACGCAGGGATGGGCGGATTAGATCGTGGAACCACTTGGTCATGTCCCAGTCGCGGCTTTCGGGCGTTCCCTCCTCGATGCCGCGCCACATCCCCTCCCAAGGTTCGTAGGTCTGGTATTTGCCGGCCACGAAGCCCCAGCAGGTGCAGCCGACGCGCTCGATGTAGAAGAGCGGATAGGCCGAGAAGACGTCGTTGTGCAGGATGCGGGCGAGCCACTCGGTATTGACTAGCGGCCTGCCGTAGTGGCGGCGCAGGGCGCGGATGACGCGAATCTGCCGCTCGTAGTCGCCGTAGCAGTGGTAGGAGACTATGTCTGAGAGCTGCCCCGCCAGGACCTGCGCCTGGTTCTCGCCGTCGGGGTCGCAGCCGTAGTCTTTCGACCAGACATCGGCCGCCAGCGGCTGCGAGGGGTTGATGCCCCAGGCCAGCTCGAAGAGCTCGCGCATGGGCGCCACGCTCACCTTGCCGCGCCCCGAATTGCCCGGCTCGTTCCAGAGGTTCCAAAACAGGATGCGGCTGTCGTCGCGATACTTCTCCAGCAGCTCGGCGCACATCTCGAAGAACTTCGGCTTGAGTTCGGGGTCGTCAACCTGCGAGAAGCCGATTTCGCCGGGGAAGCTGCCGTGCTGGCTTTGCCTGCGGCCGCCGTGGTAGCCGATGTCGAAACTCTGCGGCCCCGGCTTCGGCAGCTGCCACACCCTTTTCGGGCGCATGCAGTCGTTGCCAAGCACGACGATGGCTCGCATCTTGTGACGCGCCATCACGGACAGCGCCCGCTCGAAACGCGCCAAGAAGCCCTCGCGGTCGGCAAGCCACACGCCGAAACCCTGCAGCTCGACAAGGAGCCGCAGGGTGTTGAAGCCGATGTCCTCCGCGACCTGGAGTTCCCTATCCATCTCCGCGAAGCGCTCCTCGCAGCCGAGTTCCTGCCACTGGTCAACGCGATTGGCGCAGCTGGCCGGCATGTAGTTGCAGCCGCGAATCCACGGCTGGGCGCGATACCACTCCCAGGCGGCTTCCTTTGTCCACGGGCCGCTGCGGCCCTTCATCCCCCGCTTCATTTTCATTACTTGCAAACTTCGATCTTGGCTTTCTTCTTGAGGCCATCGACGAACTGCGACAGGGCCTCGCCGCGCCGCGAGTGGATGAGCAGGTCGCGGATGGAGTCCGCCGCGTCGGCGAAGGTGGCCGCAGAGGGCGCCTCGTGGTCGGTCTTGTAGATGAGGTGGTAGCCGAACTGCGTCTCGACGATATCCGAGACATCTCCAACCGACATCCCAAATGCGGCGTTCTCGAAGGCCGGAACCATCATGCCGCGGGAGAACCAGCCAAGGCTCCCGCCGTTCTTGCCGCTGGGGCAGTCGCTGTGCGCCGTCGCCTCGTCGCCGAAGTCGGTGCCGTTCTTCACCCTGTCCCGAATCTCCTCCAGCTTGGCGCGGGCGGCCGCCTTCGCCTCGGGCGTGGAGTCCTTGGGCGTTATCAGGATGTGCTGCGCCAGGACGCGCTCCGCCTTCTGGTATTCGTCCTCGTGCGCCTCGAAGTATTCGCGGCACTCCTCCTCTGTCGGTTCCGCGACGCTGCCCGTTACCTCCGCCACAAGGAGATCCACGCGGCGGCCGCGCCTGATCTGCTCGCGGAAGGCCGACTCGGTCAGCCCCTGGCGCTTCAGTTGCGCACGCAGCTTGTCCATGCCGCCCAACTGGCGCGCCATTCCCATGACGCTCCGCTCGATGTCCTCGGCGGGAACTTCGATGTTCCTGCGCTCCGCCTCGCGGAAGAGGAGCTTGGAGCCAATCGCCTGATCGACGGCCTTGCGCCGCAGGGTGTCCATCTGCGACTCCAGCTGCCCTTCAGGCAGGTGCTGGCTGTAAAAGCCGATGAGCCGCTTCAGCTCGAAAGCCACCATTTCCTCGGTCACTGGTTCGCCGTCCACAAGGACCATTGCATTCTTTTCCATTGTTTCGATTCCTTATTCTTACCTTCGCTAACTAAACCACGAAACACACTAAATACACCAAAGGCTTTCGTGTGCTTCGCGTATTTCGTGGTTCACTAAAAAGTCCACATTCCTCTATTCCCACTCAATGGTGGCCGGGGGCTTTGAGCTGATGTCGTAAACGACGCGGTTGATCCCGCGCACCTCGTTCACGATCCTGCGGCTCACCCTGTCCAGCACGTCGTAGGGTAGCCGCGCCCAGTCGGCCGTCATGCCGTCGATAGAGGTTACGGCGCGGATTGCGACTGCGGCGCTGTAAGTGCGCTCGTCGCCCATCACGCCCACGGACTGCACGTTGGTGAGCACCGTGAAATACTGCCAGACCTCGCGCTCCAGGCCGGCAAGGGCGATCTCGTCGCGCAGGATGGCGTCGCTCTCACGAACGATCGCAAGCCGCTCCTCGGTAACTGCGCCAAGGATTCGTATCGCAAGCCCCGGCCCGGGGAACGGCTGACGCCAGACGATGTGCGAGGGAATGCCAAGCGCCTCGCCCAGCGCGCGCGCCTCGTCTTTGAAGAGGGCCTTCAGCGGCTCGACCAGCTTGAACTTGATGTCCTTCGGCAGACCGCCGACGTTGTGATGGCTCTTGATCGTCTGCGCCGTCTTGGTGCCGCTCTCGATGACGTCGGTGTAGAGAGTGCCCTGCGCCAGGAAGGCGAAGTCGCCGAGCTTCGCGCTCTCCTCGTCGAAGCAGTGCACAAACTCCGCGCCGATGATCTTGCGCTTGCGCTCCGGCTCCGACACGCCCTCCAGCTTGGAGAGGAAGCGTTCGCTGGCGTCGATGCGCACCACGTCTATGCCGAACAGGCCCTGGCATGTCTCCATCACCTGGTCGCCTTCGTTCTTGCGGAGCATGCCGTGGTCGATGAACATGCAGGTGAGCTGCTTGCCGATGGCCTTGTGCAGCAGCACCGCCACGACCGTCGAATCCACGCCGCCCGAGAGGCCGCAGAGGACGCGGCCGTCGCCGACCGTCTTCCTGATCTCCTCGACCTGGCGCTCGAGGTAGTTCTGCATCGTCCAGTCGCGGGCGGCGCCGCAGACGCGGAAGATGAAGTTGGCGATGATGGCGTTGCCATAGACGCTGTGCCGCACCTCCGGGTGGAACTGCACCGCGTAGAGCTTGCGCGCGGTGTTGAAGGCCGCCGCGAACTGTCCGCTTGCGCTGCGGGCCGCGAGGACAAAGCCCTCTGGCAGGACCTGCACGTGGCCGCCATGGCTCATCCACACGTCTTGCCGCGACGGAAGGCCGTCGAAAAGCGGGCAGTCGCAAAGCACGTCGATTGACATCTTCCCGTATTCCTTGCCGTGCGGGTTGGCGCCGACCGAGCCGCCAAGCGACTTCGACATGCGCTGCATGCCGTAGCAGATGCCCAGCACTGGCAGGCCGCACGAGAAGATCGCCGGATCGCAGTCGTAGGCGTCGGGCGCGTTCACGCTCTTCGGGCTGCCCGAAAGGACGATCCCCTTCAGCCCCGGCCGCGCCAGCAGCTCCGCCGCCGTAGTCGTGTATGGCAGAAGTTCGCTGTAAACGCCCTGCTCGCGGATGCGCCTCGCGATCAGCTGGTTGTATTGCGAGCCGAAGTCCAGCACCGCTATCCAATTGCCGTAATTATCCATTTCCATTCTCCTAAATTATCCGTTCCCCGTTCCCAGTTCCTCACCATTTCCACATTGGCTGTTGGCTGTTTCCACACTTTCACATTTCCACATTCTTCCCCATTTCCCCACTTCAACTTTTCAACCTTTCAACCTTTCAACCTTTCAACTCCCCTGTTCCCCGTTCCCTGTTCCCCGTTCCCCGTTCCCCCTTAATGCCTTGCCGCCCAGAGCGCCTGACGCGCCACGCCGAGCATGATGTCCGCGTCGTCCTGAGTCTTCACGCCACGCGAGAAGATGCGGGCGAAGCCCTGCATCATGTGGTCGGCCTTGTCTTCCTTCATGAAACCCGTTGCAAGCATGGCCTCGCGCCACACTTCGAAGAGGCGCTTCCTGTGTCCGGCAGAGGCCGGGGGCGACTTCTCCCCGGGCAGGGCCTCAACGCCCGACGCGAGCCGCAGCTCGTAGAGGCACACCATCGCCGCCTGCGCAAGGTTGAGCGAGCGGTATTCGTCGCACGACGGTATGCGCAGCAGGTGGGTGCATTGCTGGATTTCGTCGTTCTCAAGCCCGTTGTCCTCGCGCCCCAGCACCAACGCCACCTTGCCGGTCTTGGCTATGGCGGCCAGCTCCGGCGCGGCCTCGCGCACCAGGGCGATGTGGCCGCGGTAGAGGCCGTCGCGCGCAGTCGCGCCCGCGACCGCCACGCAGCCCTCCACCGCCTCGGCCATCGTCTTCACCGTCCGCATGGAGGCAAGGATGCCGCCCGCATGGACGGCCAGGCGCTCCGCCTCAGGCCAGTCGGCGTCCTCTATGCGTGGCGCAACGATCACCAAATCGGAGTAGCCCATGTTAGCCATCGCGCGGCAAACAGAGCCGACGTTTCCCGCATACAGCGGCGAAACCAGAACCACGCGGACTCCCGCATCCCCTTCGCCTTGCTTCATGCATCAGCCTCCTGGTCCAGCGCCTTGGCGCGGGCCTTGTCAATCCTTATCCCCAGCGCCACCAGATCCTGCGCCGGCTTCACAAAGCTATGCGCCCCCTCGCGCTGTCCAACCAACCCCATAACCTTGTCGTATTCATCCTGCGCCTTGCGCATCGAGGTGCCAAGTGTCTCCAACGCCGTGAGGCTGGCATTTACGCGCTTCAGCAGCAGCTCCGCCTTCGCCACGATCTCCGCATGGTTGCGCTCGATGTTGTCCTGCTGCCATGCCAGCGCGACGATTCGAAGATAGGACTGGAGCGTCAGGGGCGTTACGAGCGCCACATTGCGCTCGGCGGCGAACTGCGCCAGCGTCGGGTCGCGCGCCATCGCGGCGGCATGCGCCGCCTCGCTCGGCACGAACATCGCCACCTGCGGCAAGTATATCTTGTCGGGATGCGCCTGGCGGAGCCGCCCGATATAGTCCTTGCCGGAGAGTTCGGCGATGTGCGTCTTGACGCTCTTCACATGCTCGTCCAGCAGGCGCGACACCTCGGCGTCGTCAGTTGCGTTGCATGCCGCCAAGTAGGCCGTGAGGCTTGTCTTGCTGTCGATCACCAGAATCCGTCCGGCCGGGTCGAGGACTTCGGAGTCGGGGATGCCCGCGCCGCGCTCACCCTTCTGCAGCCAGTAGTTCACGTTCTCCTTCAGGCCCGACAGCTCGAAAATCCGCGCCAGCACGGCCTCGCCCCAGATGCCCTGCCGCTTGTTGCCGCCAGAGAGCGCCTGCTCAAGCCCCTCCGCCTTGCGCCCGAGGCGTTCCGCCGAGGCGCGGACTCCGCCCACGCCCTCCATCATCTTTGCGCCGATTTCCGATGTCGTGGTCGTTGCGCGCTCAGTTGCGGCGCGAAGTTCCGACATCGACCGCAGAAGTTCGTCGCGCAAACCTCCCGCCAGCGCCGAGACTTCGTCGCGGTTGCGCTCCACCAGGCTCTTCGTCTGTTCCTTTAGCTCCTCGGCCGCCAGCGAGGCGAACTGCGACCGCAGCGCCTCGGCGGCTTCGCGCGCCTCGCGCTCATGCCGCCTGGAGGCCCTTGCCCCGAAAAACACCAGGGCGGCAATCGTGGCTACGGCCATTCCAAGCAGCACCGAAAGGATGAGAATTGCAACAGGCATTGAAAAAAACTCCACCCTTCCATTCTATCAAAACGGAAATGTGATATAATCGGGATATGCAAAAACAAAGTGGTGGAAATCTTGCGAAATGGACCGTGGCGGGCATAGTCCTCATTGCCGCGGCGGCTGCCTTTTCATTCCTCATGGTCAGGCCAGACATCGAGGAGAAGCACCGCCTCGAGGCGGTGCGCGATGAGCTCAAGCTCCGCGTCGCGGCCGAAAGCGCCGAAGTGGATGACATAAACAACCGCTGCGCCCGTTTCAAAGACGACAAGGACTTTGTCGAACACGAAGCCCGCAGGAACCACCGCATCTCCCCCGGCGAAACGGAATTCATCTTCGACGCACCGGAATAAGTTTTTTCAAGGAGTCAACTATGGCAGAACTAACCCCCATCACCCCAGACATGCAGCCCATCCCGCCCGCGCAAGGCGACGGCACGCCCTACATTTCCGAGCGCTTCCGCAACGACCTCGCCGCCGAGCCGGTGAAGTCCGCGAACTGGACGGTCGCCGGCATCATCGGCATCGTCGCCCTCATCATCTTCGCCGTCGTTCTGGGCATCCTCATTCAGGATTGGAACTTCCTCAAGGTCGCCTAGCGCGATGAAAAAGCTAAAGGTCTATCTCTCCGGCCCGATCATGGACGAGATTGCCGGCGACGCCGCCGATTGGCGCGCCGAGGCGCGGCTCGTCCTTGGCGAGCGCTTCGCGATTCTCGACCCGATGCGCCGCAACTTCAAGGACCGCGAAGTCGATTCGGCCAACGAGATCGTCGAGTTCGACCTCCAGGATGTCCGAGACGCCGACATCCTCCTGGTGAACTACAACAAGCCCTCCATCGGCACCTCGATGGAGGTTTTCTACGCCGCGCATGACTTGGGCAAGTTCATCGTGGCCTTCTCGCCCTTCTCCTTCGCCGCCTGCTCGCCATGGATGGTGCGCTTCTGCACCAAGATTCTCCCATCCCTCGACGCGGCCACCTCATATATTCTCAGCCACTTCGCCCGCCCAGAGGATGACGAGTAGCGCCACCGTTCCCCGTTCCCTGTTCCCCGTTCCCCATTCCCTGTTCCCTGATATGAAGCGCTTCGCCTATAGGTTCATCGACCTTGTCCGCCGCGAGGCGATAAGGCGGCGCCAGCGCGTCACCGTCACTTCCGGCGGCCGCAGCCGCGTCTTCGAAGCCTACGACTGGGGCAACGACACTTTCGTCTTCGAGCACGGCGTCTGGCGCGAGCGCCCGGCCCACGCCCCAGTCCTCATAGTGCGCAAGTGCGCACTCATCGCCGGACGCGAGGGGCGCATCATGACCGTCTCCTCAGGCAGCCACGCCACCGCCGCCCTTCCCCTTCTGCGCGGCGACTTCTGGAACCTCGGCCGCATCCCGGAACGCCGCCGCGGGGAGGTCATGACCCATGACATCATCTGCGCCAACGCCGTGGCCGGCGGCGACGCAATCGAAATCTCCCAGCGCGAAGTCTCAACGGCCGAAACCCATGCCGCCGACGAATGGCTGCGCGGCCTCGGCTGGCCGCTCTCCTCCGTCATCCTCGCCGAGCGCAACGACGCCACCCTCGACTTGTATCGTCGCTCCGGCCAGGAATGGCGCATCAAGCCGCTCGTCTGGACGCGCCGCGAAATGGACGCCGCCCTCGCGGCCTCCCGCACCCGCATCCACTCCAACTTCCGCTACTACCACAGCGTCAAGGGCGTCCACTTCCTCTCCTTCGAGGACTTCTCCTCGCTCCTCACACTCTGCACCGTCGATCACGACGCCGCCGGGCGCTGTCTTGACGAGCTCGCCCGCCCGTCCGAGGTCGGCGACCTCCCCGCGCTCGAAGACCCCAAGTTCGGCGGCCACCACGAAATCGAGTTCTTCGGCATCCGCGACCCCGTCGCATCAACCAATGTTGCCGCGCTAGTCGCCGCCCTCCAGCGCGACTTCCCCAAACTCTCCCAGGACGCCGCAGAGGACCGCAGCGCCGAAATCATCGACATCTACCGCAGCGCCCTCTCGTTCCCCGAACTCGCCGACTCCGGCTCCGACCTCTTCGTCTCGTCGATGTACAAGCACCTCACCGGCGAGATATACTCGACACACGACCAGGTGGTTCCCGCCTTCGACGACCGCAAGACCGCCCTCCCCGGAGCAACCTTCCGCGGCGGCAAGCCCGACTTCCACCCCGGCGCCGACGAGCGCACCCGCGCCCTCATCGAATACGCCCTCTCCCTCCTTTCAGCTGGCGAGCGCATGGAATACGCCAACGTCTATGAGCTCCGCAACAACGGCGGCCACGAGCCTGGCGAGTTCCCCACCCGCGAGATCGAGTTCAAGACCTCCCTCCGCCCTGTAACCCGCAAGCTCATCGAGAAGCGACTCGCGCAGCGCGGCATCGAATACGCCCACTACATGCTGACGCGCGTCCAGGCATTCCAGGCGCTCGGCGTATCATTCGGCGGACACCACCTCCTCCAGCGCCACGACCACGGCTCGGGCGAACGCCACTACTTCGTGCGCGACCGCTACGCCGGCTACTCGCTCGACGCCATCAGCAAGAACCGCTTCAAGCGCCCCGGCGGCAAGGCCGGCGAGTTCATCGAGTTCCCCGAGGCCGTCCTCCGCACGGCCGCACAAGCCGGACGCGCCGCAGCCCACACCCTCGTCGTCAAGAAGTTCATCGCCGACGACAACCAGGTCCACTTCGGCGACGGGAAGGAGATAATCGAGTTTGTCCGCGATCTCTCCACCGGCATCGAGATGGCCTCCGGCATGCGCCTCTGCTCAGTCAGGGGCTCGCTCGGCTGGCCCTGCATCGAGCAGACCCGCGAGAACATCAACAAATGCTTCGCCGCATACGTTGACGCCTTCGCCCGCACGGCAGTCGATTTCTGGCGCCGCAACGGCGGCTCGCTTTCCCTCAACGCGATCATGGACGACTTCTGCACCGGCTTCGTCTCCGCGACGCGCGAGATCTACTGGAACTACCAGAGCCGCCGCGAGACGTTCGCAGAATTCGACCCACAGCTCAAGCCGGCCTTCCATTTTCGCCAGAAGTGGCTTTTCGCCCTCTGGGCGCTTGAGCGCCAATACGAAAGCGCCGAGCGCATCGCAGCGATGGTCAGGGTGGCCGCCGGCCGCCTCGCCGCCCGGGAAGATGGATTGGAAATTTAAAATTTCAAATCTCATATTTCAGATTCCACATCTCAGATTTCAAATTCCAAATTTCAGATCTCAAATCTCAGATTCCAGATTCAACATCTCAAATCTAAATTTCAAATTCCAGATTCAACATCTCAAATTTCAAATCTCAGATTCCATAAATCCCAAATCTTCTTCTCCCCCATGAAACAACCTCTCGACAGCGCCCTGCTAATTGGCCAGACCCCCGGTGGCAACCGCATTGTCCAGGCAGAGTGCGCCAAGGCGGCCCGCGACCTGTCAGCCAGCCACCTTGCCGGCCCCGCCGCATCCGCCGCCCTTGCCGAAGGGCTTGTGGCTGTGGCGCTGCTCTCCGCCGATCTCGGCACCCCTGAGGAGGCCGTAACCCTCCACATCCAGTGCGACGGCCCGCTTGGCTCCCTGCTCGTTGAGGCCACCTACGAAGGCACCCTCCGCGGCTACCCAGCCAAGAAGATTCTCAACGACCTCGACGCGGAAGCGTGTGGAGCAGCAAGCGCATCGCGCCTGCGGGATACGCCATTCGGCGCATCTGGCACCGCCACGGTCATGGCCTCGCTGCCGGGCAAGGTGCTGGCGCAGTCGAGCATTCGCATCATGCAGACGCCACGCCCAGAGCGTGCGCTGGCCGCCTACTACGCTGAGGGCGCCCAGCGCGAGGTAAAGGTGTCGATTGAAGTGGCCCTTGACGGCGAAGGCCGCATCGCCACCGCGCGCGGCGCACTCATCGAGCGCATGCCCGACTCCGATGCCGCCGAATTCACCCGCCTTGCCTCGGAAATATCGGAGGGTCTGACTTCAGCCCGCCCGCAGAACGACACCACCCGCCCGCTGCAATTCGCATGCCGCTGCTCGCATGAGAAGGTGCTTGCAACGCTGGCGGCACTGCCGGCCGACGAACGCGCCGCCCTCATCGCGCAGGATCACCCCATTGACATCTACTGCCACATGTGCGGCAAGTGCCACACCATCGATAAATCTGAAATTGTGAAATTGTAAAACCCTATCCCCATGCCCTCCGCACTCTTCCTCCTCGATGTGATGCCGCTGCTATACCGCGGCTACTTCGCCTTCCTCAACAACCCGCGCCGCACCTCCGCCGGCCTCAACGTCTCCTCTCTCTTCTCCTTCACCTCCACCGTCGCGCAGATTCTGGAGAAAAGCGCGCCTTCCCACCTCGCGCTCGTTTTTGACTCCACCACCCCCACCTTCCGCCACGAGGCTTTTAAGGAATACAAGGCCAAGCGCGACAAGCTCCCCGAGGACATCGCCGCGGCAATCCCGATGGCCGCGGAGTTCGCCGCCGCGATGCGCATCCCCTCTCTCCGCGTAGATGGCTTCGAGGCAGACGACCTTCTCGGCTCAGGGGCGGCGCTGGCGACAGCCGCCGGCATCAAGACATTCCTCGTCACCCCCGACAAGGACATCGCCCAGCTCGTGCGCGATGGCGTCACCCTCTACCGCCTCTCCCCCGGCGGAGCGCCGGAACTGATGGGGCCCGCCGAGGTCTGCTCCCACTGGGGCATTTCCTCGCCGGCGCAGATGATCGACTGGCTCTCCCTCGCAGGCGACGCCTCCGACAACATCCCCGGCGTTCCAGGCGTCGGCGACAAGACCGCCCAAAAGCTCCTTGCCCAATATGGCGACCTGGAGGGCATACTTGCGGCGGCGCAGGCGGGCAATATCGCGGGCAAGCTTGGCGAGAAGCTCGTTGCCGGAGCCGAGACGGCGCGGCTCTCGCGCTTCCTCGCCACCATCCGCCAGGATGTGCCGCTAGGACTCGACCTCGACGCCATGCGCGTGCAGGAGCCCGACCGCGATGCGCTCGCCGCCTTCTGCGCCAAATACGAACTTGCCAGCCTCGCCCGCCGTTTCGGCGTGGCGGCCGCCCCCCAGCCACCACCCAACCCCGATGGCCAAACTCTGTTCGGCCAGAATGGGTCAGGGGCTACTGAAGCCACCGCCCTTGACAGTGGGCCAAGCCCCGCGTCCCCGCCGGCGGCCGTCATACGCGAGGCCGCCACCCCCGCCGAACTAAGCGAGCTTGTTACCACGCTGAAGGCCGCGCCGACCTTCGCCTTCGCGGCAGAGGCCACATCCAACGACCCGGCCACCGCCGAGCTTACCGGCCTCACCTTCGCCACATCGCCTGACGAAGTCTGGCACGTCGCCTTCCAGGAGTCGCTTGACCTCTTCGGCAACGTGCAGGACAGCGACCAGCGCCGCGCCATCGCCCCTATCCTCGCCTCCGGCGCCGAGAAGGTCACACACGACTCCAAGTTCCACCGGGCGCTGCTCGAGCGCTTTGGCATGCCCGTGACATCCCCATGCCACGACACCATGCTCATGCACTTCGCCCTCGACGCCGCCGCCCGCCACACCCTCGAATCCGCACTCGCCGCCTTGCAGCCACAACAGAGTCTCGATGGCCAAACTGCGCTTGGCCAGAGGGGGCCTGGGGCTGCGGAAGCCCCAGCCTCGGCCATTCTCCACCTCTACTCCTCCCTCAAGCCGCAGATCGAGGCCGCCGGGCTGGAGCGCGCCATCAACGAGAGCGAGGAGCCGCTTGTCGAGGTGCTTCTCGACATCGAGCGCGCCGGCGTGAAAATCGACGCCATCGCCCTCCGCGACTTCGGCCGCGAGCTGGCCGCCCGCATCGCCTCCCTCCAGGAAGGCATATTCGCCGCCGCCGGCGAGCCCTTCAACCTCGGCTCTCCCAAGCAGCTCGGCGAAATCCTCTTCTCGCGCCTCGCCATCGACCCCAAGGCCAAGCGCACATCGTCCGGACAGTTCGCCACAGGCGAGGAAGTGCTGCTCAAATATGCGCCGCAGCACCAGATCGTGCGCGACATCCTCGACTGGCGCGCCGCCGAGAAACTGCGCTCCACCTACGCCGAGAAGCTGCCGTCATTCGTCAGCCCCGCCGACGGACGCATCCACACGCGTCTCGCGCAGGCATTCACCGAAACCGGCCGCCTTTCCTCATCCGAGCCAAACCTGCAGAACATACCCGTCCGCACGGAGATGGGCAAGCGCATCCGCGCCGCGTTCGTGGCCCGCGACGACGCCCACACCCTCGTCTCGGCCGACTATTCCCAAGTCGAGCTGCGCGTGATGGCGGCGCTCTCCGGCGACGAGGCGATGATCGCAGCCTTCCGCAGCGGACGCGACATCCACGCCGAGACGGCCTCGCGCGTCTTCGGCGTGGCGCTGGAGGATGTAACGCCCCGCCAGCGCTCGCAGTGCAAGGCAATCAACTTCGGCATCATCTACGGGATGTCGGCTTTCGGTCTGGCGCAGAGACTTGAGATTGGCCGCCAGGAGGCCGCCTCCTTCATCGAGGAGTATTTCAAGCACTATCCCGGCGTGAAGCGCTACATGGAGAAATCCGTGGCCGACGCACGCGAAAAGGGCTACGCCGTGACCATCCTCGGCCGTCGCCGGGCGCTTCCTGAAATCAACTCCCGCAACGCCGCCACGCGCCAGGCGGCCGAGCGCAACGCCATCAACACGCCAGTCCAGGGCAGCGCCGCCGACCTGATGAAACTCGCAATGGTCAAGGTCTGGCGGGCCCTCAAGGCCGAGAAACTTGAGACGAAGATCATCCTCCAGATCCACGACGAACTCCTCCTCGACGCGCCAAAGGCCGAAGAGGCGCGTGTCCGGGAGATAGTTGCGCGCGAGATGACAGGCGCCTACGACTTCGGCGTCCCGCTGGTGGTCGAGATCGGCTCCGGTCCGAACTGGCTCGCCGCCCACTAACCCCCAACCCCTACACCTACACCTCTTACCTACACCTCTTACCTACACCTAACCACTACACCTAACTACTAGCGACTACCCACTAACCACTAACCACTAACTACTAACCCCTAACCTCCGTCGCACTTTGATATAATATTAGGCTAACTTAGATTGGTTTCAGTTGAGGAATCGGACATGAACATCGCCGAATTGAGCAAACTTCACGAAGAGTCACTGGCAGAGGCGGCCGCAGCAGCGGACGCCGCAGCAGTTGAGCAGGCACGCGTAAAATACCTTGGCCGCAACGGCCTCATCCCCGCTGTGATGAAGCAGCTGCGCGACGTCCCCGCCGAGGAGCGTCCCGCCTTCGGCAAGGCCGCCAACGCCTGGCGCCAGGCATTCGAGGAGGCGCTGAAGGCGCGCTCGGCGGCTCTTGAGGAAACCTGCGGCGCGGAGGCCGCCCCGGCGTTCGACTTCACCCTGCCCGGCCGCTGGCCGCAGGGCGGCTCGCTTCATCCGCTTTCCAAGGTCGTGGCGGAGGTCGCGCGCATCTTCGCACGCATCGGCTTCACCGTCGCCGACGGCCCGGACATCGAGAACAAGTTCAACAACTTCACCGCCCTCAACACCGCGCCGCACCATCCCTCGATGGACCAGTCCGACACCCTCTGGCTCACCGACGACCTCCTGCTCCGCACGCAGACCTCGCCGGTGCAGATCCGCACTATGATGTCGCGCAAGCCGCCCGTCCGCATCATCTGCCCGGGCCGCACCTACCGCCGCGACACGATGGACGCCACCCACAGCGCCAACTTCCACCAGATCGAGGGCCTCTACGTCGATACCAAGCCCGTCTCGCTGGCCGACCTCAAGGCGACGCTGGCGTACTTCGCCCGCGAGATGATGGGCGAGGGCATCGGCGTCCGTTTCCGCCCGCACTTCTTCCCATTCACGGAACCGTCGGTCGAAGTCGATTTCACCTGCCACGTCTGCGGCGGCAAGGGCTGCCGCGTCTGCAAGCAGTCGGGATGGATCGAGGTCGCCGGCGCCGGCATGGTCGATCCGCGCGTTTACCGCTTCGTCGGCTATGACCCGCAGAAGGTCTGGGGATACGCCTTCGGCTTCGGCGTCGAGCGCATCGCCATGATCAAATACGGCGTGCCCGACATCCGCCACTTCTACGAGAACGACCTCCGCTTCCTTGAGCAGTTCAAGTGACTAGGGGCTAGGGGCTAGGGACAAGGGGAACGCTGCGGCTCACCGCACCCGAATCCCGAATCCCGGCTACCGGTTGCCGTCGGTTTCCGTGTTCTGGCGCGAAAACGCCTCAACGACAAAAAAAGGCGCCGCCCGCGTCCCGATTTCGGAAACCATGGGCGGCGCGCCTTTTTTTGCCGGCGGTCGCTACTTGATCGCGATTTCCTTGCCGGCGGCCGCTGCGGCGTAGAGGCCGCACAGAATCTTCTGCACGTTCAGGCCGTCTTCGCCGGAGGCGTCGAGCTCGGTGCCCTTGCGGCAGCCGTTCACCCAGTTCTGGAGCTTCTTGGTGAAGAGGACGTTCCATTCCTCGCCCTTGGAGTCCATCCACGCCGGGGTGACGTTGACCATCGTGTTGTTCTGGTCGGTGTAGATTTCGGCCGACGGGAAGTGGCAGCCGCCCTTGGTGCCCATCGCGGAGAACTCATGGACCTCGTTCTCCTTGATGTGCGCGGCGAAGGACGCCTCGATCTGCATGATGGCGCCGTTGTCGAAACGGATCTGCCCGATGGCGAGGTCCTCGACGGTGTAGGTCTTCCAGTCCCAGCCGGGCCACATGCTGCGGACATTCGTCTTGTCCTTCTTGTTGCCGATGTAGGTCCAGATGTTGCCCATGGCCGCGACGGGCTTCGGGCAGCCCATGAACTCATAGGCGCACTCGATCATGTGGACGCCGATGTCGATCATCGGGCCGCCGCCCTGAAGTTCCTTCTGGCCGAAGACGCCCCAGTTGGGGATGCCGCGGCGGCGGAGGGCGCGGACCTTGACGAAGAGGATGTCGCCGAAGACGCCGTTCTTGCGGGCCTCGATGAGGGACTCGCATGCGGGGCGGTAGCGGTGCTGGAAGCCGACGGAGAGCTTGACCTTGCCCTTCTTCGCGGCGGCGATCATCTTCTCGCACTCGGCGGGGTTCATGGCCATCGGCTTCTCAACGAAGCCGTGGGCGCCGCGCTCGCAGCAATAGACGATCGGCGCGCAGTGGACGCCGTTCGGCGTGCAGACATCGACCGCGTCCGGCTTGACCTTCTTCATCATCTCGATCCAGGCGGTGTCCGAAATCTTCTTGCCGGTCTTGATGTCGGCGCCGAAGAGGTTCTCCTCGGGAACGCCCCACTTGTCGCGCATGACGACGAGCCTGTTGGCGTCAATATCGACGCCGGCGACGATCTCGACCTCGGGAATGTTCTTGAAGGCGTTGAGGTGCGCCTGCGCGATGCCGCCGCAGCCAATGATGGCGACGCGGAACTTCTTGCCCTTGAAGGCCACCGACGGGCCTTCCATCTTGGTGGAAACACTTTCAGCCATTTTTATTCAGTTGCTCCAAATGTTGGATGAGAATGCGGCCGCGACGCGCAACCGCCGTATATAATGCTACCAAAAGCCATCCCCGCTGGCAAGGGAGCGCGCGGGATTGATCGCCACATCATAAAAAAACAGTTTGTTATTTCGAATGCTCCTTGCGCGACGGAGTTGGTTGTGGTATATTCGTTTTAGTTTTACAGAGTATGGCGACGCAGGCAAAGACTGTTCTGGTGGTCGTGCCAAAGCTGGACGAAAAGAGCCATGCTGAAGCCGACATGATTCGGCGGATTGGCGCCGCTCGCCGCTGGAATGTATTCCTCGCCGAATGCCATCGCGCCGATGATGGTAGTCTTGTAATTGACCGAGCCCCCTTCCCTGTTGAATCGCCCGAAGCCCTAATTGAAACCATCCGGCCCGATGGCATCGTCATCTTGAGCGACACCATTTCCTTCGGGGAAGCTCGACAGCTGGCCGGCAAAGGCATCCCCATACTCTTTCCCGGGCGAACGCCTGACCCAGGATCTGCGGTTGCCGCCCCCGCCGGTTTCGTATTTGCCGATCAGAACGACATCGCAAAACGAGCCGCGCGGGTTCTGCTGTCCTCCGGCTATGACGACTTTGGATTCGTTCCCTTTCTGCCAAAGGGGACGGTCTGGAGTCCTCAGCGCGGCGAGGCTTTCAGAAATTATATCCATGAAGCGGGGAAGACATTCCACGCCTTCCCTCGAATCGACAGTTCGCATAGCCGCATTGAAGCGCTTGGCCGCTGGTTGGAAAAACTCCCCAAGCCCTGCGGTCTCTTCGCCGCCAATGACCTCGTGGGCGAGAGGGTTGTGCGCACATGTTTGAAAATCGGCCTCCGGGTGCCTGACGACATCGCCGTTATAGGCGTGGACAATCTTGAACACATCTGCGAGGCCACAACTCCGGCCATTTCCAGCGTTGCCAAGGATTCGCTGGCGGAGGGTAGCGAAGTTGTCGCGCTGCTATCTCATCTCATGGCGCGGCGGACGCGGAAGGCGCTGGCATCCCGCGCCGTTCCGGTTCGCGGGGTCGTGCTTCGCGCCTCGTCGCGCTTCGCCCGCGACCGCCGCGTGGCCCGCGCCCAGGAGTTCGTCCGCCTGAACGCCTGCCGGGAGGGGTTCGGGCCGCCCGAGGTCGTCAAGGCCATGGGGCTCTCACGCACCCAGGCCGACGTGGTCTTCCGCGCCGCCACCGGACACACGATTCTCGACGAAATCCACGCCGTCCGCCTCGCCCACGCCAAGGAGCTGCTGTCGCAGGGGCGCCGTGCGGATTTTGTCGCGGCCGCATGCGGCTACGCCTCCGGCGACGACTTCCGCCGCGACTTCCGCAATCGCCTTGGAACCACACCACGCAAGTGGGCGCTGGAGCATCTGACATAGGGGAGAGTGTAGTATGACTAGAAGTTCTAGAAGTTCTAGACAGGCGGCTGACGCCGCCTTCGCTAGAAGCGCTAGATATTCTAGCCCATCTAGCCACTCTAACACTTCTAGCTCCCTTTTTCCGCCGTTATATTTGTCTGAAAATCGCCGTCTGATTTGTCCGCAATTATTTGCGGCGATATGGCATAATAGATGGTGCTTGCGAGAACTGTGCCCTGCGTCGGGGCATTGCCGCAATAAAACTGGAGAAAAACAGCAATGGATACAACAACTCTACGGAAAGAATTCGCAGCGGCCGTTGCCGCCACGCTGACCACGATGGGTGCAGCCTCTCAATACTACGTTGCCACAAATGGCGTGGATGCCGCCGGGCGCGGCTCGGAGGCAAGTCCGTTCCATACAATCCAATACGCCATCGACCAGGCTGCGGCCGGCGACACGATCTGGGTCAAGCCCGGAATCTACGACCAAGGCGGCGCCGAGAACAGCAACGGCACGACTCACATGAACCGCGTTTCGCTCACGAAGAGGGTCAACCTCAAATCGACGGGCGGTGCGGCCGTGACGCACATCGTCGGCGCACCGGATCCGAGTACCGGCGGCATCGGGCCGGATGCCGTCCGTTGCATGGTGTCGCCAAATGACAATTCGCAGGGTTCCACGATCACGGGCTTCACGTTGCGCGACGGCTATGGCAGCACATCGACCCATCACGCCGGCGGATTCCTTCAGCTCACCGGCCAGCGCTGGATATATTTTTCCGACTGCGTGGTCTCAAACTGCGCGGCGTTCTCACAGGGCGGAGCGCGCGGCGGCACGTGGGCGAGATGCCTCTTCACGCGAAACAGAACGACGCGCGGCAAGACCGACGGCACCGCCCCGGCCGCCGTTGGAGCCGCAAACCTGATCCACTGCGTAATCGCCGGCAACGGTGACAGCGATTCCGACTACGCCGTGAGCCAGTCAACGCTCGTGAACTGCACGATTGTGTGCAACAGGGGGCGGGGCAGTTCCCGCGAAAGCTACGCCAACAACACCTACTACAACACGATTTCTTGCGGAAACACCCACTATGACTACTACAGCGATGACAGATACTACAACTGTGCAACCGGTGGCTATCCCGTCTTTTCGCCGCTTGAGGGCGACTGGCGCGTCGTCGCGGGGAGCGCAGCCGATTCGGCGGGCGACATTTCCCGGCTGACCTCCGTGTCGTTCGCCAATGCGACTCTGATGGCAGAACTCTATCCCGGCATGGCCAGCAAGGACTTTGCCGGACACGACATCGACCTCACAGCGGCAAGCGTCCATGCTGGAGCCATCCAGGAAACAGTCTCGACCGACGGCGGCGTCCTGCGCCTCGCCGGCCCTTTTTCCCTGAACGGAATCTCCGTGCCGGACGGCATGCCGACCTATCTCCAGACGACGAATCTTCTCACGCAGTATCGCGTGGCGTTCGGCCGCAGCAGGACATCCGGCGCGTCCACGACGTATCTGCGGACCGTCCGGCGCCGTTCCGGCAATGAACTATTTCTCACTCCGGCATTCGACGACTCGCTCATGATGATGGTGCCGCCCAAGTCCGGCATTGCCTCAACCAACGAGCCGCTCTATAGCAAGGCGCTTTGGGTCAATGCCAAGACGGGGAACGACAGTGGCAACGACGGCAGCGAATCCGCCCCTTTCGCCACAATCCAAAAGGCCGTTGACATTGGCGGAAGCGACACAGTCGTTTACGTCGCCCCCGGCGTTTACAATCAGGGCGGCGTTGTTTCGACCGACCGGGAGGCCGCACCATACGTGAACACCCGCGTGTGGATAACGAACTCGAATGTCCGTGTCGTCGGCGTCGCCGGTGCGGAGCAGACCGTCATCGTCGGCGCACCGGATTCCGGCACCGGCGGCCTGGGCGACGGAGCCTGGCGTTGCGTTGGTTCAAGCAAGTCGGCCTATTTTGAAGGTTTCACGCTCTCCAACGGATGGACGCGCGCCTGTTCCTCCGACCGGGACGATGCCGGCTTCGGAGCGGCGGCGTTCGGCACCGTCGATCAATACATTTTCCTCCAAGACTGCATCGTGACGGCATGCCACGCCTACGGCGACATCTGCCACAAGGCGGCCGCATACCGGTGCCGGGTTTTCGGCAACATCGCCGAACACGAATCTCTCTTCTCCGGCGAATGGGGTCGCCTCGTCTGCACATGGGTGGGGCCGAACACGACCCGCAGCAGCGACTACTTCGGATATGTCGGGCAAAATTGCGAGGCGTGGTTCTCGACGCTCGTGGCGCAGGACGGCCGCAGCGCCTTTGCCAAGACCGCCCAGCGCATCTACAACTCCATCGCCGTCGGCGGCAGCGCAGTCAGGTCTTCGATGGTCTCGAAGGGCAACATCTTCTGGAACTTTACGACGGTCGATGACGGCGCGGCGGGGACGTTCGCCAATCCGCGTCTCTGGACGGATAAAATGCACGTGAAGGACGACTCGCCGGCGATTACGGCCGGAGTCGCGCCAAGCGCGGCGGGATACGATTCCGACGACCCGATTTCGACAATGTGGCCGATTTACTGCTCCGCCGACGTAGAAGGCAATCCGCTTCTCTTCAACGCCGGCGGCACGGTTCTCGCCGGTGCTGCGCACACGCTCTTCCCAACTGAGCTCCCAACGACTGTCATCATGAGGTAAGTGATGCTGGCTTGCGTCATGTCACGTTGCGCCGTCATCGCTTCATTGCTGGCGGCGGCGCAGGTTTTGCTCGGCGGCGAAGTTGCGCCGTCGACCTTCGCTGGCAAGCCGTCCGCATCCCGGCAAACCGCCGGCTGGGCGTTGCCGCCGCGCGAGATCGCCAACATGCCGGACCCGTCGAAGGCGTGGTTCGCGCCAATCGGCGAAGGGGCGGCCGCTTTCGACGTGGTGAAGGCCCGCGGCTCGGAAGGGGTCGTGTCGTTTTCCAATGGCACGATCCGCATTGAAAAGACCAACGACAAGGGCACCATCTGGGTGGTGGCGCACAGGCCGTTTGCAAAAGTGTCGCCGGCGAGCCGCTATCGGCTTTCGGCCGAGATGGGGGCCTTTTCGGGCTATCCTCGCGACGCCTTCGCCAACGTCCGCGCCGTCCGCTGGTGGGGTGCGGACGCCCCGGCCGCACCGGGCCTCGACCAGTCCCTCAAGCAGGACAAGTTGATTTGCACGGCACCGGGGCGGCCGCTCCTGAAGGCCATCTCGTTCCGGCTTCCCAAGGAGGACGACGGCAACTGGAGGGCCGCAATCTGCGTGGAGGGCGGCCCCAGCTCCACCATTTGGCGGAATCTCCGGGTAGATTCCATGGAGGAAGTCGAAAAATCGGAGGCGAAGGCCCGCATAGGCCACGAGGCGCGCGATTTTGTAGGCGACCTTACCGACCCGGCGGCTTTCGACGCCTTTCTCGCCTCCGACTTCGAGCACACGGCGCAAATCGTGAAGGACGGCGACTACGCGCGCTTCCTGGTAGATGGCAAGCCCACGCCTCCGATCTTCTTCAAGGGCGGCCACGCCCGCGCCAAGGACCTCCAGTTCGGCGGAAAGCGGATGCACGAGGCGGGCATCCCGGTTCTCGTCGCGCAGGTGTGGCCCGGATCCAGGCGCAACCAGGCCGGATTCTGGAAAAGCTACTGGACGACCAA
Source organism: Kiritimatiellia bacterium (assembly GCA_017962605.1). GTDB lineage: Bacteria > Verrucomicrobiota > Kiritimatiellia > RFP12 > JAAYLN01 > RGIG5952. Next base: position 70,750 of record JAGCUY010000001.1, on the reverse strand, counting down.
CGGTTTCGACGCCGCCGCAGCCGCCGCAGACGTGAAGCGCTCCATGCTCACTGCGCCCGACGCGCTCTACGTCCTTACCATCCACCTCAACGCGCCGGCCTATTGGTGCGATACGCACACCAACGAAATCTGGCGCACGGAAAGGGGGGAGCCGGTCTATGGCAACGACGCCCACGCCTTCGGCCCCGTCCCGCCATCCGACTGGCCGTGCTGGCGGTGGCCCTCCTACCACTCCAAAGTCCTGCGCGAGGAAACCAAAGCCGTGCTTTCCGAACTGATTGCTGAACTCAAGCGCACGGGACTCTCGAAGCGAATAGTCGGCATCCATCTTGGCGGATATCACGACGCGCAATTCACCCCGGCCATTCCAGACTGGTCTGAACCTGCGCGGCATGCCTTCGAGGAATCGGGCGAAAGCGACTACGCCGCTTTCCTCAAGCGTCAGCCCATGGCTCTTCAAGAGGATTATGCGCGTCTTGCGCGAGAGGCTTTCGGGAAGGACATAGCGGTCTTCCGCTGGTGCATGTGCGCCTTCAGCCCGCGCAAGCAGTCCTCGCACGACATTCGCGAGTTCGCCGACTCGAAGGAAATCGACGCCATCGTGCCGCAGGTCGGCTACCACAACCGCACTCCAGGCTGCATCCTGGGCGTGAAGACGCCGTTCTCTTCGTTCCACCTTAATGGCAAACTGCTAGTCCATGAGCATGATCTTCGGACCTACGCCACATGGCCGCCACACGAGGAGCCGTGGCGGCGGCCCGATTTGAGCCAGGCGGAGGACATCGACGAGTGGCGCTCCATCGACCACAAGACCGCCGGGCAGATGATCGCGCGCCGGACGGGCTTCTGGTGGTACGACTTAGACAAGGGGTCGTTCGACCTGCCCGAAATCGCGGAAGACATGGGGGCCGTCGTCGAGGCGTCGCGTCCAATCTACCTGGAACCGCCCGACCCGTGGCGGCCGACGGCGGCGTTCGTCATCGACGAAGCGGACCTCCTGGCGCTCCAGAAAGCGAGCGGCGAAAACGAAATGCCGGCGTCCGACATCGACGCCAACGTCCTGCAAGTCGCCCTCTCCGGCGTGCCTTTCGACTCCTACATGAAAGGAGACCTCGACCGCCATCCCGAAGTCGCCGCGCGCTACGCCTATATCCTGCGCCACGACCGCAACACGCCGTTCATGGATGCCCGCCGGATCAACGCCGAGGCGCGCGCCGCAGGGGCCTACGTGCCGCTTCCGCCCGGAGTCGTCCAGGTTGACATGAACGGCGACTTCGTCTCCCTCCACTGCCTCGTTCCGGGGCGCTACGACTTCCTTCTCCCGCGCAAGTGCGAGGTCGTGAACATGAAAAGCGGCGAAAGGGAGCGCACGGAAGGAATGGTGCTTCCTATTGAGATGACCGCCGGTGAAACATGCTGGTTCAGGCTCAAATAAAAAACGGAGAATGGAAGATGAAATTCTTTGCGTTTCTTTGCGTCGCACTCTGCATTCTTTGCGTAAGAAATCCTACGGCCATGGGGCAGGATGTAAACTACGACGAAACTGCGGTTCCGCCATACGAACTGCCGGAACTGATGCGCTTCGCGGATGGCCGCCCCGTGCGCTCGCCTGATGACTGGCCTGAACGCCGCCGCGAAATACTCGGGGTGTTCGCAAGCGAAATGTTCGGCCAGGAGCCGCCCGCGCCCAAGATTATGAAAAGCGAACTCGTCGAGGAGGGCCCGACCGCCGCCGGACTAGGCATCCGCCGCCAGTATCGCGTATGGTTCCGCGAAGGTCGCTCCGGGCCGTGGCTGGACTGGATCGTCATCATCCCAAACCGGATCCGTGGCTGTGAGCCGAAAATGGAGGGGGGCCGCATTGTCTGCGAGAATGGGGCACAGGTCCCCGTGGCGCTCTTTCTCAACTACGGCGGCAACCACACGCTGATGGACGACCCGGAAATCGTCGTGCCGACGAATGTCTGGTATTGCTCGTCCGCCTCTCGCAAAAATGGGACCTTCGCCTTGCATCCTGACCGCCGAGGGTCGCTGCGCAAGACCGGCAACCGCTACGCATTCCCGCTCGAAGATTTTATCGCGCGGGGCATCGCCGTGATGAGCTGCTGCCAGGCGCAGGTCTCGCCGGACATCGAACCCGGCAAGGGAGACACCCTCGACATGGCGTGGCGCGGCGTCTTCGACCTCTGGGGAGCCCGCGACGAATCGCGCGACGACAACCCCACCACGCTCGGCGCGTGGGCGTGGGCGCTTTCGCGCGGACTGGACTTGGCGGAACGCATCCCGGAAATCGACGCCTCGCGTTCGCTCGTGACCGGCTGCTCTCGCCTCGGAAAGGCGGCGCTTCTCGCGGCCGCGCGGGACGAACGCTTCGCCGTGTGCGTCCCGTGCCAGACCGGCGGCGGGGGTGCGCCGCTCGCCAAGCGCTTCTTCGGAGAGAACCCGGCCACCGAAGTGAAGATGTTCCCGCATTGGTATTGCCGCGCCTACGCGAAATACGCCGGCAAGGAGTCGACGATGTCTTTCGACCAGCACTGGCTGCTCGCCGCCGTTGCGCCGCGTGCCCTGCTCGTGGAAGGATTCGGCCAGCCATGGTTTGACACCAAGGGCGAGTTTCTCGCCTGTCGTGCCGCGTCGCCAGCATGGGAACTTCATGGCATTCCGGGGCTTCCCGACGGGGATTTTCCAGAACCCTACGACCTGTCGCTCGTCGGCCCGAACCTCGGCTATGTCCGACGCGGCGGCGCACATGGCCTCTCCGGCATCGATTGGGCCTGGGCGCTTGCTTTCGCCGAGCGGGCGTTTGAGAACGCTTCTCGATAAGAATGGACTCGTCTTTTCTAAAACTCGGCTGCCCGAAGTGGATTTCGGGCGGAACGAAGGAGGCGGAGAAGCCCGCCCCGTTTCTGGAAAAGCACTGCACGCTCGATGCCGTTCCGGCGCACGCCATTTTGACGCTCGCCGTCGCGGGCTGGCATGAGTTGTTCGTGAACGGCGTCCGCGCCGGTGACGAGGTCCTCCACCCCGCCACATGCCATCCAATGCGGCGACTCTCCTCAGTCTCGCGCGACATCGCCCCGTTGCTGCAACTGGGCGAAAATGTCGTGGCCGTGCTGCTTGGGAATGGCTGGTTCAACTACATCACGCGGGAGGGCGCCGACTTTGCCCACGCGCCCTGGGCCGCCGCCCCCGCGATCTGCGGGGCGCTTGAAACTCCCGACGGGGAAACCATATTCGTGACCGACGGCAGTTGGACGGCCTATGACTCCCCCATCGTCTTCAACGCCTTCCGCAACGGCGAATGGTATGACGCCCGCAAGGAGGGGTTTCGCGAAAACGAGCGGCCCGCCGAGGTCGTGAAATACCCGCCCTTCGCGGAAGTGTCGCACGACGATGCGCCGCCATGCCGCGTATTCGACCCCGTCGCCCCTATTGCCACTCTTCCGCATCCCGATGGCGGCACCATCTACGACTTCGGCACGAACCGCGCCGGATGGTGCGAAATCGAAGTCGCCGGCGAGGCCGGTGCCAAGGTGACGCTCGACTACGACGAGGCCCTTGCCCAAGACGGCCGCTTCCTCGGCTATGCGACTGCATTCGTTCGTGCGAACGGCGACCCGCGTCCTGCGCAACACGACGAATACACGCTTGCAGGGCGCCCCAACGGCGAACGCTGGCATCCGCGCTTCGCCTACCACGGATTCCGCTACGCCTGGGTCAGGACGGAGGGTCGCGTCGCGGTGAAAGCCATCCGCAGCGTCTTCGTCCACTCCGACATCCCATCCGTTGGCAGCATTGAGATTGCCAACCCCGTCTTTTCGCGCCTCCAGGACGCGACGCGGCGCAGCTACCTCTCGAACTTCACCGGCATCCCGACCGACTGTCCGACCCGCGAGAAAAACGGCTGGACAGGCGACGCGCAGCTCGCTGTGGAGACTGGACTCTGGAACTTCGACGCCCGCAACGGCTATGTCCACTTCCTGCGGATGATCATCGACGCGCAGCGCCCCAACGGGCAGATCCCGAGCATCGTTCCCTGCACGGAGACCTTCGGCTACGGCTGGAGTTCCGGGCCAGCCTGGGACGCCGCTCTCTTTGAGATTCCCTGGCAGATATTCCGCTTTTACAGAGACGACGCGCCAGCCCGCGAGGCATACCCCGCCATGATCCGCTACCTTGGGTTCATCCTCGGCATGACGCGCGGCGACGGGCTTGTCGAACACGGGCTGGGCGACTGGAGCGCGCCGGAAGGTGTCGCGACCGCGCCCGTCCTCTTGACGGACAGCGCCTACCTCTGGCAGTTCCTGCGCCGCACGGCCTTCTGGGCGGGGCGCTTCGGCGACGCCGCAACTGCGGCATGCTGTCATGAACTCGCCGGATCTCTCCGCAGCGCCCTCAACCGGGAGTTCTACAAAGGCGATGGCATCTACGCCGGCGGGGAGCCGACCTCGCTCGCCGCGCCGCTTTTCTTCGAGGGGCTTTGCCAAGATGGCGCGGAATCCGCCACGGCGGAGGCGCTGGTGAAGCGCGTCCGCGAGGACGGCCACCGCGCCCGCTTCGGCATCCTCGGCTCAAAATGGATTCCCCGGGCACTGGCCCTTCACGGCTACATCGACGACGCCTGGCGCATCTTCACGCAACCGGAAGCACCCGGCTTTGCTGTCTGGATGCAGGACGGCGACACCCTATGGGAATCATTCGACGATGTCGGCGCGGGACGCGGTTCGCGCAATCATATCATGTTTGGAGCACTCTCCGCCTGGGCATTCGAGTTCCTTGCAGGAATCAGGATAGCGGAGCCAGGTTTCGCGAAAGTCGAGATTGCGCCGTATCTGCCCGATGGCGTCGAGTCCTTCGACATCTCGCGCCGTCTGCCACAAGGCCAAATCCGCGTCCGCGCCGAACGTCAATCAGGCGCCGCCCCGACCTTCTCCGTCAATGCCCCGCCAGACATCGAAATAGTCCATCAGCGGAAATGAGTCGAAAATCTGCCTATGCCCCGCCTTTGGCGCGGCGGCGGAACTGCGACATCGTCATTCCCGTGCGGGCCTTGAAGACGCGCTTGAAGTGGTTCGGCGACTCGAAGCCCACGAGTTCCGGGATTTCATCGATGGTCGTGTCCTTGCCGGAGAGCAGCTTCTTCGCCTTCGCCACCTTGGCGGCGGCGATTTCGTCCGTCAGCCGGATGCCGAAGACCTTGGCGTAACTTTTCTGCAGCGTCCTCTTCGAGCAGTTGAGCCGCCGAGCGATTTCAGTGACGGCGATGCGCTCGTCCGCATGGGCGGCGATGTAGTCGCGCGCCCGGACCGCCCGCCCCGCGTCCCCGTGCACGTCGGTGGTGGACATCCTCTGCACGACTCGGCGGATGCCGAACGTTTCCGCCGCGCCGCCCTTCGCGCCGTCAATCATGGCCAGGATGGCCTCCGCCGCGCGGCTGCCAGCGCCCTCGAAGTCCGGCTCTATTGAAGTCAGCGTGGGGCTTGTCTTTTCGCAGATCCACGGCTCGTTGTCAACCCCGACGACCTGTATCTGCTCGGGAACCGATATTCGCGCCGAACGGCAGGCCGAGAGGACGTTCATGGCACGAACGTCGTATGACACGAACAGCCCGCACGGCTTGGGAAGCGACTTCAGCCACTCGGCGAGGGCGTCCGCATCGGCGGCCGCTCCGGCCGATGCGGACGCCGGCTGATAGACCCGCGCCTGGAAGCCTCTTTCCGCAAGGGTGCCGACGAAGGCGTCGCGTCGCGCCACGTCCCACGAATAGGGTGGCGTGTAGCGCGCGCCGACGAATCCGAATTCCGTGAGGTCGTGCCGCATCAAGAGTTCGGCCGCCGCCCTGCCGATGGCCGCGGCGTCGCTGATGAAGCAGACCGTGCGCCGTTTCGCAGCCTTTCCCGCCTTGTTGGCCGACACGAGCGCGACGGGCGGCCCGCGCCGCCCCGCCACGAACCACTGGGCGCGCGGGTCGCCAGCCCCCAGGCAGGAGATTACGCCGTCGATGCCGCACTCGACCCCGTATTCCCAGTCCGCGTCGCCCGGATGGGCGCCGCGAATTAGCAGCGCAACGTCGGGGCAGGAGGCCAGCCGCGACTCCACCCCCGCCAGAATCAGGCTGCTCGAGGCGTATGCGAAGTCCGCCACGAAGAGGATGTGGCGGACGCCGCCATGCCGCCTCTTTCCCTGTTTTCCCGCCATTCCTTGAACAAAGCCCTCTGCCGCTACTTCGCCAGCGCGACGCGCTTGCCGAGGAATCCGATGCCGTATTTGAGGACGCGGAGGCCGGCGGCCTCCATCTCCACCGCGTAGCGTTTCTCGTCGATCTGGTCGCGGGCCTCGCGGGCCGCGGCGGCAAGAAGCGCATCGATGCGCTTCTGCGACGCGCGCGGCGGCACTTTCGGCGTCTTGAACTCGAGGATGACTCCGGGCAGTTGGACGTTCGGGCGAGGCTTCATCGCGATGTCGGGGCGGCCGTCGCCCTCCTCGCGGTTGGACTTGATTTCATAGTAGTCCCGCCCCAACGCCAGCAGCCCCAGCAGCAGCCCATGGAAGAAGTCCTCATGCGCCATGTCGAAGTAGCTGGCGGACGAGACGAGGAACGCCTCGATGGACTTGCGGAACTTCTCCGCGTCGCCGCGTGTCAGTGAGGCAAGGATGTCCTGGAGGTCGTCGCCGATCGTCGGCACGCGGCACATCGGATTGAGAATCTCGTCCCTGAACACGCGCCGGAGTTCCTTGTTCGGGAAGGCAAGCTTCGCCTGGTCGTTGTCGTCCGGCCCGGAGAGGACTTTCAGGTATCCCGTATGCACCAAAAGTGGCCAAATGCGGCGCGGCTCGTTCTGGATGGTGCCGTAGGGGCCGAGGTCGCCGGGACACGGGACGAGGCATTCCCCCTTCTCGAACATGTCGGCGAGTTCATCGCGCCGCCGGGGCGTCATGCGCGAAAGGACATCCGTCACGAGGTCGTTGCTGCTGGTGCTTGTCCAGTAGGCCTTGGGCGTAAAGCCGTCATCGACATAGTTGAGGAGCGACCATGGATTGTAGATTTCCAGGCCCCCGAAGCGGTAGCCGTCGTACCAGTCCTTCGCCTCGGGCATTTTCTCCGGGTGCCCGTAGGTGGCTAGCAGGCCCTGCACCTCCTCCTCGGTGAATCCGAAGCAGTCGGCGAAGTCCTTCTCGAAGACGGAATGGACCTTGATGTTGTTCAGCCCCGAAAGGACGCCCTCCTTCGCGACGCGCAGAATGCCGGTGATGACGCCGAGTCGGCAGTGCTCTCCGTCCTTCATGGCGGCGGAGAGGAAGTTGCGGAAGAACTGCAGCGCATCCTCGCCGAAGCCGCGCGTCGCGGCCCAATTGATGGGCGAGTCGTATTCGTCGATGAGGATGACGGGCTTCTCGCCGTAGTGGGCGTGGAGGGCGGCGGCGAGGATTCCTAGCGACGAGGACAACTGCGCATCGGTGGAGCGGCCCATGCGAATCGCGTCCGACGCGGCCCGCCATTCCGCCTTGCATTCCGGAGAGGCGAACACGTCCTCGTGCCTGAGGAACTCCTGGGCCACGGCATATTCGATGAACGTGCAGGTTGACTTCCAGTCCGCCCCCTTCGCATCCTTGAAGGTGATGGAAATGACGGGGTATCTGCCCTGCTCGGCGCGGTGTTCGGGATTTTCCCAGACCCTGGTTCCCTCGAAGAGGTGCGCGTTGCTCTCGGGAGTCTTCTCGAAGAACGTCCGGAGCATCCTTATCGCGAAGGTCTTGCCGAAGCGGCGCGGGCGCGTGAAGAGCGCGACCGTGGCGTCGCGGTCGAGCAGCCCGGAGATGAGCTGCGTCTTGTCGGCCAGCCAGTTGTGTGCGGCGACATGCGGCCAGTCGCTGTTGCCTACTGGCAGCGGCTTTCTCGCGGGGGTCGGTTTGTCCGGGGTGCTTTCCATGTTCGCGCTCCTTGTCTTCGATGGCTTCCATCATACCACAACGCCGCGCGGGCCGCAAGCCAATTTCCGCCCATTTTCTCCGCTTCACAATTTATGCAGAAAATTATGCACAATCCGATATACGGTTTTCGCGGACATTTGCTATCATTGATTGCGAAAGGTTGAAAACTACCATGAATAAATGCACTACCATACTCGCAGCCGCGACGTTCGCGGCCGCCACCTTCACGGCCTCCGCGGCCAACAACTGCGCCGTTGTCGGCGACCCAACCGACAACACGAAAGGCGCGGCGCTCCACACGACTTGGTACGGCCAGTGCCTTACCAACTCCTTCTCCTTCGGCGTGTGGGTCAAGGGGATGAAAAACAAATACGCCTGCTATCCGTTCTACAGCCAGAACGTGTCGCTTTGGTGCCAAAGTTCAGAAAACACCTTGCGTTTCAGGGTTGCCCAATCAAATCTGTCCGAGGGCACGACCGAGGTCGTAACTGCGACGCTCGCCAACGGGCGTCGCACCCTTGAGGAAACGGCATGGCATTTCTACTGCTGCACGTTCAACTACGACCCGAACAACTCCGCCAACTCCTTCCAGCGCCTCTACATTGACGGCGAACTCAAGGCCGAGGTGTCTGGAGCCTCCATCGTCGGCCCGGCGGTGGCCCCAGTGTCCGGCAACCACGTCACGATTGGCGGCAACTGGAGTACCGGCGGATATGCGAACAACTCGATGTATGCCGGGTCCGTCGCCGAGATCACCGTATGGAGCCGTGCGCTTTCGCCAACCGAGGTGGCGACGCTGAAGACTCGGCGCGCTGGCGGCTTCGAGAACGGCCTTGAGGTTTACTGGCCGCTGGCAGGCAGCTCAGTGGCGGAACCAAACCGCGTCAGCGGCGGCGCAACGGCGCCGCTTGCCGTCCACCGCGACAACTACGGGACGATAGCAATGGCGGAGGATCCGGACTTCCCGCTCGACAACGCCCGCTGTGTCGCCTCCGCCGAATGGATAGCGCAACACAGCTACGTCCAGTCGGCGGACGCAACATTCCGCTCCTGGGACGACCCTGCGACGAACATTGCAACCGCCTTCGCTGCGGCGATTCCCGGTGAGACGATCCTCCTCATGCCGGGGACACACCCGATTTTCGAGCAGATCGACATCACGAAGGCGAACCTCACCGTGGCCAAAAAGCCAGACGCCGAAGGCGAAGCCGTCATCGACGCGCAAGGGCTCTGCCGCCATTTCAGCAGTTCATCGGACGCATCCGGCGCCGACGGCTTCGTCTTCGACGGCCTCACGTTCGTGAACGGCTCCGCAACGAGCGGCGGAGCCATGTATTTCAAGGGGAAAGTCGGGACGATTCGCGACTGCGTTTTCCGCGACAATGCCGCAACCAATGGCTCCGGCGGCGCCATCCACTCTTACACGGCAAACGGCACGGTCATATCGAACTGCGTATTTGCGTCAAATAGCGCAGGGGCAAACGGCGGCGCAATCTATACCCAACAGAACAGCGAAAACGCCAACGACAGGTGCATCGTCGCGAACTGCGTCATCACGAACAACACGGCGGCCACCCGCTCCGGCGGCGGAATCGCCGCAGAGCGGTGCATCGAGATAGACGGCTGCCGCTTCGCGGACAACAAGGCGACGGGTGAAAATTATCGTGGCGGCGACATCTACGCCGGAATCTACTCGCAAATCAAGGGTTGCGCATTTGCCGGCGGTTCTTCCGCGTCATACGGCAGAAGCATCGAAATCGTCGGAGACTCCGCGACCATCTCCGGCTGCGACTTCGGGGGAGCGATGCCTGGCAATGGCTACGGCGTCATTCACACCATCTCTTCGAACTGCCTGATTTCCGACTGCGTGTTCACGAATCTGTCGTGGAGCACGGCGCAACTGATCTTCCCCGAAGGCGCATCGGCATCCGTTACGGTGCGCCAGTGCCTCATCGGCGAGAACGCTGGCTCCGGTTTCGTGATCGCGGACTTCTCCGGCAAATCGCGCTTCGAGAACTGCACAATCCTAACGGGCGCGTTTGACAGCAAGTTCAGTTCACGATCCTGCCAGAACGTCCTCGTGAACTGCATCGTCCCGAACGCCGACATCACGAGCAGCGGAAGCTTCGTCAACATCCTGACGAACTGCCTCGTGAAGTCCGTCTCTGGCGGCACGAGCGACAGCGGCGTAATGACCTGTTCGCCGAAGTTCGCCGACGCGGCGAACGGCGACTACCGCCTCGCCTCCACATCCTCCTGCCGCGAGAAGGGCCTCGTCCTCGACTGGATGGCCGCCGGCTCCACCGACCTCGCCGGCGAACCGCGCCTCGTGAACCTCCTCGGAAAGGCCTACGCCGCCGATGCTCGCCCCGACCTCGGCTGCTACGAATGTCAGGAAGTCGGAATCCAGCCGACTGTCGTGACGTTTCGGTAGATAAATGATGAATAATTGCAAGTCGTTTGGATTCGGCGCGGCGCTGTTCGCGTCGCTTTTCGCCGCGTTTGCGGCCAATGCGCAGGTGGACGGCGTCGAGCTTGCGCCGCAGTTCCGGTGGAAGCCGCTTCCGGCGCCGAAGTGGAAGGCGCAGGGCGGCGCGAAAATCGAGGGCGGCGTCCTGAAGGTCTCGTGCGCCGAGCCCGGCACGGCCTACGCCGAGGCCGAACTCGACCTCACTGAATATGACGGCAAGGCGGTCGAACTCTCCGCCGTCGTGGAGGGCAAAGGCGTCGGCGGCAAGACGGTGCCGCACGGCGGCTTTACCTTCAGTTTGAGCTACCTTGACGTGAAGATGGGTGGCAACCGGACCTGGCCGCCGGGCCCGAAGCCTACCGGCGACTTCGGACCGGCTGAGGTGGTGTTTTCCGACCGAAACGAGAAAATCCGCGCCAAGCCCATCCTGCAGATCGGGATCGACCATGCGCACGGCGAGGTCAAGTGCGACCTCTCGACGCTTCGAGTCCGCGAGCCGCAGCCGCTCGTCCCGCTGCGCAACCGCGGGCGCGGCGTCAACTACCCGGCGCGCGTCTCCTCCATGCCGCAGATGCGCGGCGTCTCCATCGGCAAGATGGCCGGCGACGCCTGGGACAACCTCGAGTCCTGGGGTCCGAAGATCATCCGCTACCACATGGACATGCCAGGGCTGAAAGAGTCCGAGAGCTTCGAGGCATACACCGTGCGCTTCCGCGAGGCCACGGAGGGCCACATCGAACACGTCGGGAAGATTCTCGACGAGGCCCATGCGCGCGGCATGAAGCTTATCCCCGTTGGGCACCCCGCCGGCGGCGAATGCAGGGCGTCGCTGGGCGATCCGCCGGCGTGGAACCGCGACTGGCGCATGTTCCACGACAAGGGCTGCGCCGACCTCTTCGTCTGGTTCTGGGAGAGAATCGCCGAGGCGTTCGCGCCGCGCGCCGACGCGATCTACGGCTACGACCTCATGAACGAGCCGTGCCACCTTTCGCCAGCCATCGAGGGCGGCGACCTCGTGGGCCTCATGGAGCGGACGGCGCGCGCCATCAGGAAGTTCGACCGCGACACGCCCGTCGTGGTCGAGTCGATGCACGGGGACCCATCCTGGTTCAAATCCCTCTCCGCGCTCGACCTCGACAACGTCATCTACTCTGTCCACTCCTACTACCCGCACGACTTCACGCACCAGGGCATCTACGACGAGAACGCCGAGGTGTGCAAGTGGCCCGACGAATCGCGCGGCTGGAACCGCGAGTTCATCCTCAAGGGCCTAAAGCCGGTCATCGACTTCCAGAAGGAGCACAGCTGCCGGATTCTCGTCGGCGAGTTCAGCGCCGTCGCCTGGGCCGAGGGCGCCGACCAGTACCTACGCGACAGCATCTCCATCTTCGAGGAGCTGGGCTGGGACTGGATCTACCACGAATACCGCGAATTCCGCGGCTGGAACGTCGAAATCGAGGCGCTGAGTCGCGGCCGCAACGCGCGGACCGTCCCGTCGCCCGACAACCCGCGCAAGCGCGCGGTCCTCGACGGCCTCGCCATGTCGAAGCTCGACTGGAGCGCGGCGACGCTCGTCGGCTCGCTTGGCCGCGACAACCCCTTCTTCGCGCCGGGTGAGGAGATGGCCTTCTCCATCACGCTTGACGGCTTCAAGGGCGAGCTTCCGCCCGACACCTTCTTCATCGACTGGAAGCGGCGCGGCGACGACGGCATCACGGAGAATGGCCGCGTCCCGCTCCCGACGCACGGCGAACCGGTCGTCATCCGCACGAAGATGGACGTGCCGGGATTCGTCCGCCTGACGGCGAATGTGGTGACGAAGGACGGGAAACTCGTCCGCAAGAACCACCGCTGGGAGCCGCGCGTCTTCTTCGAGGGCGGGGCGGCAGTCGCGCCGGAGGCGCTCTTGCCGGGGACGGAGCCGGCGGACTACGACGAGTTCTGGAGCGCGCAGATGGCGCGCCTGGCGGAGGTGCCTGTGAAGGCGGAACTCAGGCAGACGCCGTGCGGCGACGCCGGTGTGCGCCTCTACGCCGTGAAAATCGCCTGCGCCGGCGGGCATCCCGTGACAGGATGGCTCACCGTCCCGGCTGACGCCTCGGCCAAAAAGCGCTACCCGGTGGAAGTCCGGTGGCGCGGCGCGTCCCGCGAAGACCAGAAGGCGCCGGGCGGAGGCCCGCACGACCGCATCCAGTTCGAGTCCAATGGCCACGGCTTCGACCTTGGCAAGGGGGCGGAATATGTGGAGAAGTTCTTCAAGAGCGTCGAGCACGGGATGACATACGGATTCGACCCGGAGACGAACAAGCACCGCGAGACAAGCTACTGGCTCGGCATGATCCTGCGCGCCGTCCGCGCGGTGCAGTGGGCTCAGACCCTGCCGGAGTGGGACGGCGAAAACCTCATTTTAGGCGGCGGCAGCCAGGGCGGGTGGAACGCCCTCCACGCCGCCTCGCACTGCCCGGAGGCAACACGTTGCAACGTCAGCATCGTCTGGGGGTGCGACTGGACCGGCCAGACCGAACGGGGCCGCATGAAGTCGCACTACCGCCCCGACTGCTGGTTCCCGGACATGGCCTACTTCGACCCCGTATTCGCCGCGCGCCGCATCCGGTGCCCGGTGAAGATCGGCGGCGCGCGTCTGGGAGACTACGTCTCGCCGCCCTCCTCGTTGGCCGTCCTCTACAACGAACTGCGCGTCCCGAAGCAAATTCTCTGGTGCCAGGGCTGGACGCACGGATGGAGTCCGGAGGGAATGGCGAAGTTCACCGTCGATGACGGTTTCGACGCCGCGACGGCGAAGCCGGACGGCAAGTGACAAGACGCGCGGCCGCGCAGGGAGCAACTGAAATGAAAGACCTTTCATTCGACGAACTCAGCCTCACGGTGGACGGGAAGCGGACGTTCCTCATTTCGGGGGAGTTCCACTATTTCCGCGTCCCGCACGACGACTGGCGGCGGCGGTTGCGGCTGCTGAAGGACGTGGGCGGCAACTGCGTTGCCACATACATCCCTTGGTGCGTCCACGAGCCGGAGGAGGGCCGCATCCTCTTCGGCGACCGTCCCGAACGCAACCTTGACGCATTCCTGAGCATGGTGAAGGAGGAGGGGCTGATGGCGATTGTCCGCCCAGGCCCCTACCAATACTCTGAACTGCTTTACGCGGGGCTGCCGCAATGGCTTATGGAGGGCCATCCCGAAATCGCCTTCAAGAAGGAGGACGGGACTCCGCTCAGCGCCTACGCCGTGGATTTCGGCCACCCGGTATTCCTTGAAAAGGCGCGGCGCTGGATGAAGGCCGCCGCCGACGCGATCCGCCCGCACCTGGCCGAAAACGGCGGGCCGGTCGCCCTCGTCCAGCTGGACAACGAGCTGCTCGGGCTGCACGTGTGGTCGGGCGCGCCGATGACGCGCGCTTTTGCAGAGCAGGGCGCTGAATACCTCGACACCCTCCGCGGCTGGCTGGAGGAGGACGGCGTCCACGGCCCGTTCTGCCACAACGCGGGCAGCTCCGACATCGCCGGATGCTACGCGCCGTGCGTCCGCCGCCTAGGCACGTCCAATTTCCTCCTCGGCTACGACCACTACTACACGCTCAACCCGACGCCGGAAAGCCCATCGACGGAATACTTCCACAAGGCCATCCACGCATGCGACCTCATGCGCGCCTACGGCTTCCCGCCCGTTGGCTTCGAAATCCAGAGCGGGACCATCGGCGACTTCGCGCCCGTCCTGAAGGCTGATCTGCTCGCATGCCACATGGCGAACCTGGCCGCCGGCCTGCGCGGCATCAACTATTACATCTTCACCGGCGGGCCGAACTTCCCCGGGACGGAGGCGACCGCCGACATCTACGACTACGGCGCACCCGTCCACGCGGACGGCTCCCTGAACGAGACCTACGACTCGCTCATGGCGTTCGGCAAGTTCCTCGCAAGCCACCCCGGACTACTTGAATCGGTGCGCGAGACATCGGTGCAGATCGGGCTTGAATGGCCGAACGAGGCGGGCTGCGCCCCGGCGGACAAGGCGTTTATGCATAACGGGATGTTCTACTCGCTCATGCAGACGCCCTTCCACCCGCAGTTCGTCATGCTCGACCACGGCTTCGACCCCACGAAGCCGCTCGTGCTGGCCGGCGTGGAGGCCATGTCGGCGGAAACGCAGCGCAAAGTCGCCGACTTCGTGCTGGCCGGCGGCGGGCTGCTCGTCGCGCCCGACTTCCCCCGCACCGACCTTGACGGAAACCCCTGCTCGATTCTGGCGGATGCCGTTGGCGCCCCGGCGGCGGCCGCCTGCGACGTGGACACGCAGCGCCGCCCGGTCTGCGTGGCCGAGGGACTCCGCGTCTTCGGCGTCAAGCCCCTGCGGCGCTTCGAGACGCCGCTCAAGGCTGGGGCCGAGGCGACGCTCCTCTCCGCCGATGGCGCGGACGTTTACGGGTGCCGGTGGCAATGCGGCGCTGGGCGCGTCTCGCAGTTCGGGGCGAAGTGGAAGGCGCATTTCTTCCCTCAGGCAGAAATGGCGGGACGGCTCGTCGAATGGCTGGGCGCGAAAACCGTCGCGACATCGTCCAACCTCAACGTCCCCGTCGCGGCCTACCGCCTTGGGAGCGGCGCGACCGGCGTTTTCGCCCTCAACCTTCATTCCTCGCCGCAGACGACCGTCGTGACGCTAGCATCGGGCAAATCGCATGAGTTCCGCCTCGGCGCGATGGAAGTCGGCTACGCTGAGCTGAGGTATCAAAAATGAAAATTCAAATCCCCTCTATCGCAGAATGCCTCGTTCTCGCCGCCGCACATTCTGCACTGGCTGAGTTCGACATCCGCGACTTCGGCGCGGCGGAAACGAATTCGGCGGCGGAGAACGCCGCCGCGATCCAGAAGGCAATTGACGCGGCAGGGAATGGGGGTGCCGTCATCATCCCTGCGGGGACATTCGTCTCCGGTACACTCTGGCTGCGGCCTCATGTCGAGTTGCACCTCGCGGATGGCGCAGTGCTGAAGGCAAGTCCGAACCTCTCCGACTACAACCCCCTTGACGCCTATCCCGAAAACTGGGGCTGCCCGCCGGAATACTGGAACGGCTGCCATTTCATCATCGCCCGCCATGCCGACGGCGCCTCAATTACAGGGACGGGGAGATGGAAGGCGACGATTTCCCGTCAATGCGTCGCGCCGCAGACACGCCCCGCAAGCGCGCCCTGCTAGAGGGTTTCTCCCGGCGTTTCCAAACGACACAATGAATGCAACAACCATGAACACGCCAATAGACGTAAACACGCGACTTTCCAGTCTCGGCGCCGGAGATTGGCCCGAACCCGTCCCGGCAAACCAGAACGACTGCGACGAGTATTTGAAGGCCATGAAATCCACGCGGTTCGCGACGGAGGCGGCGCGCATTTCGCCTGAATGGTTCAGGCGCGGCTACATCTACCAGGTGCAGCCCCGGGCCTTCACCCGCGAGGGGACGCTGAAGGCGGCTACGGCGAAGCTTCCGCTCGTGAAGGACGCGGGCGCAGGCATCGTCTATCTCATGCCGGTCAATGTCCTCGACGACAGTCTCGACGGATTGGCCATGGAATGGCACTCGCAGCCGAAGGGTTTCTACCGCACCAAGGACTACTTCCACACCGACCCCGAATTCGGCACGGACGAGGACCGGGCGGAGTTCGTCCGGGAGGCGCACCGGCTAGGCATGAAAGTCCTGTTCGACGTGGTGTTTTTCCACTGCGGGCCGTCGGCGGTCCTGATCGGCCGCAACCGCGACTGGGTGGAGCGGGAGGCCGATGGATCGGTCCGCCTTGGCAAGTGGGGCTATCCGGCGCTGAACTTCGCGAGCAGGGGACTTCGCGAATACCTCCTGGCCGTTCTCACCTATCTCGTCGCCGATGTTGACGTCGATGGCTTCAGGTGCGACGTGGCGGAGACGCAGCCGCTCGACTTCTGGGAGGAGGCGCGCCGCCGGCTTTCGGCAATCAAGCCGGACGTCGTGCTGATATGCGAGGGCTACGGACGGCCCGGGGAGCAGTGCCACGCATTCGACTGCTGCTACGACTGGCCGGGGAAAAGCGCGCTCAGGTGCGGTCTGGACGAGGACGGGCCGATTTCGGAAATCCGGCACCAGTGGGAACTCAAGCGGAGCCACTGCGAAAAGGGCGCGCGGTTCCTGCGATTCGTGGAAAACCACGACGAGACGGACGCCTCCCAGAACAAGGGTCCGCGCGGCGATTCGGACGAGCGCTGGGGAACCCGCCTCACCGAGGCCGCGCTCTTCTGGTGCTTCACCTCGGACGGCGTGCCGTTCCTCTTCAACGGGAACGAATTCGCCGACAAGTCGTTCCAGCGCATGCGCACATGGACGCCGATCGACTGGGTGGCCCGGGATTTCCCCGAAGGGCGGCGGCGGCTCGACTTCGTGCGCAAGTTCGCGGCGCTCCGCCGCGACGACGACGCATTCTCGACAGACGCCGAACTGCGATGGATCGACAACAGCGCGCAGGATGCCGTCCTGAGCTACGAAAAGGTCTCTCCGGGCGGCGGGAGCCGCTGGTTCTGCGCCGTAAATCTCACGAGCAAGCCTGTCCGAGTGCGGATCGACGGACGCGGGGACGTCGATTTCGCCCCGTCGGAGTGGAAGATGGAGAAGATGGCATGAGCAACACTTGTTTTGGCGAAAAACATTCCGCCCTTCGTGCGCAACTGAGGGCGTTTCACCCCGACGAGTGCCACGAGCGCTGCAAGGACCCCGCCTACGCCGCGTCGGAGAAGGCGATCAACGCCGACCTCGACGCCTACGCCGCCGCACATCCCAGATACGACGCGCTCGACCTCCGCCAGGCCTGCTACCTTTCGATGCGGAAGCACTTCGCCCCCTTCCTCTTCACCGAATCGCCGTTCTACTTCGAGGCCGGCGTCAACGGCGGCTGGATCATGGAGAAGGCGCCCGCGCGCGGCGTGAACCGTCTGTGCTCGAAATTCTACAAGGAAATGGCGCTCGTGCCGGACGAGGAGTTCCGGGGGCAGCTCAAGCACTTCCTCTGGCAGTGGGGTTCGATCTCAAACTACTGGAACCAGCCCGTCGGCCTGGGCGGAACGAAGCCGGACGTCAAGTGACATGGACGCGCAGTCACGGATGCCGAAGAACGCAGACGGCTATTGCGTGGCCACAGATGTTCCGTGGCACACCAACGCCGTGGATGTCAGGAACCTTTTCAAATACGACATGGGGAAGGTTGAAAGAATCGTTGTCCTTGGCGACTTGCACTATACGGAGAGTGCCGATTCGGAGCGCGCCGCATTGTGGCGCCCGGGCGGTATCCCGCGCCTTCTTGCCGCCGCTGGGCGCGTCGCCCGCGATTTCAGTGCCGCGCTGGCGCTTCAGATCGGAGACCTCGTTGGTGGCGAGGAGGCGGGTGGCGTCGCGAAACATGAGGCGTTAATCGCAGGGGCCATGGATCGCCTGGAAAGTGCGCTTTCCGGCGTGTCGCTCGCGGTTGTCCCCGGCAACCACGACACGCGCGGCGAAGAAGGCCCCGAGGCGTGGGCGCACAACGTTCCTCCGGCCAACCGCGCCATCCCCCTTGGCGACGACGCCTTGGTCCTCCTCGACTCCAATGCGCCCGACGAAACCTTCGCGGCGCTACCGCGTCTCATCACGGAAACGACGAACTGCCGCCGACTTTTCGTCGCCCTCCACCATCCTGTCATCCCCTGTTATTATGGTCTGAGTTACCGCTCGATTTTCCTCGGCGAACCGGAGAGGGACGCCGAGCGCATGGAAGCCTTGCGGCTTCTCGCAAGACGCCATGCCATCGTCCTGTGCGGCCATGTCCACACGAACGGCTTCATCGACTGGCGCGACGAAGACGGCGGAAGAATCGTCCAGCTTCATTTTTCGTCGCTGTGGGATGGAGGCGAACCCTCGCTGCGCCCTGTTTACTCCTCTCCTGACGAATACGGGCGTTCCTTTGAACGAGAAGGCCGCACCGACGCGGCGTTGTTCTTCGCACCGTTCCGCAAAGGTCTCGCCGCCTACCGACATTTCGATGGTGCCGGATTCGCCCTCGTCGAATCGAATCCTAACATGGTTTCGGTCTCTTTGTTTGGAGGCGGGGTCTCAGACAATCCGTCATTGACAGTGACGATTTGAGGAAGTGCCGTGACGGCTGGCTTTGTGATGACCCTAGCGGAACAAGGAGACAACGAGATGCTCAATGATTGCGGCAACATCGGCAATGCTGTCGCCAACGTTCGCGCGGGTGCCGGCATGCAGAAGACTTCGCCAGGCGATTTCTCGGCCTCGATCATCGAGGTGGCCGGCGTCCCGCGCTTCGCAATCGACGGCAACCCCATGGCGGCGACAGCCGTGATGCCGCGCCCGCAGGGGAACCCCGGCGACGCCGAGGCGCAGTTGCGGGCCTTCCGCGAGGCGGGAGTCTTGTTTTCCAGCGATGTCTGGACGATGACCGACTCCCGCTACGCGACGCGCCGGTGGTGGCTCGGAGACGGCGAATACAACTTCAACCTTTTCGACGCGCTTGCCCGCGCGCTTCTCGCGGCGGCTCCTGACAGCTACATCTTCCCGCGCATCAAAATCGACCCGCCGCCGAAATGGGCGGCTGCCCATCCTGAGGAGATGGAGGACGACGCTTGCGCCAAGGCCTCGTCGCGGGCGTGGCGCGCCCTCTACCGGCGAATGCTCGCGGACATGGTCGCCCACGTCGAACAGTCCGACTACGCCGACCGCATCGTCGGCTACCACCTCGGCGCATTCCATTGCGGCGAATGGCTCGAACTCGGGCAAAAGGTGCTCAACTTCCTGGCGACCCCTGCGGATAGGGCGGACACGCGGAATCCGATGCCCGAATATCAAGTCGACAGGGAACGCCACGCGAAGATCGCGGAAGCGGCCTCCGCCGTGGCAGACGCCTGCATCGACGCCGCGGCGTGCGTCAAAGAACTCACGCGCGGCCGCAAGCTCGTCGGCGCGTTCTTCGGGTACCCGTGGCTCTCGCACGAGAAGATGATGCGCATCATCGAGTCGGGGCAGGTCGATTTCTTCGCAGCACCCCCGCACTACTCCGAGACGCGGGAGCCAGGCCGTTCGGGGCGCTCCCAGGCCCATTTCCAGGCGACCTATCGCCTTCATGGCCGGGTTTACTACGAGGAATCCGACCTTAGAACCTTCCTCTCCCTGCCGAACCAGTCGTCCGGCATCCGGCGGCACCCGCTCGACGAGGCGGTTGGAATAGTCCGCCGCTCCATTGGGAAGTGCCTGGCCGGCGGCTGGGAGAACTGGTGGTTCCTGCTGGGCGGCAATGACACCTTCTCCGCGCCGGAGCTGATGGAGTCGATACGGATCGGCACCGAAGAGGAGCGTGAAACAATGTCCACGGCGATCTGGAGACCGGCGGAAGTGGCGGTGTTCACGTCGGCCGACGAACCTGCGACAAGCGAGGGAGCGCCCGTCGCCGAGTTCTGGCGGCAGTGCAGGATGCGCCTCCATGCGGACGTGCTGCCCTCGGCGGGCGTTCCCTTCGACTCCTACGAGCTGTCGGACATCGCCGACCCGCGTCTGCCGGACTACAGAGTCTATGTGTTCCCCAATGCGTTTACGCTGTCGGAGGCGATGCGGGCGAAAATCAAGGAGCGCGTGGGCCGCAAAGGAAAGACCGCCGTCTGGATTTTCGCTCCTGGCTTCTTTCACAACGGCGTGGGAGACAAGGCGAATGTCGAGGATATGACTGGCATGTCGCTTGAACGTCGCCCTCTTGGACACTGCATGTTCGTGTCATGGATGCTGGAGCCGACGGGTGCCGGAGTCAGACACCGGGGACAGTTTGCGACAGTCGAGCGCGACGGGGCGCGAAATGTGTTATTCCCACTGCCACCGACGGCCGCCGCACTGCGGGAGGCGTTCCGCGAAGCGGGGACACACGTCTGGATGGAAACGGACGACATCCTCTCCGCCGGTCGCGGCTATGTCATGCTCCATGCGTCGTCTGACGGCGAAAAGACGATCCATTTGCCGACAACGTGCGACGTGCGTGAAATTTTCGGGGCCACACCGGCGCAAAGGAACGTCCGCGAAATTGTCGAGAACCTGAAATTGGGCGAGACGCGAGTCTATTTTCTGCGGCCATTGTGCGCGGGCTAGTTCCGGCAACGGCGGGGATGCAGCCACCGCACTTGTTCCTGCTCGTGGAGTTCGACTAGCGCGGACAAAGTCAGCGAGACAACTTCCACTCCTCCACGCAGGGGGTGCCTGGGCATCTGGCATAGGAGGACTTTCGCCTTCGGCACAAAAACGGAGTTTTGCAGTTTTTGTGCCGAGAGAAGTGGCGCAATTGGCGGAAAACCATGATGAATCGCACTGCCGCCTGGCTGATGACAGCATTTGACAATTTCCGAGAAACATGGTTGAATTACAAATATCAACCTTACAAAATCTTTTTTGACAAAAAAAAGAACCTTGTAAAGTCGTTTATTCGGCAAAAAGAGACTCTCAAAAGTTTTTTTCTTCTAGGATTGTAATCATGAACGATTCGGAAATGCAACGGCTCTTCGATGCCATGGAGCATCGATCAAGGCAGATCGAAACCGGTTTCCACCGCTACCTTTGCGCTAAAGTTGATTGGCGCGACCACCTTATCTGCATAAAGGGAGCAAGAGGCACGGGGAAGACCACCATGCTGCTCCAGCACTACATTGAGGAGTATAGGCGCAAGAAAAGGCACGACGCCCTTTACGTCTCAGCAGACGACTTGTGGTTCTCCACACATTCGCTGACAGATGTCGCCGCCTACATGCACTCACACGGACTCGTCAGACTCTTCGTCGACGAAATTCACCACATGGCCGAATGGCAGCGCGTCATCAAGAACCTGTCGGATGAATACGGCGACATTGACATCGCATATTCAGGGTCCAGCCTATTGAAAATCGAGCGCGGCAAGGCCGATCTTTCGCGTAGGCAGGCCGTTTACAACTTACAGGGGCTTTCCTTCCGCGAATACCTTGAATTTGAAGGGGGCGCCTCCTTCCCAGCCGTCACGCTTGAAGACATAGTTTCCAACCACAGGGAGCTGGCGGGCGACATCGCCGCATCCGTCAAGATTCTCCCGCATTTCGCCAAGTATGAGAAGGCCGGATTTTACCCGTTCTACAAATCTGTCCACAGCCTTTACGGGGAACGGTTGAACGACGTCGTCAACCAGACCCTCGAAAGCGACCTTCCTGCAGTCGAGGATGTGACGCCGGCGACCATTCGGAAAATCAAGCGGATGCTGATGGTGCTCTCGGAATCATGCCCGCAATTACCGAAGATGAACGCCCTCTGTGCCGAAATCCAGACAACCCGCGCCCAGGGGCTGACAATGCTCGACATTCTCGAGCGGGCAGCCCTCATACAGCAACTGAAATCCGAAAAGGCGTCCTTGAAGAATCTTTCACGCCCAGACAAAATCTATCCCGACAATCCAAACATGATGTTCGCACTCGTCAGCAGTGTGGACACAGGAACGCTCCGCGAGGCGTTTTTCCTAAATCAGCTGCGCGGCGCTGGCCATGATGTCAAATATCCACCGCAAGGCGATTTTATAGTCGATGGGAGATGGCTTTTCGAGGTCGGCGGACCAGGGAAGGGCTTCGGACAGGTTAAGGATTTGCCAGACAGTTTTGTCGTCGCGGATGACATTGAAATTGGATTTGGCAACAAAATTCCTCTTTGGCTCTTTGGATTCCTGTACTAGTCAGGGTGACCATCGCGGGAACTAAAACAATCACGAAAGTGGCTTTTTTGCTTTTTTGTGATTTTTTACGATGTCCGAAAAAGTCACAGAAGTCCAAATTTGCTATTTTCGTGACGCCTGAATGAAGTGATGGGGATTGCTGTTGTGTTGCAATTGAAATGCAAATGTGATATTATCGTTTTCCAAAAGGAGAAGTGGAATGGCTAAAGAATCTGTGCTGCAAATTCGAATCGACTCGGACTTGAAAGAGGCTGCCGAGGCCGTTTATCGCAGTCTCGGCACCTCACTCACCGAGGCCGTTCGCATTTTTACGCGTCAAAGCGTGATAGATGAGGGCATGCCCTTCACGCCACACATGGGGAGGCCCAGGCGCGTAGCGGCGAAATCTTTCGGCTCATTCGCAAGTTTCGCGAATCCGAAATTGCGTGGGAAGGAAAAGAGCGCATTCGCGCGGGCGATGGAGTTGAAGCATGCGCATTCTTCTTGATGCAAACGCCGTGCTGCGGTATCTGCTGAACGACAACGCCGAAATGGCCGCCACGGCCAAGTCGGCTATTGAATATGGGGCCTATTTGCTTCCTGAAGTTCTAGCTGAAGTTGTCTATGTCCTTTGCGGCGTTTATGCGGTGCCACGGACAGATGTGGCATCAAGGCTTGCCAGTTTCATCGATGAAGTGGATTGCGAGAACCGGGATGTCCTTCGCAATGCGCTCACCATGTTCGGAACACGGAAAATTGATTTCGTCGATTGCATTCTTGCCGCCTATCATGCCGTGTGCGGCGATTCAATTCTAACATTTGACAAGGAATTGAAGAAAATCCTCAATGCCCCGCCAAATGGCTAAATAGTCATGCCCCGCCCCTAGCGCGGCGGCGGAACTGCGACATGGACATCCCCGTGCGGGCCTTGAAGAATTGCGAGAAGTGGTGCGCGGACTCGAATCCCACCAGTTCCGGAATTTCGCCTATGGGCGTCTTCGTCTCCGCCAGCAGCCGCTGCGCCTTCTCCATCCTCGCTTCGGCAATGTCCTCCCATACCGTCGTGCCGAACACTGTCTTGTAGCTCAGCTGGAGCGTCCGCACGGAGCAGCACATGCTTTTCGCCAGCTGCGCCACCGTAAGCGGCTCCCCGGCGTTGCGCCGTATCCAATCGCGGGCGCGGACGGCCCTGCTGGCGCTGCCATGCGCATCCGTCGTTGACATCCGCTGCACGACGCGCCGCACGCCGAAGGTCTCCGTCCTCCCCCCTGGCGCGCCGTCCATCATCTCAAGCAGCGCCTCCGCCGCACGGTGGCCACAGCTCTCGAAGTCGGGCTCGATTGAGGAGAGCGTCGGCGAGGTGCTTTCGCAAATCCACGGCTCGTTGTCCACGCCGACAATCTGAATCTGCTCCGGGACGGCGATTCCCTTTGCGCGGCAGACATTCAGCACACGCATCGCCCTCTGGTCGTAGGAGACGAAGAGGCCGCAGGGCTTGGGGAGCGCAAGGAGCCAGTCGGCGAGGGCCGCGACCTCGACCTTTGATCCGGCCCGCCGGGGCGTGGGTTCGTAAACATGCGCAGAAAAGCCGCGCGCGTCGAGCGCCTTGACGAAGGCCTCGCGCCGCACGGCATCCCATCCGGCTTCAGCCGCGCTGAGGCGCGAGCCGACATAGCCGAACTCCGTCAGGTCGTGCCGCACCAGCAGCGCGGCGGCCGTTTCGGCAATGGCTGCGTCGTCACAGACGAGCGAGAGGGAGCGGCGGCGCGCAGACGGCAAGTCGCATGGTTTGCTGACAAATGCAATCGGGCAGCGGTTCCGGGCCGCAGCAAGCCGTCTGGCGAACGCCTCGCGTATGCCCATGCAGGTTATGATGCCGTCCACGTCTGGGGTGGTGGCGTAGTTGCGGTCGTTGTCGGCGGGATGGGCGCCGTGGATGACAAGTTCCACCTCCGGGTGGCTGGAAAAGGCCCTGATGACTCCCGACACGACGGCCCTGACAGAGGAGTATGCGAAGTCCCCGAGGAACAGGACGCGCCGGGATACGGGAGAGGAATTGGACGATGCGTTTTTTTTCATGGGCGACTATTTGTGACTACGCCTTGAACAGGTCATCCAGCGTTACCATGGACTGGACGCGGCTGGAATGGATGTTTTTGAGAAGACCATGAGCCGATACCATCGTCAAATGAACTGCCTTGCGGGTTTTCGCGACGGCGGAAAAAACGGACAATTTCTCCGCCAGCTTTTTCTCCGCCTTGGAGTCGATCATGTATGCATCACGGGTGTATTTCATTTCACAGACATTGACGACACCGTCTGCGCGGTCGATAACAAGGTCGATTTGGGCGCCTATGGGGCATTCCGCGTCGGGGATGTGCCTCCATGCATACGCCTCGGCATGGACTCCTGAGACGCCCAGCGCGTTCAGGATCTGCGGGACGTGCTGAAGGCAGAGTCCTTCAAACGCAAGCCCGCGCCATGCCGCGCGGGTTGGCGAAAGGACGGTGGTTTCCCAAAAGCGCGGGCTTGTCGGGGGATTGACAAGAAAACGGAAGTGGAAAAGCGTGAAATTGTCAAGGAGGCGGAACACGGTGTCGCGTTTCCGCCTGCCGAGCATCCGCGAGTGGCCGACGAACCCGCTGCATTCGAGATTTTCCAAGACATCCGTCAGCATTCCCTTCATGCCGTCGCCGACGGCCTCTGAAATTTCGGATCGGGTCATGCCGGATTTCTTTCCGGCAAGGGCGGCGACGACCTTCTCGTGCGCCGCGCTATTGCCGAACAGGGATTTGTAGAGTTCGCCAAACTCCCCTCTCATCGGGGCGTTCTGACGGAACAGCATCGCGTCGATGTTCTGCGCAAGGCTCGCGCCGGGGCGAAGGTTTCGCCAGTAGTAGGGAATTCCGCCGAAAACCATGAAGCATTCGGCGATGTCGTCCCGGCTCATGGCGAGTCCCCGCTCGGCCGCATATTTCTCGCACTCGGAAAGCGTGAACGGCATCAGCGCGATGCGGGCCGTGACCCGGTTGTGAAGTCCGCCGCGGTTGCGGAAAAGGTTTTTCACCATCCACGATGCCGCCGAACCGCAAACGATGAGCAGGACGTCCTTGCGCGCGGACGCCCATTCGTTCCAGAACGATTCCAGCGCGGAGAGGCAATGCGAACGGGGCGTGTCCATCCACGGCATCTCGTCGATGAACACGACTTTTTTCGGCTCCCGCGATGCGGCGACCACCTTTTTCAGGCGGTCGAACGCCTCATCCCAGCTTTTCGGCGCGGTCGCGCAAACGCCGCCCCATTCCTCCAGTGATTTCCGAAAATGCGCAAGTTGCCCCCGCAGTCCCACGCCGGACTTGCCAGTATGGCAGAAGGCGAAGCGGCCCTCGAAGACCTCTCGCACAAGATATGTCTTTCCGACCCTTCTGCGCCCGTATAGCGCCACGAATTCCGATTCCCGGGAATCAAACAGCCGATTCAGTTCCTTCTGTTCATCAAGTCTGCCAACCATGTCTGCGTCCTTTCGCTTTCGCGCCAACGACTGAAAATTCTAGCACAATCACAATGAAAAGTCAACGATTGAAGCGATTTCATGCGCGAATCACTGTTTTATCTTATTAAAAATCGAAGATAAAACAGCGTTTCGCCATTGCGGCCAGCGGGGCGAGGATTTCAAACGCGAGTCGGACGAACCGCGCTCCGTCGCTTCGGCTGCGTCGGGGTGTCGCTACAGCCCGAGCGCCAGTCGGCCACGCCGGACAGCGCGTATTTTTTCGCAATACATACATATTTTTGTGCGCGAAAGGCAATAACACCACCTTGCGGCAGTTTGGTATAATCGTTGGCATCATCAACCGACCTTAAGGAGAAAAACATGAACTGCAAGTCCTCCATTATCGCCCTCTCGGCGGCTCTGGTTCTGGCCGCAACGACTTCGGCGGAGCAATACGACCGGCTCCTGGACGCAATAGACGTTCCAATCGGCGCCTACTTCGACACGGGCTATGTCGTCAAGGATCATCCGCGCGTCGTCGCCAGCATAAGCGTCAAAGAGACATACGATCAGAGTTTCGACCTTTTCGGGGTCAAGTCTCGCGTCGATGGCTGTTGGATCCTCAACGTTGATATGTCCGTAACCGGCGGTTGGCATCCAAGTTTCTACTATCGCTACGGGACGGCGAGCAGCGCTAGCGACGGCGTGGGCGGCAATTTCTCCGCCCGCCAGCGTCTCGACATCGACTGCGGCAGGACTCTCGTCGTAAACGGAGAGGAAGTCCAGCACGTCAGCGACTATGACTTCTCGTCCAACGAGACGACGTTGACGATTCCCGGCGAGAGGCAAGAGCTGTTCACGCTCATGGCGTTCCAGCTCTGGGACGGCGGAGTTCTCGTGCGCGACTTCCTGCCGGCCGAGAAGGATGGCGTCTGCGGACTCTACGACCGCGCGAAAGACCAGTTCTACGCGCCGGAATCCGGCACGGTGGCGCCGGCGTATGACCGCCTTGTAGATGCGATCAACATTCCAGACGGAGCCTACTTTGAAACAGGCTATGTCGTAAAGGACAATCCGCGCGTCATCGCCAGCATAAGCGTCGGCGATACAAACGGCCAAGAATTTGACCTTTTCGGGGTCAAGGAGCGCAGCGAAGGCTGCTGGATTCTCAACATTGATACGACCACGACCGGCGGCTATCATCCAAGTTTCTACTATCGTTATGGCACTTCCGCGAGTGGCGGCGCGGTCGGTTCGTTCTCCGCCTATCAGCGGCTTCTGATCGACTGCGGCAGGACGCTTGTCGTCAACGGCAATGTGGTCCAGACCGCCGCCGACTACGATTTTGCCGAGAACAGCACCGCAATGACGATTCCAGGCGAACGTCGCACAGCTCCTTATGTTCTCCATTCGTTCAAGATCGAGGACAGCGGACGGCTCGTGCGCGACTTCGTTCCGGCGGTGAAGAATGGCGAATGCGGACTCTACGACCGCATCGCCGGACAGTTCTACTCGAATGTCGGCACCGGCACGGTGACGGCGGAGCAGTACGACCGGCTCTTGGACGCGATACACATTCCAAGCGGTACCTACTTCAACACGGACTATGTCGTTACGGACCATCCGCGCGTCATTGCCGACGTAAGCCCCGACACAGTCTACGATTTCGACCTTTTCGGCGTCAAGAACCGCGGCGAAGGCTGCTGGATTCTCAACCTTGACTTGTCTGACACGTTCGGCCCAAGTTTCTACTATCGCTACGGCACTGCTGCGAACAACGGCGCGGTTGGTGAGTTTGCCGCCGGGCAGCGCATGACCGTCGAATGCGGCCAATCGCTTGTCGTCAATGGCGAGACCGTTCAGACGGTCAACGCCTACGACTTTTCCGACAATGACACGGCCATGACGGTTCCGGGAACAGAAGACCCCGGAGCGTGTACGCTTTGGTCTTTCAAGATCGAGAACGGCGGCGAGTATGTGCGTGTGTTCATTCCAGCAGAGAAGAACGGCGTCTGCGGACTCTACGACCGCGTCAACCATCAATTCTATGCGCCCGTTTCCGGGACGGCCACGCCCGTCGCGATGTCTGCTCCGACAGGGCTGACGATCAGGCGCGGCGAATTCCCGAATCCGGTCGCCGTCCTTGGCTGGCAACCGGCACTTGGTTCGTCGGGAACGTCGATCTTGCGGGCGCCCGGCGCGAATGGACCGTGGACGGAGGTCGCGCAGGTTGGCAAAGGTGCAGACACATGCGTGGATGCGTCCGCCCCTGTCGGAGCATTGTGCTACTACCGCGTCGCGGCGAACTATTCGATTGCCGGCGAAGACGTTTCGTTCACGAACGAGACCTCGATTGCGTTCCGCCGCTGGCGGCTTCTGGAACGCGATCCGAGCGACATGGGGCATCTTCGCTCCGGCGTTAACGTCATCTACAACTGCGGACAGGAAGGGAGGTCACCCGTTTATGGCCAGACATGGGAGGCCGTCACGAACAGCATCCTGCTCGCGTTCAACAACGTCCTCTACATGGAGAGCGGGAACACGTCAAGCGCTGGATGCACCTACAATTATGACTGGGTCGGTGTTGCCGACACCTCGCCGAACACATGTATCGGCGTCGATCTTGGCGAGGCGGCGCATGTTGCGCACGCTCGCTTCTACTCCGTCACGAGTTACTCTGAAGGGCCCGGACGCGTCACAGGCGTGACGCTTTACGGGTCGAACGACGAGGACTGGCTTCAGGACGGCAATCACACGGCGCTGACCGAGCCGCTTGTCTGGAAAGGCCTCTGCGTCTGGCACGACAACGACAGCCTCGACACTGCCAACACGTACCGCTATCTCTACTACACCAATCCCGGTGTCGGATGGGGCGGCAACGTAGGCGAAATCCAGTTCTACGGATGGCTTGATTCCGATCTTGTGGTTGCGCAGGCAGTGGAAGACATCGCGGTTTCGTATGGAAGCGGTGCGACGCCCTCCGTGACGCTGACATGGACGCCTGTTGGCCACGGCACGTACACCGTCGAACGCAAGACAGACGACGGCGCGTGGGAGGCCGTGGGCAGCGACATTCCCGCCGCGACGACGTCCTGGACGGATTCGAGCGTCACGTCCGGCACTCGCTACACGTATCGCGTCAGGACAACCTACGGCGAAGACGTGGCGTATTCGGAGGACTGCACGGCCCGTCCGTACATCACCGGCGACGGCGTCGGACTTCACGGCGTGTGGAGCAGTCCCTACGGAACGACGGGCGCCGGAGAGTCGGTCGTTTCGGTCGAGACGAACGCGGCGATCAACTTCAGCGACGTTTCGGTCGGCGGTTCGACGGGGAACTTCTTCGTGCGCTGGTCGGGCAAGCTGATCGTGCCGTTTGCCGGAAACTATGTGTTCGAAGCCGAGTCCGACGACGCGGTGAACCTCTGGATTGACAAGACGCCGACCCTCTACCGCAAGGCCAAGGCCAGCACGGTCCAGACCACGGCGCCCGACACCATCAATCTCACGGCGGGCAAGCACGATGTAGTTATGACGTGGTTCCAGAAGGACGGCGACAACATCTGCCGCCTCTACTGGAGCGGAGCCGTCGAGCGCGAGATCATTCCCGCATCGCAGCTTGTGCCAGTTGCGAATGCGCTGCCGGAAGGCTGGTCCGGCGCCCGGACGTTCAGCGCCAATTCGGCAGTCTGCCCGTCTGGAGACGTTCTGTTCGGCAATGACGGCTCCATCCGCTTCGCATACGGCGGCAGCGATGTCGCAAACGGCGAAAATGGCTACAACTACCTGTGGCAGCCGTTTGATGGCAATTTTGTGCTGACGGCGAAGATCGAATCGGATGACTGGACCTACAATCGCTTCCTCGGCGAGAAGTGCGGCCTGATGGTGCGCTCCGGACTTGCCGTCGGCGATCCGTTCGCGGCGTGCTTCCTCCGCTGGCGCGATAACGGCGACGCCCTCATGCTTGGCGACAAATACCGCGCCGCGAACGGGGAGGGCATTTCGGCCATCGACGACGAGTTCGACACGACCGCAGTCGGCGTCGGCAACGTCGGCTGGCTGCGCCTGACACGCAAAGGCAATGTCTTCACCTTCAGCTACAGGGGGCTTGACGGCAATGGAGCAAGGACCGCCTGGACGGACTACTGCAGCATCACGGACAGCGAAGGCGCATACGGAAGGACGGTGTACGTGGGACTGACTTCCTCCGGCTCGCTCGCTCCTTTCGCCGACGTCCCGTTCCACAACTGGAAGTTCTCGGATGTCAGCCTAGACAGGCTGTCTGGCTCCACGCTCATTCTACGATGAACAATGGAAGCACGGTTGCGCAAGTCATGAGGCGTCTTCCCGTCTCCGCGTTGACAATTCTCGTTGGTGCAATGGCAATGGGCGCAAATGGAAAATGTGCGGGGCTTGGGGCGGACTTTGCAGCCGAAACCGGCCCCGTCCGCAGGGAGCTGCACTCGTCCGGCTACGCGCCGATGGTCGAGGATGTGGCCGACACTTCGCGCGACGTGAAGGCGCTGAACTTCCACTCCGTCCGCACCCATGACCTCGCGCGCATCAACGAGGGCCAGCGTGTCGTCGATGCCCACTTCATCTTCCCGCTGCCGCACCTCGACGCGTCCGACCCGTCGAACTACTACTTTGAGCCCACCGACTACCTGCTGGGCCTTTCCCGCGATATCGGCCTGAAGATATTCTACAGGCTGGGGACTTCCATCGAGCATTCGGGCGCCACACACTTCAACGCCCGGATCCCCGATGACATCGACAAGATGGTCGAGACGTTCGCCGGGACGGTGCGCCACTACAACCAGGGCTGGGCCAACGGCAAGCGGTGGGGCATCAAATACTGGGAAATCTGGAACGAGCCGGACAACGACAACTGCATGTGGTGCCTTGCCGGCAAGTCCGACGCGGAGACCGCCGAGGTCCGGCAAAAGCTCTTCGTGGAGCTGTTCGTCAAGACGCTGAAGCGGCTCAAGGGCGAGTTCCCCGACATCAAGGTCGGCGGCCCCGCGCTGTGCTGGTGGGACGAGCCGTATCTGCGGGCAATCCTCGACGGCTGCAGGGAGGCTGGCGTCGCGCCCGATTTCATCTCCTGGCACTACTACGGCTCAATCCCCGAAGACCTCATCGAACAGGCCGAGGCCGCCCGCCGGATCTGCGACGAATACGGCTTCACCGATTGCGAGCTGGTCAACGACGAATGGCACTTCCTCGGCGAGGGCGGCTTCGCGGCGCTGCGCAGCGCCGACCCCGCCGTGCAGGAGCGCGTGTGGTCGGGCCCGCGCTCGCACAACGGCATCGACTCGTCGTGCTTTGCGCTTTCGGTGCTGTCGCGGCTCCAGACGTCCAAATACAGCCAGGCGTTCTACTACGGGTGCCGGCATACCGGCGCATGGGGCTACATGGACGACTTCGGGAACAAATACAAGGTGTGGCACGCGCTCAAGGCGTTTGGCCAGCTGATGGCCGAATGTGCCACGCTGTGCGAATCGACGCACGAAGGGACAGTGGCCACCTTCGCCGCGAAGTCGGCTGACGGCAAGACCGGATGGCTGCTCGTCTCGGACTACGGCGGCACGGCGAAGGAGATTATTGTAGATGTCAGGAACGCCGGAACGCCCGTCTCCGCTGCGATACTCGACCACGAGCGTGACTTCGCGCCTGCAAGGATGAAACTGGACGGCAATTGCCTGACGCTCACGAAGGAACTCGCCGGTTCCGCCGCCTTCCTGGTGAAATTCGATAGGAGCAACCTATGAAGAGCAGATCTTTTGCAATAATCACCGTGGCGGCGGCCGCTATTCTGGGAGGGCCGCGAATTGTCGCGGCCGATGCGCCCGCGCTCAAGTGGAAATGCGGGCCGAACGCCCGCATAGAGGGCAACCTCCTGATTGTCGACGTACCGGTCGGCGAAGAAGAGACCGGTGGCCTCGCCACGGCCCAACTCGACATCGCCGAATGGGACGGCAGGCCCATCGGCGCCTCAATCGTCGCGAGCGGCGAACGCATCGCCAAGCCGCTGCACTGGTACACGGGCCTGAAGTTCCAATTCGAATACGAAGACCCGCTCTCCGGCGAATGGAGCTACCCCAACACGCCGAACCGTCTCGGCGACTTCCCCCAGCAGACCATCCGCGTGTCCGATCTCGTCGCCGGAACGACGCGCTCCAAGGCGCGCATGATGATCGGCCTCCAGGAAACGAGCGGCCGCGCCGTCTTCGACCTCTCGACCCTCCGCATCGGCGAGCCCGTCCCACTCTGGCCGATCACGAACCAGACGCTGAAGTGCGCATATTCGGATAGAATTATCTCACACAGAGGCACAAAGGCACAGAGGGAGACCGCGCCAAACAATCAAAGCAAAAAACTCTGTGGCTCTGTGGCTCTGTGTGAAAAAGATGTTTTCCGTGGCGTAATGTCCCCATCGCAGGAGATGACCCTCGACGACTTCGACACGCTCCAATCCTGGGGCGCGACGCTGATCCGCTATCAGATGGGCCGCAACTGGAATGCGCAGAAGGTGACGCCGGACCTTGGCGAATATGACCGCTGGCTCAAAACAAGGCTTGACCACTTCGACTCGTTCGTCCTCCCGCAGGCGGTGGCGCGCGGCATGAAGGTCGTTATCGACATGCACGAGGTCCCGGGGATGAAGAACGAGTTCAACGAGTGGAACATCCTCCACGACCCCGCCGTGGCCGAGCATTTCATCGAGACTTGGCGCCGCATCGCGCGGCGCTTCAAGGGGCGCGAGGGCATCTACGGCTACGACCTCTGGAACGAGCCGATGCAGATTGGCGAGGCCGCGCCGGGATGCGACTTTTGGACGCTCCAGAAGCGCGCCGCCGAGGCCATCCGCGAGATCGACCCCGAAATGCCGATTATCGTCGAATGCAATGGGCAGGACTCCCCGTGGGCCTACGGGTGCTTCTCCCCGCTGGAACTTACGAACATCATCTACCAGGTCCACATGTACCTGCCCCTCGCCTACACGCACCAGGGCGTTATGTGGAAGCAGGGCGACACCTATCGCCCCTACCCCGACGAGTCGAAGGGCTGGAACAAGGACTACCTGCGGGCCGGGCTGCGGCCGGTGCGCGAATTCCAGCTGCGCCACGGGGCGAAGATCTACTGCGGCGAGTTCAGCGCCGTCGCCTGGGCGCCGGGGGCAGACCAGTATCTCCGTGACTGCATCGACATCTTCGAGGAATACGGATGGGATTGGAGCTACCACGCCTTCCGCGAATGGGAGGGCTGGAGCGTCGAACAGGAAGGCCCCAACTGGAGCGGCCTCGTTCCGGCCACCGACACCCCGCGCAAGCGCGTCCTGGTGGAAGGGCTACGCCGTCCATGAAGAGCTGCACCCCTATCGGCCTCGTCTGCGAGTTTCTCGAAAACCCGCTCGGACTTGAGACACGGACGCCTCGCCTGTCCTGGCGCCTCGACGATCCGCGCCCAGGAGCCTGCCAGACCGCCTACCGACTCGTCGCCGCCTCGTCCGCTGCCAAGCTGGCGGAGGGGAAATACGACCTCTGGGACACCGGGCGCGTCACCTCCTCCAACACGCTTGACATCCCCTACGCGGGCAAGGCGTTGCGCCCGCGCGACGCCGTCTTCTGGCGCGTCATGGTCTGGGGCAAGGATGGCTCCCCCTCCCCGTGGAGCGACGCCGCAACATTTGAAATCGGCCTCTTCGGCCGTGGATGCGTGACGGCGCGCTGGATTGGCGCGAGGAAGCCGCGCACCAGGCCCGGAATGCCCGCGCCGATGTTCCGCAAGGCGTTTTCCCTCGATGGCGAGCCCGTCCGCGCGCGGCTTCACGTCTCGGCCTTCGGCGATCTGGAGATGTCCGTCAACGGCCGTCCGGCGAGCGAGGATCTTTTCGTCCCCGGCTGGACAGACTACCGCAAGCGCGTCCAGCTCGTCACATGGGATGTTACGGCACTCCTGCGCAAGGGTGAAAACGTCCTGGGGGCAATGCTGGGCGACGGCTGGTTCGCCGGCACCATGGTCTGGCCCGACCACCGCAACCACTACGGCCCATCCACCGCCTTCCTGGCGCAACTGGAAGTCGAATTCGCCGACGGGACAAGCCAGACCATCGTAACCGACACCTCCTGGCGCTACACCGAGGACAGCCCCGTCCGCTCCTCCGACCACTACAACGGCGAGACCTACGACGCGCGGCGCGAACACCAAGGCTGGGACTCACCCGGCTTCACCGCGACGGGCTGGCAAAAGGCCATCGAGATCAAGGATCGCCCCAATGCCGCCTTCTGCGCCCGCCTCGCCGATGGCGTCAGGCGCCAGCAGCGCCTCGCCGCCAGGAAGCGCACCGAGCCCACGCCGGGGCACTACGTCTTCGATTTCGGCCAGAACATGGTCGGGCGTCCGCGCCTCTCGCTGCGCGGGAAGTCTGGAGCCGCCATCACCATCCGCTATGCCGAGATGCTCAATCCCGACGGCACCATCTACACGGATAACTACCGCACCGCGAAATCGACGGACGTGTACATCTGCCGGGGAGACGTTTTTGAGACATACGAGCCGCACTTCACCTTCCACGGGTTCCGCTACGTCGAACTCTCCGGCGACTTCTCCGTCCCGCCCAAGTGCGGCGACGTGGAAGGCGTGGTCATCCACTCGACGATGGCGCAGACGGGCAGTTTCGAATGCTCCGACCCCATTGCCAACCGTCTCTGGTCCAACCTCAACTGGGGGCAGCGGGGCAACTACTTCGACGTGCCGACCGACTGCCCGCAACGCGACGAGCGCCTCGGCTGGACTGGCGACGCGCAGGTATTCGTCCGCACGGCGGCCTTCAACCGCGACATCGCCGCCTTCATGACCAAGTGGATGCGCGACATCGCCGACGCCCAGCATGCCGACGGCGCCTTCGCCGACATCGACCCCGATGTCTTCCCCGTGGCCAACGCCGGGCACTGCGGCTACGCCGACGCCGGCGTCATCGTCCCTTGGACGATGTATCTCACTTATGGCGACACCGGCATCCTGCGCGAGCACTACGGCGCCATGTCGCGTTGGCTTGAATGGTGGCAGGGAGTCTGCACGCCCGATGGCGTCGTCCGCTACCGCGACTGCTGGCACTACGGCGACTGGCTCGCCGTCGATTGCCCCGTGGACGAGGACGGCAATCCCGTCCGCGAGGCCGCGCCGACGCCCACCGACCTTCTCGCCACAGCCTACTTCGCCCGCTGCGCCGGCATCATGGTCCAAGTTGCGAAGGCCCTTGGCAGGAAAGAGGATGTCCGGCGCTTCGCCGCGCTGCGCCGCAAGGTCGCCGCAGCCTACCGCCGCGAGTTCGTCACCGCCGGTGGGCGCGTCGCCGGCGACACGCAGACCGGCTACCTCGTCACACTTGGCTTCGGACTTGTCGATGACAAGAGGACAATCGCCAGGATGGTCGATCGCCTCGCCTATCTCATCGAGTCGCGCGACTACTCGCTCACCACCGGATTCCTCGGCACACCGCTGCTCTGCCCAGTGCTGACGCGCTTCGGCCGCTCCGACCTCGCCTACAGGCTTCTCCAGCGCCGCAAGTATCCCTCCTGGTATTTCCAGATCCTCGACGGCGACGCCACGACAATGTGGGAGCGCTGGAACAGCTACTCGTCCAGACACGGCTTTGGCGATGTGAACATGAACTCGTTCAACCACTACGCCTACGGCGCCATTGGCGAATGGCTCTACGCGACGGTTGGCGGCATCGACCTCGCGGAACCGGGATTCCGCAAGATTCGATTCGCGCCGGTTCCCGGCGGCGACATCATCTGGGCGCGCGCCGCGCTCGCCACGCGCCACGGCACCGCCTCCATTGAATGGAAGCGCGCCAACGCCAATGCCACCGCCCTTGAGGTCACGCTCGTTGTCCCGCCGAACACCACCGCCGTTCTGGAACTTCCCGGCAGTGCCCCGCGCGAACTCGCATCCGGAAGACATCGGCTACACGTCAAGCCGGCAGCCAGATAATCAGCCCGTTTGTCCTACAAGAACCCAAACCGCGCCGATCATTCGGGCGTGAAATTCCAAAAACTTGAATTTCACGCCCGAATCTGCCAAAATGGAGCAAGCAGATAATCCTTGCGAACGGCGCTGGTTTATGTCGGCAACCTTTCCCCGGCCGTGGAGCAGGAAGGTTTCTTCGACTTCATAATTCCATTTGAAAATCTGCTACAATAATTGCCACATGGACTACGACGACAATTCCTTGAACTCAATGCCAACAGCCGCCGGTGGGGCGCGACCGTCACGCATCGACATCGACGAGCCATCTCTTGGCTCCGCGCTGACGATGGTCGGGCAAGGCGTTCCCGGCGCGGCGCTGGGGCAGATTGACCAGTACCAGCTTGTGCGCAAACTTGGCGGCGGCGGGTTCGGGGTTGTCTATCTCGCCCGCGACACCGTGTCTGGCGTGGACGTGGCGCTGAAGACGCTGCACCCTCTGCTGAAGTCCAACCCCGAGGAGATGGAGGCGCTACGCGCCAAGTTCGCACTCGTCTCGCGCCTCACGCATCAGAACATAGCCAAGGCGCTTGTGCTACATCCCGTGCGGGACATCACAATCGCGAATGACGAGGTCCGCCGCGAGCTGCACCTTTCTCCAGGTGACTTCGTGATGGTGATGGACTACGCCCCAGGCGTGACGCTCTCCAAGTGGCGCAGGCAGTTTCCCGACGGCATCGTGCCACTCGAACAGGCGCTTGAAGTCGTGCGCCAGGTCGCCTCGGCGCTTGACTACGCGCACGGCGAGAAAATCGTCCACCGGGATATCAAGCCCGCCAACATCATGGTCGAGACGTTTGGCGACGTGGAATCTCACACAGAGGCACAGAGACACAGAGAAGATGGGGCTAAACTTCGCGTCCAGATTCTTGACTTCGGCCTTGCGGCGGAGATACGCTCCTCTATGTCGCGCATCTCTACGGAGACTGGCGACACAAGCGGAACGAGGCCCTACATGGCGCCTGAGCAGTGGCTGGGGCGGAAGCAGGATGGCCGCACGGACCAATATGCGCTTGCATGCGTAGCCTACGAACTCCTCTCTGGCGCGCCGCCCTTCGCCGGTGCCTTCGAGACCGGCGACCCTGTCATAATGATGGCAACGGTTAAGGGTGAGGCCCCAGAAGAAGTCGAAGATGTCCCCGCGCACGTGAACGCGGCGCTGCAAACGGCGCTGGCCAAGAATCCGAAAGAGCGTTTTAGTAGTTGCGCGGAGTTTGTGGAGGCAATTTCCAACGCAGATACGCAGGGCACGCAGAGAAATTCTCACACAGAGGCACAGAGACACAGAGAAAACATTTCCGACACGGCTAAACCCGAGGACTCAACATCAGCAATCAGCGAGGCTGATGTTTTGCGGCGCAAGCTTGCGCTGACAAAGGCGGTCAAGGCGATTCCAGCCGAAGACCGCACAGACAAGGAGTTCTCAAAGTTTGTAAGCAAGGCCGAGGAAGAACTTGCGGTTGCTGAAGAGGCCTGCAAGTTTGGCCGCTTCGCTGCTGCCACGGAGAGTCTTACTGTTGCCGAGGCAGCGTTGGATGATTTGAAGAAAGCCAAGCAGGCACGCAAAGAAGCAGAACGCAAAGCAAGGGAGGAGCAGGAGCGCAAAGCGCGCGAAGAGGCAGAACGCAAAGCTCGTGAAGAAGCTGAGCGTAAAGCACGCGAGGAAGCGGAACGCAAGGCAAAGGAAGAAACAGTGCGAAGGGAAGCGGAACGAAAGACAAAGGAAGAAGAGCTGCGCCATGCCCATGACCCGAGGCCAGGTGAATTAAAGAGTGTGACAATCGCTTTGGGCGTTTCTATGAACTTCCGCTGGTGTCCTGCGACGACAAGCGTTGCATGGAAGAAAATTACCAGAGGACATGACTTCTTCTGGATGGGCAGTCCAGATGACGAAAAGGAACGAGATGAAGATGAAAGGCGGCATGAAGTTATTTTGACAAACGGTTTTTGGCTGGGTGAGACGCCAATCACGCAGGGGGTGTGGGAGGAGGTCATGGGGAGCAACCCATCATACTTTCTCGATGGTAAAATTCTCGGATTTGGCGGGACGACCTCCGCGCAACGCCCCGTGGAGCGCGTCTCGTGGGACGACTGCCAGGAATTTCTAAAGACCCTGAACGCACGTTCCCCGCAATCCGGCCTACGCTGGGCACTGCCGACCGAGGCGCAGTGGGAATATGCATGCCGTGCTGGGACAACTGGCGCATACGGCGGCACTGGGCATCTCAACGACATGGGATGGTATGGAGAGTTTTTTATCAATGGGAAGACTCACCCCGTGAAGCAGAAACAGCCGAACGCCTGGGGACTCTACGATATGCACGGCAATGTCTGGGAGTGGTGCGCAGACAGGTACGGCACATATCCGGCCGGCACAGTGACAAACCCAGTCGGTCCCGCCTCCGGCACGAGCCGCGTGTGCCGCGGGGGTTCGTGGGACGGCTTCGCCTGCGTCTGCCGTTCGGCCCGCCGGGGCAGGCTCGACCCAGGCAAATACTCGGAATTTTTTGGCTTCCGCGTCGCGTTGATTCCAGTTTAATGACAGGCATCTTTCCTTGCCGCAAATGAAGGCGTATGTCCTCTCTTGCCGCAATATCGGCGTGTGGGGACAGTTGCCCTCCCAAATTGCCATGCACCAGTTAACCGTGCCAGGCGCAACAGAATAAATACCTTCGCGGACTTCGCGCGAGATATTGGCACGTTCCTTCCGCTCATGACGACTTGATTTCAAGTAACTTCGATTTGCGTAATCGCTGCAGGTATGCTACAATGTAAGGCATGAATAAGAACCCGTTTCTTTTTGGCCCCATAGTTTCAGGCGATGCGTTCTATGATAGGGTCGAGATTGAGCACCAGCTGTTCCGTGCCGTCGGCAGCGGCCAAAACGTCCTGCTCTACGCCCCCCGGCGCTACGGGAAGTCTTCGCTTGTGGCAAGAGTTGTCGAATCGCTCCGCCGCGAAGGGCGCGCATGTCTCTACTTCGACATGATGAAGGTCAATTCCCTCGAGCATTTCCTCCAATCGTACGCCTCCGCCGCGCTCGCGTTGAAGAGCAGGACTTCCCGAAGTCTCGGCGCCCTCGGCAAATTCTTCCGCGGGCTTCGCCCGAAAATCACCATCGGAGACCAGGGCGAACCCTCACTCTCCCTTGACTTCTCCTCGCCTCCTGACACGCGGACGCTGGAGGATGTCCTATCTTTGCCGGAATCGCTCGGCTCTCCTGAAAAGCGCGTTGTTGTCGTCTTTGACGAGTTCCAGGAAATCGGCCGCCTCTCCTCGACGCTTCCCCTTGAACGCATTTTCAGGAGCGTCATCCAGCAGCAGCGAAATGTGAATTACATTTACCTGGGCAGCAAGACCCATCTTTTGAAGCGGATGTTCTGCGATGCCGCCCGCCCGTTTTACCAATCCGCGCTGGTCATTGAGATGGAGAAGCCACCACGCGACGAAAGCGTCGCCTTTTTGCGTCGCCGGTTTGAACTTGCAGGCGTAAATGTTGATTCTGGCGCGATAGAGTCCATTGTCGATGGATCGGAGAACATCCCATACTACTTGCAAGCACTGGGGTATGAAGTCTGCGAGGTTGCCGAATACAGCGGGAAAGACGACATCGGGGCGGCGGAGGTCACCGAGGCGCTTGCAAGATGCGTCCGCCGCATGTCGGGAGTTTTTGAGACCGCGATTGAACCGTTGTCAGCTAATCAGCGTATAGTCCTTGCGGCGCTGGCCATAGAGCCGACGCCCAGATTTGACGAAGCGTATCGGAGGCAGCATGGCCTTCCGACATACACAAGCATCATGAGCGCTCTAAAAGTCCTTGAGGCCACGGGGCTGGTCATGTCGGTTCGCAAGGAACGCCGGGTTGCCAACCCCTTCTTTGCCGCATGGCTTCGCGAACCCGCCTTTACCGCTTCGTAAGCCAGCGTCGCCAGCATTTTAATTCTAAAATATACCTAAACATGGACTACGACGACAATTCCTTGAACTCAATACCGACAACTGCCGGTGGGGTACGCCCGCTGCGCGCCGACATCGACAAATCACATTCCTTCGGTTCCGAGACGACAGAGGTCGGGCCCATTACGCCTTCTCGTGGGCATCTCCGTGTTGGCGAAAAACTTCTCGGACGCTACACCGTGCTTGACAAACTGGGCGAGGGCGGCATGGGCGTCGTTTACAAGTGCCTGGACACCGTGGGCTGCATCGAGGTGGCAATCAAGTGCCTGCCGCCCGAACTGAGCCGCAACGAGTCGGAGATGGAGGGCATCCGGGAGAACTACGCGATTGTGGCTCGCCTCCACCACTCTGGGATCTCCGGTCTACGCCAGCTGGAGAAGGATCCCAAATCCGGCGAATACTACCTTGTGATGGACCTCGCCAAAGGCGAGGACCTTTCCAAGATTCTTCACCGCCGGCACGGCGCACCGATGCCGCTCGACGAGGCACTGGCCATTTTGCAGCCCCTCGCCTCGGCGCTCGATTACGCCCATGCCGAGAAAGTCCTGCACCGCGACGTCAAGCCGGAGAACGTGAAGGTGGACGGGAACCGCGTCCAGCTGCTCGACTTCGGGCTGGCGGCGGAGGTTCGCTCGTCGATGTCGCGGGTGTCTTTGCGCGGCCACGCTGGCTCGAGCGGGACTCCGGCCTACATGGCGCCGGAGCAGTGGGAGGCGCGGCGACAGAGCGCAGCGACAGACCAGTATTCGCTGGCTGTTATGGCCTACCAAATGCTGTCGGGCTACCTGCCCTTCGACGCGGTCGATCAGGAAATGCTGCGGAGCGCGGTTCTCACCCGCGCTCCCGATGAGATCGAGGGCATCCCCGCGCACGTGAACGCGGCACTGCAAAAGGCGCTCGCGAAGAACCCGAAGGAGCGGTTCGGCAGTTGCGCGAAGTTCGTGAAGGCAATTTCTAACGCAGAGACGCAGGGCTCGCAGAGTAATTCTCACACAGAGGCACAGAGACACAGAGAAAACATTTCCGACACGACTAAACCCGACGACTCAACATCAGCAATCAGCGAGGCCGATGTTTTGCGGCGCAAGCTTGCGCTGACAAAGGCGGTCAAGGCGATTCCAGCCGAAGACCGCGCAGACAAAGAGTTCGCAAAGTTCGTCGGGCAGGCCGAGGACGAACTTGCGGTTGCTGATGAAGCTTGCAAGATTGGCCGCTTCGCCGCCGCTGCAGAGAGCCTCAGAACTACTGAAGCAACGCTGGACGATTTGAAGAAAGCCAAACTGACACGCGAAGAGGCTGAGCGCAGGGCAAGGGAGGAGCAGGAGCGCAAAGCCAAGGAAGAAGCAGAACGCAAGGCCCACGAAGAGGCGGAGCGCAAAGCCAAAGAAGAAGCGGAACGCAAGGCAAGGGAGGAGCAGGAACGGAAGGCTCGCGAAGAAGCTGAACGCAAAGCGCGCGAAGAAGAGGAACGTTGGGCTAAGGAGTCTGACTCTAGAGATTTCAAAGCTTGCGGTTGCTTTGTGGCTTGTTTCTTTCTGGGAATATGCTTGCCCATCTTTCTGGCCTCATTAGGAGTTGATATTGATGGGGATGGGAAATGGTCGGATATTATAACGGGCATTGTTATGGCTCTATTGTTGGGTCCTGTTATTGTATATTTTATATTTGACCAGATACTATCATTAGGACATGCAAAAGGCTGGTGGCTACGCAAGAAAGAAGCAGAACGCGAGGAGGCTTCTTCAAAAAAAGGGTGATTCAACTACATTGCAACGGATGATAGTGGCAAAGAAGTTCGCGGATCTCTCAATGTGAATTCGCAACAGCAAGCAATCGATGTGTTACGCGCACAAAATCTTTTCCCCACCGCCATAATGGAGTGTGACAACGGAGGGCTAAGTCGTTTTTTCCAGAGGATTGGGAAAATAACTCTAGATTCTGATAGTAATTAACAATGTGTAAATGACAAAATCTTACATGCTAAACTTCGGTCTGTTTCGTCTACTATTCTGATTGGTAGAGCAGCCTTGCTCATCTTGTTTTTTTTGAAGACAGGTTGACTGCTTGACAGTCACTGCTACATGAAAGCCTTCGCGGTTTTTGCGCAAGATATTCGCGCGTCCGTCTTCGACTCCTTGTTGAATGCTGACACGTGGCTTTTTCATTCCCATTGACAAGATTTTCCGCACCGTAATCTAATGACTCAGCGGAATGTTTTGTCATGCCGAGCGGACTATCCTTCGCTTGAATTCCGCACCATGGTCTAGCGAATTGTTGCAGATGATCCAAAAGATTTCCGCACCGCAGTCTCACGAAGAGTCGCTGGCTCTTCCGTTCCGTAATCCAGTAACAGATGTTTTACGATGTGGGATATGGGGGCGCTGACATACGAGCCGGACTGACCGACACACCGATCAATGTCATCCCGGATTTTTGCGGTTTGGATGCAACATGGCGCTTGACGCCGTTTCCCGCTCACGCTTCAGGTTGTCCATGAAGCGTGGCGCATGCAGAACGCCATGTTGGCGGATTGATTTGACTATTGGGTCTAAGGCGGCGAGATTCAGTAGGAGCCGCGCAGGTCGATGAGCGAAATGCGGCGGCGGAGCGATGAGGCCGAGGTCGGCGTTCCCGGACGGTAGCGCAGGACTTTCGGCGCATCCGGCAGGACGGTGACGAGGTTGTCGGAGAAGACGCCCGTCGAATCGTCCGCTACTGAGGCCCACGCGAAGAAGGACGGCGCCTTCGCCGTGAGGGTCACGTCGAACGCGCCCTTTTCATCCTTCGCCGACTCCACGGATTTCACGGCAAGGCCGGACTGCGGCAGGTCAAGGGCCTTCCACGGTTCCAGCGCGACAGTTGTCCAGTGCCGCCAGACGCGGCCGAGGGAATCGCGGCCTTCAGTCTCCACGACGAGGAAGCACGCGTCGGAGGCGAGTCCGGGCGCGACTTCCAGCACGCCCTCGCGGCGGCCGGTG
Source organism: Kiritimatiellia bacterium (assembly GCA_017962605.1). GTDB lineage: Bacteria > Verrucomicrobiota > Kiritimatiellia > RFP12 > JAAYLN01 > RGIG5952. The sequence goes on along the minus strand of JAGCUY010000001.1, from coordinate 28,154 downwards.
CGGTCGGGAAGCGCGGCGGCGACTGCGGCCGGAAGCGGCAATGTGCGCGTTCCGGCGCGGTCGAGCTTTTCGCGGAACTTCCAAGTGCCGGCGGGCATACCGTCGGACAGTCGGTGGAGCGTGACGGCCACCTTGACGTCAACCGCAAGCGGCAAGTCCCACACGACATGCGCCTCAAGCGCCTTCCGGGCGCCAGGGCGGAAGGCGAAGGTCGCGAGGGGCGAGTAGAAGCGGCGCGCCGCGTAGTGCAGCGCCTTCCAGCGTCCGCCGTATTCGATTGACGACCACGAGGCGCACGGCCAGTCGTCGTCGAGCTGCCAGAAGACCGTCCCCATGCAGTGAGGCCGCAGGGAGCGCCACCATTCGACTCCGGTGCGGATGGCCTCGGACTGCTGCACCTGCGAGAGGTAGAGCGTTTCGTCGAAGCCCTTTGGCGCGCGGTAGTAGTTGGCGAACATACCCAGGATGATCGAGTTGCCGGCGCGGCTCTTCTGGTGCTGGTCGAAGACGGGGCTGTAAATGTTCAAGTCCCCTTCCCTCTCCGACGCGAAGGTGCGGACGGTTTCTGGAGAGGGGAATGACTGGAAGCCGAACTCGGAGCAGAAGCGCGGCCTGTGGCGGTAGTAGGCGTCGAAGGTCGCGCCGCCGAACCAGACGGCCCAGTAGTGGGTGTCACCGCGGCCAGACTCGCCGTCGTTGTAGGTGTAGTCACCGGGAGCGGCGCACGGGGAGCTTGGCCAGAAGAGGCGCGAGGGGTCGGCTTCGCGCACCGCCTCGCCGACGGCCCGATTGACGACGCGGTAGTAGGCAATGCGCGCCTTGCGGGCGGCGGGGGTGTCGTTCTCCACGTTCCAGTGGATTGCGCCGATGTTCTCGTTGTCGCCGCACCAGAGGGCAATCGCGGCGTGGTCGCGGAGACGGCGCACCTGGTATCCGATTTCGGAGCGGAGGCGGCCCAGGAAGGCCGCGTGCTTCGGGTAGCGCATGCAGGCCATCATCATGTCGTGCCAGATGAGGAGTCCGAGCCGGTCGCACTCGTCATAGAAGAAATCGCTTTCAAAGTGGCCGCCACCCCAGACGCGCAGCGTGTTCATGTTTGCCGCAGCGGCGCTCTCCAGCAAGTGCCGGATGCGCGCCTCCGTCTCGTGCGCGGGCCTGGCGTCGCAGGGAATCCAGTCCGCGCCCTTGGCGAAGACATCCACGCCATTGACGCGGATCTTGAACGATTCGCCCGCCTTGTCGGGCTTGCGGACGACCTCGAGCTTCCGAAGACCGACTTTGCGCTCGATGCGCTGCGCTCCGACTTCTGCGGAGAACTCGTAAAGCGACTGTTCGCCATATCCGCAGGGCCACCAGAGGCGCGGCGAATCGACGCGGAACGAAGCCTTGAGTTCAAAGGGGCCAGGCGCGGCTGGCACGCGGCCTTTGACAATCCGCTCTTCACCGTTGAAGCGCAGACGCGCCTCGACGGACGCGCCCGGATTCGCGCCGCGAACCGGCACGAGACGCACAGTCGCGTCCACGCGGCAAGAGCCAGAGCGGTGGGTCTGATCGCACCAGGCGGCGTCAATCAGCACCTCGTCGGCGCCGATGAGCGACACGCCGCCGTAAAGGCCGGAGGCCGGAAGCGAAACGCCCCAGTCCCATCCGGCGGAGCACTGGCACTTGCGGATGCAGTTGATGCCCTTGATCGAGCCGTCGTTCATGTTCGCGGCTGGAAGGTCGGGGGCCTCGGCGTCGTGGACTTCCAGCGCGCGGCGGCGTGGCGAGGCGATGCGCACCTCGATTTCATTCGTGCCCTCGCGCAACAGCTTCTTCACCTCGAAGCGCCAGCGGAAGAACTGGTTGTCAGCCTTGCCGGCGAGTCGGCCGTTCACGAAGATTTCGGCAAAGGTGTCGATGGAGGCGAAGTCAAGATAGACCGCGCGGTGGCGCAGCAGTCTGGCCGGCACGACGAATTCCCGCGAGAAGGACCAGTCCTTGTCCGCGACCCACTGGACAGCCAGTTCGTTGCGGCGCCAGTAGGGGTCGGGGATGCGGCCGGCGGCCTGGAGCGCCGAATAGTTGTCGCCTGGAATCTGGCAGGGGATGGACTCGGATTCGTCCGCCTCGCGGAGACGCCAGGCGCCGTCAAGTGAAAGAATGCAATCCTTCATGGTCGTTTTTCAAATAAAGGCAGCGTATTCGTTGCAGAGGGGGTGGAGGGGCTGTTCGTCCTCGACAATCTCGGCGAAGCGGGCGACAGGCTCGAGGAAGTAGTTGTCGGTGTTGTCGTCGTTGACCTTCGAGACCTCCCCGGCGATGAGGTCGCCGGTGCCGGGTCTCGGCCCGAAAACATGCGCCAGGTAGGGCGTCAGGCTGATGGAGCCGCCTTTGCGCACGACGATTTCCTCGCCGGCCTTGAAGACGCGCTCGATGCCGTCCATGAAGACGCGCACGTCGGTGTCGAGGCGCTTGCCCGTCACCCTGTCGGCATTCCAGAGGAAGACCTGGAGGTCGCCTCCGGCGCGGTTGATGATGTCCTCGGTCTTGAATACATGGTAGTGGCAGGGGAGGCGCTGGCCCTCCTTCATGACGATGTATTTCTCGCAATAGGGGACACCGACGGACGGGTCGTCGGCAAGGCCGTTGCGGGCGGTGAAGAGGACGGCGCCGACCTTCGAAAAGTCGCCCATGCCGAAGTCGGTGATGTCCCATCCGAGCATCACTCGGCGGATTGTGGCGATTTTGCCCGCGTTCGCGCGCCATTCGTCGGGCGACCAGTAGGCAATTTCCGGAAGGCGGATGTTGTTCTTCGCGAGAAAGCCATCGGCCCATGCGATGGCTGCGTTGATTTCAGATCTTTTCATTTGGTTGTCGAGTTCCTAAATTCGGCATGTTGACGGCCTAAATCATAGCACAACGCATGGCAACATACAAGAGGCAATATCTTGTTTGTTATGACCAAAAAGGCAATGTAACGGACAATATCATGTCCATTATCCAACCGCATTCAAAACGGAAGGCCTAAAGCGGCCAGCCAAACCGTCATCTCGCGATTTCGTAGCAGAACTCGGCCTGTTCGGGGTCGCTAATCAAATGATTTTTTCGGGAAAATCAAATAACCACTCCGCATACGAACCACACGCTTTGGAAAAAACTTGACGAGTGAGGCACGATTTGCTATCATCCTATTTGTGGTTTGAAAACCTAAAACTCAGACTAAAAATTGGGTTTTGAAACCTAATTTCCCGAACTTTCTACAAGGAGGCCGGGCGAGAATTCGGCGACATGCTTCGGCAAACCGTGAACCAAGTTCTCGACGTCGATTGGCCAAAGACTGAAAACGTGGAACCCCAGACGATCCGGCATGCAAGAGAGATGCTCTCCATCCTGGCCTCGACCCCGCCGCAGACACCGAATGTGACCGCGCTTTGCCGCGAACTGGATGTTGACAGGAAACAGGGGATCAGAATCCTCGGGGCTTTGGCCCGATCCGGGCTCCTCAAGCTGCTCTCAACCAGCGCGAAAAAACTGAAAACGCTCTCAACGCCAGACAAGCTTTATTGTGGCGACCCGAATCTCATGTGCGCAATGACCCCGAAGCCAGACAAGGGAACGCTCCGCGAGACATTCGTTCTCTCGCAACTGGAGGCTGTGGCTTCGGTTGACTATCCGCCCCAGGGGGATTTCCTAGTCAATGGGCGCTATCTCCTTGAAGTCGGCGGCGCAGGCAAGAAATACCGGCAGATCGCGGACATCCCCGACAGTTTCCTTGCCGTTGACGACCTGGAAATCGGGCGCGGCAACCGCATTCCAATATGGTTGTTCGGATTCCTCTATTAGAGGATGCTATAATAACCCGCATGAAAAAGGAACGCAAACGCGAAAGCCTTGCCAGCAGACTTGGATTTCTTCTCCTGTCCGCCGGCTGCGCCATCGGCCTGGGGAATGTATGGCGATTTCCCTTCATCACCGGCAAATACGGCGGCGCGGTATTCCTCTTCGCCTACCTTTTCTTCCTGGCAGCGATGGGTCTCCCCATCATGGTCATGGAGTTCGCGCTGGGCCGCGCGTCGGGGCTGAACTTCCATGGCGCGCTCAAGGCTTTGGAGCCAAAGGGGACGCGCTGGCACTTGGCCGGCTGGATAACCATCGTCGGCAGCTACTGCCTCATGATGTTCTACATCCCCGTCGCCGGATGGATGGTCAGCTACATGGCGAAGGGCGTCTCCGGCGCACTGATGGCCCCGGCCGGCACCGAAGACGTCGCGGCCTACGTCGGCGGGCTGTTCGGCGGAGTCCAGCAAAGCGCCCCGCACATGCTGTTCTGGTCCGTCATAGTCTCAGCGGCCGGGTTCGCCGTCTGCGCCCTTGGCGTCCGGCAAGGCGTCGAGCGCGTGACAAAGGCCATGATGGCCGGACTGCTGGCCATCATGCTCGGCCTCGCAATCTACGCCACGACGCTTCCCGGCGCCGCCGCCGGCCTCCGGTTTTACCTCAAGCCAGACTTCGCCCGCGCGATGGAGGTCGGCATCCTGCCGCTCATAAACGACGCAATGAACCAGGCCTTCTTCACCCTCTCGCTCGGCATCGGCGCGATGTGCATTTTCGGCAGCTACCTGAAGAAGGACCGCTCGCTGACTTCGGAGTCCCTTATAATCGTGAGCCTCGACACCTTCGTCGCCCTTGTCTCCGGACTCATCATTTTCCCGGCGTGCTTCGCCTTCGGCGTCAGGCCCGACGCCGGGCCCGGCTTAATTTTCGTCACCCTGCCGAACGTGTTCAACAGCATGGGCCCGGTGGCCGGGCACGTCTTCGGCGCCATGTTCTTCGTATTCATGGCCGCGGCCGCGCTGACGACTGTGATTGCCGTCGTCGAAAACTGCATCGCCTACTTCATGGACATGTTCGGCTGGTCGCGCCGCAGTTCCGCCGTCTTCAACTTCGTCCTGCTCACGCTCCTGACCATCCCGTGCATACTCGGGTTCAACGTGTGGAAGGGTTTCGCAGTCCCGCACATCGGCGGCGTCATGGACTGCGAGGACTTCATAGTCTCCAACAACCTCCTGCCCCTGGGCGGCCTTATGATTTGCCTTTTCTGCACAGGACGCCGGGGCTGGGGCTGGGAAAGTTTCCTCGCGGAGGCCGACGCCGGAAAGGGCATGCGCTTCCCGCGTTTCCTGCGCATCTACCTCACGTGGGTGCTTCCGATTCTGCTCTTCGCAATCTTCGCCATTGGCTACTGGAAGAAGTTCGCCTGAATGGCCGCGTGTCGTCAGGGTGCGGCGTCGATGGCGTCACGCTCCGTAAGGACGCATGGCGAGTCGTAGGCGGGGACGCGCACATAGGTCGTGCCGCCGGCACGCCTGAGGACGTTCTCCTTGGGGAAGTCCGTGACACGGCCCGTCATCAAGTCCACCCAAACGGGGGCCTCCATCGGTGCGCCGGGATGTTCCAGCACCACTTCGTGAAAGCGGCAGTCGTCGCCCGGGCGCTCGTAGGCCATCTTCCACTCGCCATCGGCCAGGCGGAATTCGCCGCAGGTCCAGAAGACGAAGAGCGGCCGCCCCCTGCGGGCGAACTCCCACAGCTGAAGCACCTGTTCGGGCGACGAGACGCGCTGCTCGACGCGCGTGAGTTCCGAGTCGAAGACGGTCACGACGTTGCGGACTGCGTCAAAGGCCCTCTTGACGGCGATCACGTCGTGGTTGGCGTCGGCGCGGAGAAGCCCGTAGCATCCAATTCCGCGGCCGGGATGGAAATAGTCGCAAATCGTGAAGACGGCGGAGGGGACGCCGTGCGCGAAGTCGCCAAGCATGCGGCGAATGTTCCATTTCGCCTGGGTGGTTTCGCTCCAGGCGATGTGGTTGAGGGCGAGGCCATCCCCCGGCATCTCGCTTGGCGCCCCGTTCTCGCCCTGCCAGAGCGTCGCGCCAGGGGCGTATTTCGCGCACAGGGCCTTGAGCTTCTCCACATTGGCGTAGCTCTCCTCCGGTGCCGGCATGTAGCCGTGGTAGATGAAGCGCCAGAAGAGGCCGATGTCATCGCCAAAGGCCTTGTAGCAGGCCTCGTTGAAGGCGGGGTCGTTCGTCGCGAGCGAGAGGCCCGCGATCCGGGCGTCGGGGATGTTCCTGCGGATGATCCGCGCCGTCCGCACATTGAATGCGGCTATGGCCTCGGGCGTGTGGTGGCCGCCGACAGCCACAGTGTCGGCGGGGTTTCCGATGTCGGGTTCGTTCCACATGGCCCAGTCGCGCACCCGTCCGGCGAAGTGGCGCGAAAGCGCGTCCACCCAGCGGTCCCAGGCGGCAAGCCCGACCTCGCCGTAGGGGAAGCCGGCGGCGAGGTCGCGCCCGCCGCCGCCCTCGTAGAGCGGGTTGCCGTAGTCGGTTTCAAGGACGGGGTTAAGGCCGTTGGCCAGGGCGAAGTCAACCGGTTCGTCGAGCCAGCCGAAGTCGAAGACGCCCTTTTCACGCTCGCACTTCGCCCACCCGCCCTGGAGGCGGACCGTGCGGATGCCGAGCGTCGGCAGGTAGTCCTTGTAGGCTGAGAATCGCGCGAAGTCGCGGTCAAGGACCTCGCACCCGATCATCCACTGGTCGTCGTTAGGATCGGGACAGTTGCGCGGGACAAGTGTCATCATTATTGGTTCCTAATCACATCGACGCCGGGGCCAAGGGAAAATGGGTTGCCGGAGTTGCCCCCACTGATGCGGTTGCCTTCGAGAACCGCCCGGCCGGTGAATGGAACGCGGAAGTCGAAGAAGGTGTGCCTCATGTCGGCGCAGTCGTTGTCGCGCACGGTGAGGTTGTGGACCGGCCCGCATTCGCCCCAGTAGCCGGTGAGGTCATCGACCATGATGACGCTCTGGCCATTCGAGAGGCGGTTGCCCTCAAAGAGGATGTCGGCGAAGGCGGAGAGGCGGATGTTCAGGTAGTCGTGGATGTAGTTGCCGTGGATCCACACCGTCGGCGCGTGGGAGACGTTCGCCACGTCGCAGCCAGCCCATTCGGGCGGGATGTCGCGGTCGAAGACGATTCGCGCCTCCGCGGCCTCGCGCCCCGGCGCGGGGAACTCCGCCACCACGGCGTTGCCAAGCACCATTTTGTCCGTCCCGTGCCCGCGCATGAAGGCGACCTTCTCGCCGACGCGGTAGGGGAAGTATCCGGCGTAGTTGAAGCGCTGTATCTTCAGCGTGGCCTCCCGGCCAAACACCGAGGCGAGCGTGGTGTAGTTGCCGTGGATGTTCATCGCGTCGTCAAGCGACCAGCTTAGCTCGGAGTCCGCTATCTCGATGCGGCCCTTCGTATCGACGAGGAAGATCATGTCGGCGGTGATGGATACGGTGCTCCCTTCGTCGGGGCGGACCTTGTAGCGCAGGATGCGGATGTTCTCGCACATCTCGGCGACGATGCCCATGCCCGAGCCGCTGCGGGCCTCCACGTCGGCGACCTCCACGTCGCGGCAGTCCGCAATCGACATCAGCGAGCGGTTGCGCCGGCTGGCCAGCAGGATGCAGAGCGGCTCGTTGACGGGGAAGCTGCACTTCCCTGCATTTTTGGGATGGGAGTCGTTGACATAGCGGAAGAAGACCTTGCCATCGCCTCGTTCCTCAGCCGCGACGGCGTAGAACGTCGAGGCGAGCGTGTCCCTGTCGCAACGGCAGCCCGGGGTCGCGATGTATTGGATTTGGCAGTAGCGGAGCGCATGGACCGACAGCTCCTGCGCGCTCGAATCGACAATCCCCTCCTCAGATTTGAAGAGGATCGTGCCGTCGGGCTTGATCCGGTATGGGGGATGGTTCTTCCCGAACTGGCAGAGGAAGCCGTCGTCGCCCTTTTCGAGAATCTTGAACTCGACGATTGGAAGAATGGGCAGGCGCGACGTGAAGTTCCCGATCTTGAGCCCGTCGCACCGCTCGGCGACAAGCGGGAAGGTGTTGCCGTGGAAGAAGAAGTTCGCGCCGCCGCCATCGACCGTCACGTCCTTCAGCCCCTCAAGGTGCAGGACGACCTTCTTCATGCCGGTGGAACTGCCCACGGAGGCGAGGAAGAGGTCCTTCGCGCCCTCCTCGAAGAAGTGGTACTCGCCGGGGGCGAAGCGAATGGTGTCGCCGTCGCGGAGCCGCGCCGCAGCAGCGGCTACGGCGGGCGTCGCGTTGCCGTCGCACGGCCCGATTTCAATGACCGCCGCAGACGCGGCTTGGAGAAGTGCAGTGCTCATAAGGACAATTCCAGAATAAAAACGAATTATTGACATTATACCATCACTCCTTTATTCCCAGCCCTTCGCTGGCGCATTCCGCGTCAGGACGAAAGATCTCGTAGAAAATCCTGCCGCCATCCCGGCTGCGCGTCGATACGCGGAAGCGCAGGGCGCCGTCCTCGATGCGAGAGGGGACAACGCCGACGCGCCGACCGGTGGTATCGAGGGCAAAGACGATGCAATCCGCATCGTCAAGCCTCAACTCCACATCGGCTTCGCCGACCTCGATGAGGCAGTTCCGCCCCCATTTGAGCAGCAGGGTGCAAGTGTCGTCGGCGTATTCCCTGCCGTCGCCCTGCACGTCGGTGAGATGCACGAGAAGGAGGCGGGAGGAGGAGGCGACGGGCGCGCCGTCGAGCGAGGTGACCCAGACTGTCGCGGGAACAGGCCTCGGATTTGCGGAACTCTGGTCTAGTGGCAGTATTTCGACCTTCAGCGGGCCGGCGTCGATGCTGCCGCTTTCGGCGAAGCCGCCGCAAGTGCGAGGCGTCACGAGGGTCATGGCGCCGCGATCGCGGTCGATGGAGAGCCCCTCGCCTTGCTGCGCGGGCGCACGGTCGCTTCCCAGGAAGAGGCAGACGCTTGCCAGGTCGGAGGCCGCCATGAGGGGGTCGAGGGCGCAGTCGAAGTAGTTCGGCGAGGCGGTCGAGTGGTCGTCGAGGAAAGAGACGTGGTGGGCGTAGGCGAAGCGCCAGAGGCCATCCCAGCCCCCCTCGGCGGCGAGCGCCCCGGTGAGGATGCCGCCCATGCCCCGGTAGCGTCCGGGACCGCTGAAATTCCATTCGGTGATGACGTGGGGCTTGGAGGCGTTTTCAGCCCAGCCCTTGTGCAGCAGGCCCGGCTTCCCGGCAACGACGGGGTTTTCGTTGCCGCACTTTGAGGGCAGCTCCCACGGCTTCCCGGGGAAGGCGGGGTGATCGACGTAGAAATGGGTGTCGATGTAGTCGTAGAGCGAGGCAGGCCAGTCGCCTTCGGCATGGCGACCGCCGCAGTTGTCGTTCGTGAGCAGGGCGCGGCATCCCAGCGAGCGGACGAAGTCCGAACATTTGCTCCAGGCCCTGACGAGAATCCAGTCGTCGAACTTGGCCCCGGCCTCCTTGGTCTCCTGGTTCCAGGGGTTCGGAATGGGGCCGGTGCCGCCGTATTCGCGCCAGGCCGAGGCGATGACGGGGTCGTTCGCCTTGTCGCCCTCCCCCCACCCGACGGCCAGGGCGTTCTCGTTGATGAGCGAGACGAGCGGCATGGCCGGCTCATCCTTGTATGCGCGACCCGTGTAGGGGTTGACGTGGTTCAGGAAGTCCGCCGCATACTCGCACCAGTTTGAGAAGGCGCCGTCGTGGAGGGCGACGTAGGTCTTGAAGAGGCCGGGATCCAGTTCGCCGTCGCGGTCGATGCCGATGTCGCGCCACGCGACGGGGCGCGACACGTAGAGGTCGGTCGTGGCGTAGATGCCCTTCTCAAAGCACTTGGCCAAAAAATAGTCCAACCTGTCGATGTCGTCGTTGACGACATCGACAGAGGTTGAAAGGTTGAAAAGTTGAAAAGTTGAAAGGTCAGTGGATGCCTCGCCATTGACCTGGGACCTGGGATCTGGGACCTGGGCCTCACGCCCTGCGTATGCGGCCGCCCATGCGCCGTCGTGGTGGTGGATGCGGACGGCGTTGTAGCCGCAGCGGGCGAAGCGGTCTGCGAGGCGATCGGCCATGTCGTGGTCCGGGTAGTTGGAGGAGAAGCAGAGGTTGACGCCGTAGAAGCGTTGTCCAACGCCGGGGAGACCCTCGAACTCGAAATGGTTGCCGACGGCCTTCAGCCAGCCGTATTTGCCGGCGGGGGCGTCCTGGAAGCCCTGCCTGGAAAGGTCGAGGGCGCTGCCGGGGCGGACGTCCTTCTTGTAGTCGAGGCGCACCCAGTGCTCCCCCTCCTCAATGCGGAAGGGCTGCACCTGGCGCAAGGCGATGCCGCCCGGCGCGGAGATGGAGACTTCCCACGAAAGGGTGTCGCCGGCGGCATAGGAGCGGGGGCCGAGGGCGTCGCCGAAGCGGATGTCCCACTTGCCGCCCCACTGCCGCGAGTCCTGCGCAAACCGGGCGACGGGGCCGCCGAAGTCGAGATGGAGCGTCTGGCCGTTGGCGGCGGGGAGGTCTAGACCTGCCTCACGCCCGCCCCCCAGCGGGAAGGCTGGCGGGTTTTCAATTGCGGCCGCCAGCGCCACGCATTGCATGTCGGCGGCGGCGCGGGCCGTGAGGGTGACGACGCCCTTCACGGTGCCATCGGGTTGCGCCGTCCAGCGGGCGCGGCCATCGAAAAGGGAGGTGGGGCCGGAGACGACCTCGAAGGCGCGTTCGGGGGAGAAGTCCGTCCAGTCGGCCTTGAGGCCGCAGGCGGCCCAGCCGGGGCGGAAGGCCGCGACGCCAAGTGTCCCGCCATCAAAGGAAAGGGAGCCGTCCATCGCCACGCGAAGGGCGAGCGGGGCGGAGGCGTCGGCAGCAGCGAAGAACGGGAGGGCGACGCCTAAAAGGGCGATGCTGAAAACGGTCGGGATTGTCTTCATTTCCGGCGGAAACCTTCAAGCAAAGCCTGTTTGCGGGGGGTGTCGGAAGTAGCTGGCCGGAGCGAGGCGTCGTCCTCGCCCTCGTGCTCGACGCTCCACCCCGGCCATTCGCGGAAGGCGTGGTAGGTCCAGTCCCAGCCGTTGTCCTCGAAGACCGAAATGCAGTCGCGCAGGTAGTTTCCGGCGCCGGGCGCCCAGGCCACCGCCGAGAACTCCCCGGCATATATTTTCGCCCCGTATTTCTGCTGGAAGTCGATCACGGGCTTCAGCGACCAGTCGATGGCCCCGCGATTCCAGCCGTGCGATTCATCCGGCCATACGACCGTCCACATCCGGTAGTTCAGGACGCGCTGGTGGGTGAACTCCCACGGCCAGTAGAAGTGGAGCTGGTAGATGACGTTCACAAGCGGCAGCGGCTCCAGCTCCGCGAAGAAGGCCGGCGAGCCGCAGTGGTTGGACTCGACGATGATGGGCATGACAGGATCCTCGGCGCGGACGGCCTCGGCGGCGCGGAGCATGAGGGTCTGGAAGTCGCAGCCGGGCGCGGCTTCGCGGTCCTGAAGTGGCTCGTTGATGAGGTCGTAGCCGTAGATGCCTTCCCGCCCCTTGAAGCGCCGCGCGATGCGGTGCCAGATTTCGACGAAGTGGTCGGCATACTTCGCGTCATGGAACATGTTCGCCTCGTGCGACGCATCGTAGCCCCCCGGCGGGACATGCAGGTCGAGGACGACCATGATGCCGTATTTTTGCGCCAGCGGAAGAACGACGGCGTCGAAGTGGTCGAGGCGGCCCTCCAGCCAGCGGTCGTATTCGTCGAGGTCCTGGTTGCCGTTCACCCCGTGCCAGTCGCGCACCATCTGGAAGCGCAGGAGCGTCGCTCCCCACTCGTGGAGTGTCTTGAAATCGTCCTCGCGCATGTTGCCGCCGCCGGACATCACGCCGCGCAGTCGAGTCCGCGCGAGGACGTCGGGGGTGTAGGCGCAGCGGACGGGGGTTTCACCCGCAAGCGCAGGAAGCGCCAGAAAGACGGCTAGGAAGGAGAGGAAGGAGGGCTTGTTCATTACCGGACGATAATCGTGAATTGGGGTGCCTTATAGGCGGGAAAGTCGCCGACGAGGGTGAGGCCGTTGAAGGCGCCGCCGCTTTCGTCCGCCGCCGCGAAGGTGCCGGCAATCTCGCCGTTTGCGTCGGATACGACGTCAAAGCGAGTCACCATCGTGGTGCCGATGAGCCAGATGCCGTCCACGCCCTTCGTCACGCCGCCGACGGTGAAGGATGCGTTGCCGGAGTTGCGGCCATTGGCGGAGTAGAGGTAGAGAGTGTAGGGCTCGTTCGCCTTGAGGTTCGAGAGGGTGAAGGCGTAGGTGTCGTCTACATTGGACGAGGCGATGAACGAGTCGAGGAGCGCGGTGCCAGTTGAGGCCGTTTCGATTGCAGTGGCCGCGCCGGATGTGCGCGCCAGCGAGACGGCCATGTTGCGCCGGGTCGCGCCGTCAGCCTCGTAGCAGCCCTCGACCGCCGCGCTGGCCGCCTCGCCGGGGCGCAGGGCGTTCCAAGACGTCCAGTCGCCGTAGCCCTCGCGACCGCGCGCCTCGTTCGCGGAGAAGGGCCCGCTTCCTGTGTCGGTGAAATCAACGTTTACCACGCCTGTTGCCGCCGCGCCCTCGCGCTCGTAGCAAAGGCCGAGGCCGGTCGAGTCGGCGCTGTAGCCGGTCATGGGATCGACCACGGCATCCACGGTTTCACCCGCTCTAAGCCACAGGCGGTCGCTGTCAAGCGTGGCCTCCGCGTTGCTGCCCGCTCCCCGCACCTGGTTCAACACAACCTCCCTTGTTTCGGAAATGCAGCCGCCGACGGCAAGGGTGAAGCGAATGCCATCCACGGCTCCGGTATTGTCCAAATCACGGGCGCGACCGCGAACATGATAGATGCCGTTTGATGGCACAATGGCACGAACCGCCGCGCAGGAAATGATCTGATTGGGCATTTGCGGATGGACGAAGAACTCGTTAGGGGTGATGGAGAGCCTTGCGTATCCCGGCAAGTAGAAGGTGCTGTCGCAGGACGCGACGGCGCTCGTCGTCATGGCGATTCGCGGATACTGGGAACCGCTGTTGTCAGGGGAGTGCTCCCACCAGCTGAGACCTGCCGGATTGCTGTTGTCACGTTTTACAAAGCCCGACAGCGTAGCGAACGAGTTGGGGAGCCAGGACCCCTCCATCGTGCCCAGCGTCCACTGCGCGCCGCCGCCGAGGAGGTCGTCGAACGGAACGGAGGTGTTCCCGGCGGCGAGTTTCGCGTAGAAAGACTTGTTCGCGTCGAAGACCTCGCCTTCCTCGCGGCGGAAGATGACGGAGAGGGCGGTCTCGTCGTTGTAGTTGTTCGACGAACGCGGGGAGACGATGATATCGACCGGCTCGCCCGTTGCAAGGAGGGTGCTATCGAACGTCATGTGCGCCGTAAGGACCTCGTGGCCTTCCGCGCGGACGACCACGCTCGTGACGACCTGGTCGGCCACCACGAGGAAGACCTCGACGCCATCCTCGCCCAAATTGTCATAGCCGCCGATGTCGCGAACCACGACCGAGCCGGAGTAGCGGCCTGCTTCCGGCGGACGGAACCGCACGACCGTGCATTGGCTCGCATTGCCAGCCGGAAGGACGCGCAGTTCGCCGGGCGAAGTGTCCCCGCTGACGATTCCGGACACGTTGGCGGTCACGTAGGGAGCCCCGCCGGCCGTCCTGTTGAACCCGCAGACGGTGTTGGGTTCCGGTGTGCCGAGGGACAAGCGCTCCGTCAAGTCGTGGTCCATGGAGTATTCGAAGTTCTGCGGGACCCAGGCGGGGAAGTCCATGTCTGTGATGGACGCGCCAAGGTTTGACAACAACGCATGCCAGGTGCCGTGCGCGGCGGTGCCGTAGGGGTTCACGTAGCCCCCCGCCACATTGGCCGCGAAGGCGACGCCTGCGTCATAGAAACGGCCGTCATCTTCCTTGACAACGAAAACCTTCACGCCCGTTCCATCACTCACATGCCCCCAGTCGGCCGTGACGTTCGGCCCGACGGCGAACTGGATTCTCATCCCTTGCGTCAGGTAGCGGACGGGCATCTGGTAGTCGAACCGCCGGGTCCGCTTGGACGCCGCGTTCCATCCGGCGTAGTCCTCTAATGTGACGTGCGTCGTCGCCAAGTCGGTGTCGCCCGCCAATTCGGAACCGACCGTGACATGCACGTCCACGCCCGCCATCCCATTGGGAGAGGGATCCTGATCGATGTCACGGAACGAGGCAAGGGCCGAATACCAGCCATCCTCCGGCACGGTGAAGCGAAGCACCGCATAGCCGTAGGCGGACGGGTGGAACATCATTTCATCCGCTTCAAGCTGGTTGCCGCCGGAGCAATACGACGACACCGCCTCGCCCGTCGTGTTCACAAGAAGCAGGGGATGGGCGGGGTTGCCGTCCGACTGGCAAATCCAGCCGTCCATGGTGTCGGACTCCATCTTCGAATGGGCGGGGAAGTCTGCAAGCCCGGTGAACGGCGCGACGCCGGAGGCGGTGTGGTAAGACCAGACGCCGCCGTTGGCGTCCGTGTAGGGGTTGGCATAGGAGCCACCTTCGCAGTTCTGGCGCAGGGCCTTCCCGGCGTCATAGACCGTGCGGCCAAAGGCGGCGTTGGGGCTTGTCGCCTGCACGGCAAGCGCGGCGGCGAGGGCGCAGGCGAGGGTCGTGCGGCTCCGTTGGCTGTCAATGTGGAAGGATGCGTGCTGCATTGTTTCTTCTCCTTGGTTTTGGTTGGTTAGGATTTTCGGCAACCATTATAGCAGTTGGCGTTCGAAAAATGCTATCTTTCGGCGCATAAATAATTATCAAATTGCGAAAAGCCGGAAAGAAGTGTAGAATACCGGCCATGAAACAGACAAGGAAAAGACGGCGGCGCATCCTCCTGCTGGCAGATATCGCATACGCATCGGGCAAGGCCGTGGCCTCCGGAGTCATACGGTTCGTGTCCGTCCATCCCGAAATCGACCTGCTCGTCCACGGCCGGACGTCGGAGATGCCGATGGTGCACGAGGAGTTGATTCCGCACTCCGGCATCGACGGGATCGTGACCTGCTTCAGCAGCCACATGGACTTCGTGCGGGGACTGCTTGAGAAAGTGCCGCGCATACCGGTGGTATTCGCGAGCGTGCCGCGCAAGATGGCGCCGCTGAAGGGGCGGCGCATCGCGACGGTATTCTGCGACCACGCCGCCGTGGCGGACGCGGCGGCGGAGCTTCTCGTGCGCCACGGGCTCGTCGAATTTGGCTATGTCGGCTCGCGCCATGCGCCGGCGGCGGAGTCATGGGACGCCGAGCGCGGAGAGGCGTTCCGCGCCGCCTTGGCGCACCGTGGATTCCGCACCGCAGTCTATTCGCCTGAAAAGGACCTTGACGCCGACGCGGAGCAGGATTCCCTTTCGGCCTGGCTGCGCGCGCTGCCCAAGCCATGCGGGCTCTTCGTCTCGGACGACATGCGGGCCATGCACGTCCTGAACGTATGCCGTGCCGGCGGCATCGCCGTCCCGGAGCAGCTCCAGGTTGTCGGCGCCGACAACGAGGAATGGATATGCGAACACACCTCGCCCACCCTCACCTCGGTGGAGCCTGACTTCGAGGGGTGCGGCCAGCGGGCGGCGGAAACGCTTCTCGCAATGATGGAGGGGCGCCATTTCGAGCGGGAGGCCGTCTTCGGCGCCAGGCGCGTGGAGCAGCGGATGAGCACCACGGACATGCACGGCAGCGTGAACCGGGCCGTGCGTGCGCGGAAATGGCTGCGGGACAATTGCGGCGAGCCGTTCGACATCGCGCAGGTGGCGGCGCATCTGGGATGCTCGGCGCGCATGCTTCAAATCAGCTACAAGGCGGTCTTCGGGAAAACCATGCGCGAGGATGTCCTGGAAATGAGGCTGGAGCGGGCGGAAAAACTCCTCGCCGACACCGACATCCCGGTTCTCCGCATCCCCGAACGGTGCGGTTCCGACGCGCCGAACAGCTTCCTGCGCCTCTTCAAGGCCCGCACGGGCATGACCATGCTGCAGTGGCGGCGCGCCAAGCGCCAGCATATTTGACTTCCCAAGCGGGACGTGGGAGAATTGACGCAACGCACCAATGAAACGCACGACGAAAACGGCGCCGAGACCTGACGCGGAGGCGAAGACCGTCCGCAACTGGACGCTTGCGGTCGCCGAAGGGCGGCCTTGCAGCGTATTCCATGCGAGGCGGGGAGAAGGGAGAACGGCTGTTTCATCTTCGTTCCTTGTCTGCGGAGGGCGGTGCGTCGCCCCCTGAGCCGGCGGATTCTACCACAGCGTCCGCCCTCGCGCAGAGCCGGACGTTTGAAGCCGGTGCGCCGGGAAGTTGCAGTATTCAGCGGCGCCCCCCGCAAGAGACGCTTCTACGTCTCTGCGGAGTCGGCGAGCGGGATTCGACCCGTCTCTGGCGCATCCTTACGCGAGGGTTCCGGTGCGGCGGCCAATGGCCCGCAGCACCTCGAACTGTCCGGGATCGAAAGATCCGTCGGGATATATCTTCACGTCCACGGCCACCACGCCGCCGCTGCGGTTCACGAGCGAGACGAAGTCGCCCATGTACGCGCCATCGCGCTTGCAGCCGGTGCGAGCCCAGCCGTCGTTCTTTTCGTCCAATCCGAGGGGGGCGAGCAGGAAGGCCTGGGCGCCGTCGATGAAGCGGGAGCGGGGAATCACGTAGAAGTCCGTGAATTCGCCGCAGGTGAAGTCCTCTCCCGGATAATACTTCTCGTAGTAGGGCTTCACGCCGTCGTTCATCGCGACGAGCGCGGCGGGGTTCCCCTTGCGGATGGCGTCCGCGTAGAGGGCGAGAAGGTCGTCGGTGTATTTCAGGTAGTCGGCGTAGCAGCCGTCGATCCACCACCCCTTCACGGCGTTTCCGTAGCGGACGGCGTATTCTTCCAGAACGGCCGCCCACTTCTCGACGAAGGGTCGCGTCACGCCGACGTCGCGCGGCTCGGTGAAACCGAAGCGGCCGCCGATGGCGTCGTCCTTGTAGGGTCCGTCGCCGGTGTAGTAGAGATAGAGGTCGATCCCGCGTTTCGCGAGAGCCTCCGCCAGCTCCGCCGGAACGTCGCGCAGCGAACAAGCTTCGCCCGGCCGCGTGCCGGCGATGCGGTCGAAGGTCGCGTTCGGGGCGCAGAGGAAGGGCCGTCCCTGCATGAGGGTGAAGAAGTAGAAGCGGGCGCCGCAGCGCTCCAGCTGGTCGGCCACCTTCTCCACGTCCAGACCGTCCACTTTGGCGTTCCACTCCGCGGCGTTCGCGCAGTCGTAGCCGAGGTAGTGGTTGAAGACGCCCCAGCGGGCGTCATGGAGCCGCGCGGTGCGGGACTCCGGAGTTTCCAGTTCGTCAGACGCGGTCGGTTTCATCTTGGCGGGGCTAGTGTTTCAGGAATTCCAGCAGGACTTCGGCGCGGGGAGTCAGCCCCTTCGCCGGGACGAGCTCGAAGTAGCTCGGTCCCTCGTATTCGACGCTCCAGCAGTGGGCTTCGCGGAAGGCGTGGTACGTCCAGTCCCAGCCGTATTCCTCGAAGAGCTCGCACAAGTCGCGGAGGTACTTCTCCGCACCGGGGGCGTAGGCCGCCGCCGAGAACTCGCCCACGAAGATCCGCGCCCCGGACTTCAGCTGGAAGTCGCGGACGGACTGGATCTCGCGCCGCACGAACTCCTTGTCCCAGCGCTCGCCCGCGACTCCGTTGTCGTCGCCAAGATCGCCGGGGTGGCGCACCCGGTTCGGGTCGAGCTCGCGGCTCCAGCCGGGATAGGGGCGCGGAACATATTCGTCCTTCTTCTTGAAAAGCCCCTGGTGGGTGAAGTCCATCGGCTGGTAGACGTGGACGGAGTAGATCAGGTTGTCGTAGGGCAGCGGCTCGAAGCCCTTGAGTCCGTAGATGTTCTTTACGTCGAAGCCGCGTGGCGAGGCGTTGCAGTTCGGCTCCACGACAATGGGCGTCTCCGGGTCGATGGCCCGGACAGCCTCGATGGTGCGGCTCATCACCGCGCGCCAGGTCGTTCGCGTGAGCTCGTTTTCGCGGTCGATCGGTTCGTTGATGAGGTCGTAGCCGTAGATGACGTCGGCGTTGCCGCGGAACCGGCGCGCGATCTTCTCCCACGTCGCGACGAAGAGGCCCTCGTACTTCTCCTCGACGAACATCATGTTCGAGTTGTATTTCTCGTCGGTGAACCCGCCGGGGGAAGTGTGCAGGTCGACGCAGATGCGGATGCCGTATTGCCGCCCCCACGCGATAGCCTGCTCAAGGAGGTCGAGCTTTTCGTCGAGCCATGTTGTGAAGCGGGCCTCCTCGTCCTCGCCGGCGAAGGTCTTCCAGTTCGTGTGCAGTTGGTAGCGCACGAGCGTCGCGCCGACGGACGCCAGGTCGCGGAACTCCCGCTCCGTCACGTTGCCGAGCATCGCGCCCTTGAGCTGCCGGTGCGCGGGCGGCTCCGGGAGCGCGGGCGCCTCGCCCGCAGAGGGTGGGGCGAGCTCTCCGAGCGAGCCGCCCACGACGCAAAGGGATGCGCAAAGGAATGCCAGTGGTTTCATGGTCGATGGCCTTCGGTTGCCGGGACGCCTTCCCTACCGCATGTACAGCACGGTCGCTGGCTCGTCGATCCGCGGGTCCCACTTCACGGCCGAGATCGTCGCGCGGATTGTCGGGGACTTGGTCTTCGCCGCGTTGTAGTTCGGGTACTCGGCGAAGTCGAAGAGAATCTTGTCGGTCGAAATCCCGGCGACGAGCCGCTCCGTTGGGATGACGAGCGAAACGTTGTAGATGCCGTCCGCCTCCACCACGGAGTCGGGGTAGCCGTTCGCCTTGAAGCCGTCCACGATCGACTGCAGCGTCTCGCCCGCGCCGGGCGTGACGGCGAGACGGACGCGACCGAACCTCATGTCGCGCAGATCGCGCACCGCGATTTCTGGAAGCGCAAGATACCCGCGTACGACGGGCGTCTCCAGCGCCGCCGCGCCGTCCGCGAGCGCGGCCCCGGCCTTCAGCTTCTGCTGGAACTGCCATGTGTAGTCCGTCGTGCCGAGAATCTCATTTTTGGAGACCGCGGCGAAAACATTCGTCCACATCTCCGCGCCGATGGTCTGGTATTGGTCATCGGCTGCATAGCGGTAGCGCCAGAAGCCATGCTGGCCGTCCGTGCTTTCCCGGCTCCCTTCGACGTAGCTGCTGGCCCAGCCGTCGTGTTCCTTGACATAGATCGGGAACGTGTCCCGGTGGATAAGTTGCGCCCCGCCCGCAGGACGGACATGGTGGACGCCGCGAATTTCTTTGTAACCTCCATTGTATCCTCTGAGGGTGACATAGACCGGGGTGACGGGCATGTCGGTGTCGCGCCGCGTGGTGGAATCGACCACGAACTCCATGAGAATCGGCGGCTCGGTGAAGGAGGAGTTGTTGTAGGGCGAGTGGAACGACACGGTTCCGACCTTGACCACGCCTTCGCGCCCGACGATGCGCATGTGCATACGCCCTCCGTTGTCTCCCGAGGACGTTCCGAATTTCCATTGCGGACAGGTGTTGGTTCCTCCGGATATCTCGACGAGATTGTCGCTTTCCGCCGGGACTCCCCGCTGGAAAGACAGGTTGCCCGTGAAGTTTCCGCCGGACTGGACGAACTTGCTTGCAAGGGCGCCTTGACCGAAGAAATGCAAGTTCTGGTCACTTCCCGCGAAGGAAAAGTTCCCGCTCTTCAACCGGATTTCCCCGTGCCCGTAGTAGCCATACTGCGCCCCATACTGCCCGCAACGGAAATACAGGTTGTTGCCGGCGATGAACGTGCCGCCGTCGATCTCGATTTCGCCGCCGGAACCCTTGTTGTCCGGGCCGGACAGGTAACCGCCGCCGAGAATGAACCGTCCGGCGGCGTCCTGGCGGACAACGCCGCCCTCTCCAATGTACATCTTGGTAGCGCCTTCGTAGTTGATGCGGGTGTTCCCGAACACGACGTCCTTGCCGAAGTCGATCGTCCCGCCGTTGCGAACGCGGATTGTGTTGCCGCGTCCCCTGTCGGAGAACCACGCCATTCCGTTGAAGGCGACGGACCCTCCATTCACGTCCAGCTCCGACGAGGCGGGATTGGCGTTGCCGAACCAGTTCGTTGCGTTGGCGTCGTTGAACGTCAGCGACGCGCCGGAATCGACCGCGATCTTCGCGGTGGTGTTGGCGACGCACGCGACTTCGGCGTTCAAGACGGAAACCGAATCGCCGTTTGCGAGACAGACGTCTGCGGGCGAAGCGCCGGACTGGCCGAGGACGACGGTGTCCGTGGCGCCGGGAAACCCGGCGGGGGTCCAGTTGGACACGCTTTCGAGCCACCGCACGGGCTGCCCGCAGGACGTGTTCCAGGTGATCGTGCCGGCGGTGGAGGTGATTGCCGGCGTGGCCGCGATGGCGGCGGCGAGGACAGCGGTTGTTTTTGCGGTTATGTTCATGTTGTCTCCTTGAGAGTTATCGGTTGAAAAGTTGAAAGGTTGAGAAGTTGAAAGGTTTGACGGTTGAAGGTCGAAAGTCGAAAGTCGAAAGTCGAAAGCCTCCGATTGTCGGATGTCGGATGTCGCTTGCCCGGAAGCCTCTGTTGCGGCGAATGACGACAAACGACTTGCGACTTGCGACTTGCCGGAATCGGCGGGTCCCGTCGCCTCGCCGGGAGCGATGAGGTTCCATACTGCCGCCCCAAGGGCGGTGAGGCCGCAAAGAAGCAGCGCCAGCAGCACGGCTTTTCCGCCGGGCTTTTTGGCGGCCACGCCGAGCTTGGCCGCAATGGCGATTCGCGCATGGTGGAGGCGCCACTTCACAGTCCCGGGAGAAATGGACAGCACCTTGGCGATTTCGCCCACGGGCATGTCCATGAAGTAGTGCATCACGATTGTCCTGCGAAGGTCCTGCGGCAGCGTCTCGATCGCGTCGCGCAGAAAGGAGGCGTCAAGGCTTGCGTAAATCGCCTCTTGCGCGTCGGCGGCGGCGATGTCTGGCACTTCGCCGGGATAGACCTCCATCTGATGTGACTTTCGCCGGACGCTTTCCCTGAAGAGGTTCGTCAGTATCTGGCACATCCATGCGAAGAAGGCCGACTGCTCCAGATAGTCGTCGATGTTGTGCACCACCTTGGCGAATGTGGCGTTCACCAGCTCCTCGGCGTCGCTCTCGTTCTGGCAGAAGCGGCGGGCAAGCGACATGAGACCGGCCCTGTATTCGCTTACAAGCCGTTTCGCGCCGCTTTCGCGGTTCTGCCTCAGTTCTTCCACTATGTCCATTGTGCTGGAACCCACACCGAATCCTCTACATTATAATAAATGCGGATGGCGGGGTTATGGTTGGCGGCGATTTCGCGTCGCCTCTTCAAGGCCCGCACGGGCATGACCATGCTGCGGTGGCGGCGCGCCAAGCGCCAGCATGTTTGACCGCCCGTGCGGGATGTGGGAGAATTGACGCAACTTGACTTTTGTCTTGCGTTTTGGCATTATTTGTTCATACAAAAAGGTATTTTTTGCCATGAACGATGCCAGAATGACAATCAGGCTTCCGGGAGATTCGCTCCTCTTCGCAAAAGAGTACGCCGCCCAGACAGGAACGACTGTGACCGATCTGGTCATTGGGTATTTTGACCGAATTCGGGCGACATTCTCCGGGGATGGAGTTCCAAAGTCTGTCCGCAAGGTCGCCGGAATTGTTCCGTCATCGGTTGATTCCAAGGAAGAATACCGCAGACACCTTCTGGAGCGCTACTCATGAAGGTGATGCTTGATCTCAACGTGCTGATGGACGTCCTCCAGCATCGGGATCCCTTCTTCGCCTCGGCGGCCGCCATCTGCGAGCGGGGGCGTCTGCGGCGCTGCAGTCTAGCCATCCCGTCGCATGCCATGACGACGATTTCCTACATCGTCCGCAAAACTGCGGGGGCTGAGGCGGAAGGCACAGTCCTCGACTGGCTGCTAGACAGTTTCGAAGTCGTCCCCGCGGATGCGCAAGTCTTTCGCCAGGCAAAGGCGCTGGGGATGGACGACTATGAGGATGCAGTGGTTGCAGCAAGTGCGGAGCTTTCAAAATGCGATTTTATCGTGACTCGGAATGTTTCCGATTTTGCGAAGGCAAAAGTTCCCGTAGTAAATCCGGCCGAGTTTTTGGCCTCGTTCCTATAAGGAAGTGCCATGTACCAGACATTCCCCTACCCTAGCGTCCGCGACTTCGCCCGCTCCGTCTTCGAGGCGCACGGCTACGCCCCAGCCGACGCCGCCGACATCGCAGACGTCATCCTCCTCGCCGACCTCTACGGCATAGAGTCACACGGCGTCCAGCGCCTGATGCGCTACCACAAAGCCATCGCCGTGACGAAGACCGCCCGCGTCGGCGCCGAACCCGAAATCGTTTTTGAGACGCCAGTCTCCGCCGTCATGGACGGCCGCGACGCCATCGGGCAACTCGTCGGGATCCGCGCCATGCGCCTAGCCATCGCCAAGGCCAAGGCATCCGGCATAGGCATGGTCGCCGTCCGCGCCTCCAACCACTACGGCATCGCCGGATACTACACGCGCATGGCCGTCGAGGAGGACCTGCTCGGCGTCTCAATGACCAACAGCGAACCAATCCTCGTGCCCACCTTCGCCCGCAAGGCCATGATTGGCTCCAATCCCATCGCCCTCGGCATGCCCGCCGACCCGACGCCGTTCCTCTTCGACGCCGCCACATGCGTCGTTCCCCGCGGGAAGCTCGAGGTCTATGCCAAACGCGGCGCACCACTACCGGAAGGGTGGGCCATTGACGAAACCGGCGCCATCTGCACCGATCCCGGCCGCGTCATCGCCGCAATTCTCGACCGCAGGGGCGGCGGCATCCTCCCGCTCGGCGGCGCGGGCGAAACATTCTCCGGCCACAAGGGATATGGATTCGGCCTGATCTGCGACCTCTTCACCGCCGGCTTCTCCGGCGGACCCTTCTCCAACCACAAGAAGGACGATCCGAAAAAGGCCAACACCTCGCACTTCTTCATGGCGATGGACTATGGGCTATTCGGCGGCAAGGCGGAAACCCGCGCCCGCTTTTCGCGCTTCCTCCAGGAACTGCGCGAGACACCCCGCGCCGAAGGCTGCCCCCGCGTCTGGATCCACGGCGAGAAGGAGCTTGAAGGCGAGACCCGCCGCAGGAGCGAAGGCATCCCCATGAACGAGAAGACCATCGCCGAATTGCGCAGCATCGCCGCCGACCTCAACCTCCCCGCCCTCTAGGGGGCATTGCCGCCATCGTGGCGGCAACCGATTGCCACCGGCCATCGGCAACTGAAATCTCCTCATTAATAAGCCAAAGGAGAAACTATGAGCATAAGCAAAAAACACACGCGAGCCGCCATGACGGCCTTGGCAGTCGCCGCATCTGTGGCGTGGGCGACCATCCCCGCTTCGGCCGCCACGGGCGCTGCCGGCATCCCGCTTCTCGGCGCAACGGCACATGTTGGAACGGCGGACTTCAACGAACGCGCCATCGCCTTCGCGCGGATGCGCGAAGCTGGGCTTCGCTGCGTCCGCTTCGACCTTGGCTGGCGCCTTTGCCAGCCTACGCCCGATTCGCCCCTGGACTTCTCGCGCTACGACCGCGTCTTCGAGTCCGCCGAGGCGGAGGGCATTGAGCCTCTGCCAATTCTCAACTGGGTGCCGCGTTGGGCCGTGCCCGTCACGGAGCACAT
The DNA here is from genome assembly GCA_017962605.1 of Kiritimatiellia bacterium. GTDB lineage: Bacteria > Verrucomicrobiota > Kiritimatiellia > RFP12 > JAAYLN01 > RGIG5952. Next base: position 4,600 of record JAGCUY010000001.1, on the reverse strand, counting down.
TGAGGAGTGGCGCGCCTACGTGCGCGCGGCGGCGGAGCGATACCGCGGGCGCGTCGCGGCGTGGGAGGTCTGGAACGAGCCGAACCACCGGGCGCACTACCCCCACGGCGACGCCAAGGCATACCTGGAGATGCTCCGCGCCGCGCGGGAGGAAATCAAAGCCGCCGATCCAGAGGCCATTGTCTGCTGCGGGGGACTTGCCGGCGCCGACTCGGCCTTTCTGGAAGCTCTCTACGAGGCCGGGGCGAAGGGGGTTTTCGACGTCTTCGCCGTCCACCCCTATTGCGCCCCGCAACCGCCGGAATACTTCCTCGACGAGGCGCTGGGCCGGATGCGCGGCATCATGGCGCGCCACGGGGATGCCGAGACGCCAATCTGGATTACCGAGATGGGCTGGTCAACCTACAGGGCGTCCGTCCCGGAGCAGACGCTGCTGCTGGCCGGGCTCAAAATTGCGCGTCCCGACCTTGAGCGCTGGCGCGTGGGGTGCGTCGGGGCGACGGATGACACCGCCGAGGCGGAAAACGTCGCAGCAGGACTGCGCGAGGCGCTGCCGCCCGGTTCGACGGCGGCGGCCTACACCCCTGCGGGGCTGTGCGCGGCGCTGGCGCAGGGGGCGCTCGACGCCGTAATCTACCCGCCCTTCACCGAGGCATTCCCGCTCGACACGCTGGAGGCGGTCAGAGCCTTTGTCGCAGAAGGCGGAACGCTTGTCGATTTCGGCGGCGCGCCTCTGTGGTATGCCTACCGCGACGGCCACCCCGCCGACACGCTCCCGGACGGCGGCCTCGCCCGCGAAGCCGCGTGGGAGGCATTGCGCGTTTCGATTGTCTTTCCAGGCGACGACTCCGGCATTCCGCAGAAGGCAACCGTCCATGCGACGCCTGAGGCGCTTGCGGCGGGAATGCCCTACGACATGAACGGCTGGCCCTGCCACCGCTTCTTCGACGCGGCGAAACTGCGCGACGGCGACCGGCTCGTGCCACTGCTCTCGGTTCCCGCGAAGGATGGAAGCCAAGCCGCAGGCGCATGCGTCCTGAAGTTCGGGAGCGACTACCGTGGCGCGGTCATCCTCTCCGGCAACATGGCCGTCGAGACCGGTGGCGTGAGCGAGCGGCAGCAGGCCGACTACATCCTCCGCGCCCTTCCCGTCGCCGCGAAGCACCATGTCGAACGCTTCCTCATCTACGCCCTCCGCAACTCCGAAAAGAACCCGCATGACCGCGAGGACCACTTCGGCATCGTCCACGCCGACTTCTCGCCCAAGCCCGCCTTCAATGCGCTTAAAAACCGCAACCGCTAGCCCCGAAATTATGAGCCGTTAATGGGCACGGTTTAGATGAAAATAGCAAAACCGTGCCCAAAAATATGAGCCAAGAATGGGCACGGTTTTGGCAAAAATGGCAAAACCGTGCCCAAAATTTTCCTTGCGCCATTACTCAAAATTTCGTAGAATTGAGGGCAGGATTTGATGCCATCTTCTAATCACAGCGCCATGATCTCTCCTGCGAAAGCAGCTCAGACCCCGACGATCCTCTATCTGCATCACGCCAAAAACCCCGCCAAGAACAGGCGCGTCCTTGACGGGATGCGGCGCTTTGCCAGAACAGTCGGATGGGACGTGGCCCCGGCGGGGATCGACGGGATGACGAAGGCTGCGGTGCGCAAGCTCGTGATTGCGCAGGGAGCAACCGGATGCGTGCTCGACGCGGAGGGGAACCGCATCGACTGGGGGGAGCGTCCGTTTGGCCCAAAGGTCCCGGTCGTCCTGATCGACCCTGAAAATGCTAATTGCCGCAACGCCACGGCCGCCTTGCTCTGCGACAACGCGGCCATTGCCGATGCCGCCTTCCGCGAACTCACGGCTGGCCACCCGCCGTCCTTCGCCGCAATCACCTACTGGAATCCTGCGCTGCGCTGGGCAAGGGAACGCGTCGAGGCATTCCGCGCCATCTGCGCCGAATCGAAACGCGATTGCGCCATATTCCAGGCGCGTGGCATCGAGGCTCCGGAGGTGCGCATGGAGCGGCTCGCCGAATGGGCCGCAGCGCTCCCGAACAATGTGGCGATCTTCGCCGTGAATGACTTCACCGCCGTGGAGACGGCAATTGCGCTCCATTCGCGACACCGCCACATCCCGAAGACCGCAACCCTCGTGGGCGTGGATGGCTTCCCCGAACGCCACGACATCCCGCCATCCCCTGTCGCCATCACCTCGGTGGACGTGAACTTCGAAAGCGCAGGCTTCCTCGCCGCGAAGATGCTTTGGGATGTTGTAGCCACAAAGAGCACAAAGGAGCACAAAGACTTTGTGAACTCTGTGTCCTTTGTGGCTAAAAATGCTACCTTTGGTCCGCTCCTTGTTGTGCGGCGGGCTTCCACCGGCGGGCGCGGCCGGCGCGAGCGGTTTGTCCTCGAGGCCGCCGAGGCCATACGCCGCGAGGCTTGCGACGGCCTCACCGCAACGGAGCTTGCCGCGCGATTCCCCGTCTCCCGCAAGCACTTCGAGCGCCGCTTCCGCGAGGCGACCGGCCACTCCGTCCTCGACGAGATCCTGCACATCCGGCTTGAACAGGTCACGGCCTACCTCCTCCGGCGCGACATCGCCATCGACGCCATCGCCGGCCTCTGCGGCTTCGGCTCCGAAATCGAGCTGCGCCGCCTTTTCCGTCGTCGCTTCGGCATGTCCATGAGCGAGTGGCGAGCGCGGAATGCCATTTAGCCCTCAAAAAAAAGTTGCTCCAAATGTAACGGAGTTGCTACCGCGAAATGCTAAACTTGAACTGTCGGCTCAAAAAGGCTCAAACCATGGGATACGTAAAAGCAACACGAACAGTCTTGGCTGCTGCGGCGCTCGCGCTCGCCGGGCTCGCGTCGCCGCTCTGTCTTCCCATGTGTGCCGCAGCCACACCTGGCGCGGCGGATGCCGCCGTATGCGCCGTCCCGCCGTATGAGCCGGTTTCTGGCGAAGCCGGCCCGCAGTTCGAGCCGACGGGCTTTTTCCGCGCCGTCCAGGCCGATGGGCGCGACTGGGTGGTTGACCCGCTCGGCCGCGCCGTCACAATCGCGGCGCTCGACCATGTCCGCCCTGCGGGGTGGCGCGACCGCGATCTGGGCTACGACATCTACGCCCGCTTTGTCGAGACCAACTACCCCTCGAAGGCCGCCTGGCTCGACGAAACGCTCGGCCGCCTCCGCGACTGGGGCTTCAATACCCTTGCGAACCACTGCGACGAGCCGCTTCTGCGCCACTGCGGGCTCGCGCACACGATTACCCTCTACCTGGGCGGCGAGTTCGGGCGCGCCGGCGGCAAGGACCCCGACCGCTGGATCACGCCGTGGAGCGGCCCCTGCACGGGTCTCCCGAACGTCTTCCACCCGGAGTTCGAGAACGAGGTCCGCAAGGCGGCCGCGCGCCTGTGCGCGCTGGAAAGGGACGACCCCTGGCTCCTCGGCTGGTTCCTCGACAACGAGCTCAAGTGGTGGGGGCCGGACACAGCGCGCAAGGACCTCACGCTTTTCGACACGGTGCGCGCCCTCCCCAAGACGCACAGCGCCCGCCAGGCTCTGGAGGAGTGGCTTGCGGCCCACCATAGGAGTGTTGTGGAGGCGGCCCCGTCCGCCTCCGTGAGGATCTCCTTTCTTGCCTTTTTCGCGGAGCGCTATTTCTCGGTGCTTTGCTCCGCGATCCGCGAGGCCGACCCGAACCACATGATCCTCGGGTGCCGCTTCGCCGGCCCGTTCTCGCAGGTCCACCCGGCCCTGTGGGAGGTCTGCGGCAAATACTGCGACATCGTCTCCTTCAACTGCTACCCCTGGGCCGACATCGACCGCGGCGTCGTGCTCTCCGCGAAGGATGGCGTCCCGGTCGCGGACCTCTTTTCCGAAATACATGGCTGGTGCGGCCGCCCGCTGATGGTGACGGAATTCGCCTTCCCGGCGCTTGACGCCGGCCGCCCGTGCTTCTACGGCGCGGGGCAGCGCTTCCCGACGCAGCAGGGCCGCGCCGCCGCGACCGCCCTTTTCGCCCGCACGATGCTGTCCCTGCCGTTCTTCGCCGGATACAGCTATTTCATGTTCCTCGACCAGCCCGCCAGCGGCATTTCCAAGACGTTCCGCGAGGACTCCAACTACGGGCTCGTGAGCGAATTCGGCGTCCCCTACCGCGAAATCACCGACGCCTTCCGCGCGATCCACGCGGATCTCGCCGCCGCCCGCTTCGCCCCGCCGCCCGGCGCGGCCCCCGGCCTTTCCGTGACGGCCTCCCAGGTCAGTCCTTCCGAACGCGAGCGCTACTTCGCGGAGGCCCTCGGCTCCGCGTCCGGGGCGGCATCCCCGGCCCCAGTCGCCTTCGCGCGCAAAGCCGACGACGCCTGGACTCTCTCAAACACCCTCGTGCGCCTTTCGGGCAGCATCGGCGGCGACCGCGTGGCCGATGCGCTGGAGTTTGCCGGCACCATCGTCGGCAACCTCGGCGCGCTTCTGCAGTGGCGCGGCCCGGACGGCAACGTGTGGACCAGGGTGTCGCCGGCATCCGTCGAGGAGGAGCGCGGCGCCGACGGCTCCGCGTCGCTCCTCGTGCGCGGCTTCGCGGGCGCGG
>JAGCUY010000068.1 GCA_017962605.1 Kiritimatiellia bacterium | reverse complement strand
GCGCCCCGAACAGCCGCGCCACGGAGTGCTCCTGCTGGTATTCGCTCATGTCGATGCGTACGATCATGTCGCGACTGTTGAAGAGGTACTCGGCCAACGCCTTCGCAAGCTCCGTCTTGCCCACGCCCGTGGGACCCAGGAAGAGAAACGCGCCCACGGGACGCTGCCGATTCTTGATGCCGGCGCGACTGCGCAGCACGGCATCCGCCACCGCCTCCACAGCCTCATCCTGACCGATCACACGCTGATGCAGGATGTCCCCCAGCCGCAGCAGCTTCTCGCGCTCGCCTTCCAGCAGCTTCGTCACCGGTACGCCCGCCCAGCGCGAAACGACTTCCGCGATCTCCTCGGCCGTCACCTCCTCGCGCAAAAGCTGGGTGCCATCCTTCCCAATTTCCGCCTCGTGCATCTTGAGCTTCTTCTCAAGTTCCGGAATGACGCCATACTTGATCTGCGAAGCCTTGGCGATGTCGCCGGCAGCCACGGCGGAATCGTAGGAGAGTCGCGCATCGTCGAGCCGCGCGCGGACGCGCCGCACATCCTCCAGCGCCTCCTTTTCGTTCTTCCATCGCGCGGTCATCGCGTCGGCCTTGGCCTTCTCCTCGGCCAGTTCCTTGCGCAGTTCCGCCAGTCGCTTCTTGGAAGCCTCGTCCGTCTCCTTCGCGAGCGCGATCTCCTCGATCTCCAGCCGGCGCACATGGCGCGACATCTCGTCCAGCTCGGCAGGACAGGAATCCATCTCGGTACGAATCGACGCACAGGCCTCGTCCAGGAGGTCGATCGCCTTGTCCGGCAGGAAACGGTCCTGGATGTAGCGCGACGACAGCGTCACCGCCGAGACGAGCGCCTCGTCGCGAATATGCACGTTGTGGTACTTCTCGAAGCGCTCCTTGAGTCCGCGCAGGATGGAAAGCGCATCCTCTTCGGTGGGCGGATCGACCTGCACGGGCTGGAAGCGGCGCTCCAGGGCGGCGTCCTTCTCCATGTACTTGCGATACTCGTCCAGCGTCGTCGCGCCCACGCACTGCAGCTCGCCGCGGGCAAGCATGGGCTTGAGCATGTTGCCCGCGTCGGTGGAACCTTCGGTCTTGCCCGCGCCCACGATGGTGTGGATTTCGTCGATGAAGAGGATGATGCGCCCATTCGCCGCCTTGACCTCGTTCAGAACGGCCTTCAGCCGTTCCTCGAACTGGCCGCGATACTGCGCGCCAGCCATGAGGGCCGTCATGTCGAGGGAGAAGATGGTGCGATCCTTCAAGCCGTCCGGCACGTCGCCGCGCACGATGCGCTGCGCGAGCCCCTCGACGATTGCCGTCTTGCCGACGCCCGGCTCGCCGATCAGCACCGGGTTGTTCTTCGTCTTGCGCGAAAGGATGCGGATGACATGGCGGATTTCGGCATCGCGGCCGATGACAGGGTCAAGCTTGCCCTGCCGCGCCGCCTCCACAAGGTCCGAGCCGTATTTCTTCAGCGCCTCGTATTGGCCCTCGGGATTGTCCGAAGTGACGCGCTGGTTGCCACGGATTTCCTTCAAGGCGGCGAGCAACCCGTTCTGCGTGATGCCAGCGTCCTTCAGTATCCGGTAGGCGGCGGTCTTCGACGCCCCGCCGTCCGTCATGGCCAGCAGGAAGTGTTCCACGGAGACATACTCGTCCTGGAGCCGCTTCGCGTGGTCTTGTGCGCGGACAAGCAGTTCGTTCAGCGCCTGCGTCACATAGATTTTCCCTTCTTCGGTAGAGCCGGAGACATGCGGACGCCCCGCCAGCTCCTGCTCGACGCGTGCCAAAAGATCGGCAGCCGAGGCGCCGACCTTTGCGACTACCTGCGGAACAAGTCCATCCTCCTGCCGGAGCAGGGCCATAAGCAGATGCTCGACATCCACCTCCTGGTGGCCGAACCTAATTGAGATTTCCCTTGCGGCCTGGATGCCGACCTGGGCTTTTTGAGTGAATTTTTCTGCGTTCATAACAATTTCTCCTTTTGGCCTTCCCTTTGAGCATAACCAATGCCAACCCCTCTACAATCCTGCAACCACGAAAAAACTGCGCCTCCCACGCATGCGCCACATTGTCTCACCATGTGCCATTTTTACCCGCCACGCTTGTCTTGAAGGGCCTGTCCCCATAAATCCTCTATGCTACCTCCGAGTTCTGCAAATACGAGTTCCCCACTTATGCTTCCGCCATTCGTCTTCCCGCCGAGCAAAGCAAGGCTAGGCTGCCCTCCTTAGCCAATGGTATCGCCACCACGCCTTTTCGCCTTCGCTCCTTCCCCCTCGCCTCATCTATCGTAGCCAACACGAACGACTCCGTGCCCACGGCCACGCCACGCGACACGCTTGGCACCTGCTTGGCGAAGCCGTGCGTTTTCTCATCCAATATTGAGGCATATATCCTAGCGTCGACAATCTTGCGGGCTGCCTTGGCGTCCGGGTCGCCGTGTTTCGCTGCGCCGTAGCCGCTCCAGCGGTAGGCCGCCGCGTCCGACACCAACGTTGCCCTGACAGGATTCATATCGATGTAGGCGGCCACCGCCGTCAGCGCTTTCTCCGTCGGCTCTACCAACACGCTGTGGAACCGCCCCTGCCAGATCGTGCCCTCTATGGCCCGCTCCTCCTGGAGTCCGTCGTTGCCGACTTTGCGCGTGTGGTTCGCGCGGTACCACACCGAGTAGCGCTGCTTCAGTGTCTTGCCGAACTCCGACAGGTCGTACATCCGCTTGCGGAAGGCGTCCTGCTCGTCGGCCACCGTTTCCATGTCGCCCTGCTCCTCGAAGGCCTTCCAGCGGGCGAATATCCGCCCAGCTTTTTCCTTCCCATAAAGGACGGTTATCCTACGCCGCAGCTCCGCCATGTCAACCTCCCTTCGTTTGGGCACTTTCAGCAGAATGTGGAAGTGGTTGTCCATCACGCAGTACGTGATGATCTCGACACCGGAAAATGTCGCCGCCCTCCGCATCATCCTGACGAAGACGTCCTTCGCCTTCGCTTCCATGAGATACTCCTGCAGCGCGCACCTGCTCGTCACATGATAGTATCCATCGCCGTCAACTTTTATCCTTGCCTGTCGCATGTGTTGCCTCCGCTTTTGAAAGGACTGTCCCTATAAAATCACCAACTATTATACCAAATGTGGTATAATCATGATATGAAATTCGCAAATGTGGATTTGGAGAGATTGAAGAGACAGGGCGCGGCGGAGACAATTTTCGGAGAGGGGAAGAGTTCCGAGCAGATTGTCAGAATCGCCAAGACGCTGGTCGAGGCCGGGCAGGAACCTGTGCTGGTGACAAGGATCAACGAGGAGAAGGCCAAGGCCATTAAGGCCGCCTTCTCTAAGAAATTTGCATATTTCCCCGAGGGGCGAATTGGAAGGATCGGGAAGAAGAAGTCGCCGGACGGCATCGGAAAGATTGTCGTGGTGACGGCCGGAACTAGCGACATCCCCGTGGCGCAAGAGGCTATCGTGACCGCAGAGTCGCTGGGCAATGAGGTCTTGGCCATTTTCGATGTCGGCGTAGCGGGCCTGCACAGGTTGCTGGCACGGCTTGACGATCTCCGATCGGCTTCGGCAATCATCGCAGTCGCCGGCATGGAGGGGGCACTGGCGAGCGTCATTGGAGGCCTGGTCGCCTGTCCAGTCGTGGCAGTGCCGACAAGCGTCGGATACGGGGCCTCGTTCGGCGGAATTGCCGCCCTGCTTTCAATGCTGAACAGCTGCGCCGCCGGGGTCTCCGTGGTGAACATCGACAACGGCTTTGGCGCGGGCATCCTCGCAAGCCGCATCAACCATGCGGGGATGAAGGGGAAATAAAATGAAGATACTGCATTTAGACTGCACTTCCGGCGCGGCCGGCGACATGCTTGCGGCGGCGCTGCTCGACTTGTTCGACGACCGCGAGGGCATTGTGGCGAAACTAAACGCCATCGGGGTTCCTGAAGTAGATTTTGCGCTGGAGGACGTCCGGCGCTGCGGAATCGCCGCACGGCATCTCTCGGTGCGCGTGCATGGGGAAGAGGAAGGCCACGGACATGGCCATGGCCATGATCACCATCATCACCACCACCATCACCATAGGACACTGGAAGAGGTCTTAGAGATAGTCGATGGGCTGAAATTGGAGCCGAAGGTCGCGGAGAATGTCCGAAAAGTCTTCGGGCTGCTGGGCGAGGCCGAGGCCGGCGTCCACGGCGGAAGCCGCGACACCGTGCACTTCCACGAAGTCGGTGCGCTGGACGCGGTCGCGGACATCGCGGCAGTTTCTTTCTTGTTGAACGAGCTTGCGCCGGACATGGTAACCGCGACGCCGGTCAGCGTCGGCGCGGGAACGGTAAGGTGCGCACATGGGGTGATGTCGGTTCCGGCGCCATGCACAGCGGCGCTGTTGCGTGGAATCCCAGTGCGGGGCGGAGAGGAATCGGACGGCGAACTCTGCACGCCGACGGGCGCGGCGCTACTACGTCACTTCGTGGGCGAATTCGGGCAGATGAAACCGATGACGCCAACGAAAATCGGGTGCGGCGCCGGCGGCAAGGATCTGGAAGGCAGGGCGAACATTGTGCGGGCCATGCTTGGCGAAATGGAAGAGAAGGCTGGCCGGGATGTCGTATGCGAATTCCGCTGCGCGATCGACGACATGACGGCGGAAGACCTGGCCTTCGCGGCAGAGCGCGTTATGGCCGAGGGGGCGCTGGATGCTGTGATGGTGCCCGCGCTCATGAAGAAGGGGCGGCCAGGGACGCTGCTTGAAGTGCTTTGCCGTCCGGCTGACCGCGACAAAATCGCGCGGTGCATTTTCCGCCACACGACGACAATCGGCCTGCGCGAGACGCTGGCGCCAAGGCGCGTCCTGGCGAGGCACGAAGAGGAGATAGCGACTCCGCTCGGCATAGTGCGACGGAAGATATCAGAAGGCGAGGGCGTCCGCCGGATAAAGGCCGAACACGACGACTTGGCGGCAGCCGCCATTAAAATGACGGCTGAGGATGGCGCGGGGAACTGAACGAGGAGAAGAAAAAAATGGAAGGTGAAAAAGAAGTGGCGGAATATCCGCGCCATTTCGTGGAGACGATGCTGTTCGATTCCGACTTGGACTGCTTCGACCGTGTGTCCGCAGCCAAGATCTGCGACATATTGCAGTGCGGCGCCACCGCGCACGCGAGCCTGCTGGGAGTTGGGATGCGAGACCTGATGAAAGACGGCCACTCATGGATGATTTCCGGCATGAGCATCTGCTTCCTGCGTCCGGCGAAGGCCAGGGAAGCGGTGACGCTGGAAACCTGGCCGTCGGGCGTGAGGCGGCGCGTTGTCTGCACCCGCGACTACATAATCCGCAATGCGGAGGGCGAAGTGCTGGTGAAGGCCACGAGCGACTGGATATACGTTGACGTGGTGAATCGCAAGATCTGCATGCTGACGCCGACGCTGGCGACATTGGCGCCGGCGTGGGCGCCTCGCGTGGATGTCGAACCGGCCGGGCGGGCGCCGGAAAAAGAAGGCGAGCCATTCAAGACGAAGGTGCTGATCAGGCGGGCGGACACGGACATCAACCGGCATGTGAACAACGTCCACTATGTGGAATGGCTCTTTGAGGCGCTACCAGACGAAATTTATTCGCGCGACTTAAAACGCCTTGACATCACCTACCGGCAGGAGGCGATTCGCGGCGAGGTGCTGGAAAGTACGGCATGGCTGTGCCAGGAGGGCTCGAAGACCGTGCATTCGCTGAACCGCGAAAGCGACGGCGTGGCGCTGGCGACGGCGGTCTGCACATGGGGCTGACTTGCGGTGACGAAAAATGGCGGACGCGATAGCCATATCGGCGGAGACGCTTGAGAAGATCCGCGCCAAGATGGAGTTGGCGGGGCTCGTCGAAGAGGACATCGAGGAAAGCTTCGTGCGCGGCGCGGGAAGCGGCGGGCAGAAAATCAACAAGACGTCGTCATGCGTGCGCCTGCTGCACAAGCCGACGGGCGAGATGGTGAAGTGCCAGGAGACGCGGTCGCGCGAGGCAAACAGGTGGCTGGCGCGGCGCGCGCTGGCGGAGCGTCTGCTTGAGCGGGCGCAAAGCGCCGAGAGCGAGAGGATCCAGGCTGCTGAGAAAATAAGGCGTCAGAAGAGGCGCCGGTCGCGGCGGCAGAGGGCGAAGATGCTCGCCGACAAGCGCCATCATTCAGAAAAGAAAAACGCGCGCGCAAAAGTAAACCTTGACGAATAGCAGGGCCTTTGTGATATAATCGTGACATGCACAAGTTAGGAAACTTTAAACATGCGATTCTTGCTCTGCTGGCCATTTTCCTGACCAGCGGCGCGTTCGCCTTTCCTTGCAGAACTTCCTTTGGCCTCGTTGAGATCCCCGGCACCCCGGGATTCGCCCCAGGCGACAATGTCGTAAAGAAAATCATCCAGCGCACCAAGAAGGCCCTTGGCGGCCAGAACGGCAAGGTGGTCAGCGTCCTTGTCCGCGAAGAGGAGCTTGGCCAGCAGAACGGCTACACTGAGATGGTCTCCCTTTCGCAGACCTCCATTGAAGTGGAACTTTCCGAGAGCGACTTCGAGCAGATCGTGGCTGGCACGCGCCAGCAAATCGAGGCCCTCTACGGACACTCGCTCCAAGGCATGGTCTTCGCCGGATTCCAGTCGGGGAAGAACTACTACTGCAACACCCTTGAAATCCACGCCGAAAGCGCGGCTGGCGCCGAGGGCGCGTCTGCCTTCACCGTGATGGGCGGCGTCCTCATCAAGCGCCATCTCTACTCGGTAGTGGCCCATACCTCCCACGCCAGGGACGAGGCAAGCCGAACCGCATGGGTTGGCAGGTGCAAGCAATGGATCGAGAAACTCGTCGCCGAAAACGGCAAGTCCTCGCCCGCATCATCCGCACCGATGCTGGCAACAGTCCCAAACGTTGATGACTACGCGATGGCCGGCCTGGCGCTGGAAAAGACGGAGCGCGTCCGCACCAAGGGGCGCGGCGGCCCCGAGGCGCTTGACGTCCGCATCGAGCATCCGAAGTCCATGAAGGAAGTGGCCGCGCCGAGCGGCATCCTGCTTGCGCTGGAGCGGGTGGTCGATGGCTACGCTTTCCGGATGGAAGCCAGCGAGACGCACTACGACGCGGCCCTGGACGCGGCCCTGGATGCATTCGCGGCGGCGAAGGGCGATGCCGCGAAAGCGATGGCGGCGCAGTTGGCGCCGCGTCTGGCGGCCGCAGACGGCGAAGCCACCGTGACACTGGATACCGGCGTCCTCTCCGTCGATGACCGCAACGCCGTCTGGCGCGACACCTGGCGCCCGGCGCCGCCTGGCGCCTCCGGCTCAGGGTGCGCTGTCAAGACGCTCTGGCTTCAGGCGGACGGCTGCCGCGCACTAAAGATGGAGTTCACCCTGCGCGACACAACCACGCCACTGATCCCGGTGGCAGACCTAAAGCATTTCAACGCGATCATGGCCAAGACCGCCAGCGAAACCACCATCCAGAACAAAAAACAGTTCAAGAAGAAATAGCGCGAGGTCCGGGCGCGATTTGTGGTAGAATATTTACCCTTATGACCTCAGAAGAACTGGCCAAAAGAATAGCCGAATTGCTCGACGCCGCCAAGGCGGCCGACATCCGCATCTACGACGTGCGCGGCACTTCGTCGATCACCGACTTCAACGTAGTCGCGACGGGACTGTCCACACCGCACCTGCGCTCACTCGTCAACGACGTCCGCGCCACCCTCAAGAAGGAAGGCATCCCCGGCTACAGGGCGTCAGGCGACCACGAGAGCGGATGGGTCGTCCTCGACTACATCGACGTAATCGCGCACCTCTTCATCCGCGAGGCGCGCGAATACTACGACCTTGACTCCCTCTGGGCGAATGCCGGCGGCGGCGAGAAGCCCATTAACCATAAGGAACACTAGCCATGCTATACGAAATGACCGGAACGATCAAGCTGATCAGCGACATTCAGACCTTCCCGAGCGGCTTCACGAAACGCCAGTTCGTGGTGACCACGGAAGGTGATCGCTTCCCTCAAGACATCGCGATGAATTTCAAGAAGGAGCGCTGCGCCGTCCTAGACAACTTCAAGGCCGGCGAGCGCGTAAAGGCCACATTCGCCCTCAGCGGGCGCGAGTGGAACGGCAAGTATTTCGTTGACATCGACGCCATCAAGCTCGAATCCCTTGACGCCGCCGGCGATGCAGACGCCGGCATGGCCGCAGACATCGACGTTCCGCCAATAGTGGACGACGTTGAAGAAGTAATGCCCTTCTAGCAGGCGGAAGCGCGAACCATGGAAACAGCGGCGCCAGACGCAGCCGCGCACAGCCTCGGCGAACTCCTTGCAGCCGGGGCCGCATGGTTGTCGCGGCGCGGCGTTGACGACGCGCGGCTCCAGTGCGAATGGCTGGCGGCAGACATTATGCATTGCCGCCGGACGGCGTTGCCGCTCGACGCCGTGCCGGAGCCGGACACCGTCGCCGCACTGCGGGCTGGCATAGTGAGGCTCGCCAACGGCGAACCGCTACAGTACGTGCTAGGCAACTGGGACTTCCGCGCCCTGACGCTGGCAACCGACCACCGCGCCCTGATCCCGCGCCCGGAGACGGAGGGGCTGGTGGCGCTTGTCCTCGACGAGCCGCGCCTGTGGGATGCGGCGCCGCTTATCTGCGACGTGGGAACGGGGACAGGGGCGATTGCGCTGTCGCTGGCACACGAACGGCCGCAGTGCCGGGTTATGGCCACCGACTGCGAGGGGGCGGCGCTTTCGCTGGCGCGGGAGAACGCCGAACGACTTGGACTCGCGGGGCGCGTGATCTTCGTCCTCGGGCGAAACTGCGCGGAGGCGGAACCAGGCTCGCTGGACGCCGTCGTCTCCAACCCGCCATACATCGCCAGCGCGACAGTCGACGCGCTGCCGCGCCACATCCGCGACTTCGAGCCGCGCACGGCGTTAGACGGTGGAGCAGACGGACTGGACATCATCCGCAGCCTTGTCCACGACGCCGCCATTGCCCTTAGGCGGGGCGGCTTCATCTTTCTTGAAATAGGCGACGACCAGGGCGAGGCGGTTCTGGCGCTGCTAGAGGGGGCGGGCTTCTCCGAGGCCGCCATCCTCAAGGATCTCGCCGGACTCACACGATACGCAAAGGGGAGAATCGAATAGCCATGTCACAGGAATGGAACATCAAGCCGCGCGCCCGCACCTGCGCCGTCTGCGGAAATGGATTCCCGGATGGAGGCGAGTGCGTCTCGGCCCTCTTCGCCGCCGAGGAGGGCGGCTACGGCCGCCGCGACTACTGCCCCGACTGCTGGAAGGGGCGCCAGGACGGCGGAGAGCCATTCAGCCAGTGGCAGTCCACCATCGCGCCGTCGGCGTCGGCCGCAAAGGACGAGCCCATCAAGCGCGAGACGGCCGAGGCGCTGTTCCGCCGGCTTGTTGAACTCGACGACCCCGCAAACGCCAACGTCGTTTACATCCTCGCTGTGATGCTGGAGCGGAAGAAGCAGTTAATCGAGCGCGACGCCAAGCCACGCCCGGAGGGCGGCATCCTGCGCATATACGAACACAAGGCCAGCGGCGACACCTTCCTGATTGTAGATCCCCAGCTTCGCCTCGACGCAATTGGCGAAGTGCAGAAGCAGGTGATAGAGCTACTGGGCTAGAGGGCGGAAGGGAGCTGCTGGTTGGACGGCGCGTCGTTCTGCGCCGGGGCTGCGGCGCCGCCCTGGCCGTGGTGCTTGCGGCCGCCGCGGCTGCCGCGCCTGTGGCGGC
>JAGCUY010000067.1 GCA_017962605.1 Kiritimatiellia bacterium | reverse complement strand
TCTTCCTCACGGCCCTCGACCCCGAAGAGGGGAGCGGCTTTTTGAAGAAGATACTCGCCGACCCGATCAGCTACTACCTTCCGAAGGCAGTCGAGACGGACGTCCTCATCAGGCGCGTCCGGCAGATCGTGGCCTCGCGGCGTGTCCAGCGCTTCATCGACCAGAAGATGGAGGAAGACCGCAAGTCCATGGAACTTGCCGCGCACGTGCAGCGCAGCCTGCTGCCCATTCGGATGATTCGATCGCGCTATGGCTTCTACACGACCTTCTGGCATCCGAAAGACATCGTCAGCGGCGACCTCTACGAGGCGATGCGCTTTGGAGAGCACTGCTACCTCTACGTCCTCGGCGACATCCAGGGCCACGGCACGAGCGCGGCGCTGGCGATGACGGCGGTGCAGTCGTTCCTGAAGCATCTGGCCTCCACGGACGACCGCGCCTTTCTGTCGCCTTCCGACATTGCGAACCAGATGCACCGCTTTTTCCGCGCCAGCTTGGCGGACGTCTCCTACATGACGGCCATGATCTGCCTGCACGACGCAGCGAAGGGCGAAGTGCGCTGGATTACCTGCGGCGCCGGCGACATAATGGTCTTCGACGGGGGCAAGGCACTCCAGGTGAATCCTGAAAAGCGCGGTGGAATGCCGATTGGCCTCATCCGCGACACCGTCTTCACAAAAGCGGATGAAGTGGTCACACCGCTTTCACCCTCGGCGGTGGCGATTGCCTTCACCGACGGCGTCCTTGACCTCACCCGCGATCGCGACGGCCTGGAGCAGCTGCATGCGGATGCGCTGTCTGAAATCTGCGCAGACCTGGCGGATGACGCCCGCAAGCGCGGGGCGCTCTGCCCGCTCCCGCACAAGATTATCTCAATGTGCGCGGAGCGCGGCTACACCCACTTCCACGACGACGTCACCGCATTGGTGTTCGGTGCGGCGCAGGATATCGACGGCCTCTACGAGGCGGCGGTTCCACTCACGCCCGAACATGTGGACCGCGCAGCGCAGGATATTGGGGCATGGTGCGCCGAAAGGGGCCTTCCCGACGAGTTCTCCGGTCGCCTCCAGCTTGTGGTGGAGGAGAAGCTAATGAACATCTACGACCACGGCTTTGACGAGCGCGACAGGCTCCGTGAGGCCGTTGGCCTGCGCCTCCGCGTATTTTCAAAGGATGCGCAGCTGGCGGTCTGGGACTACGGCACGCCGGAGCCGAGCATCGAGGTCGCGGCCGGCGACGCCTCCACGGCCTTCGAGCTTGTCAACAAGGAGATGGGCGGGCGCGGACGCGGTCGGCTGATTGTCCGCGAGCTTTGCAATGGCGTCGAGCGGAACCGCTACGGCTCGCTCAATGAGACGATTTACCACATCCCGCTGGAACTGAAGGCCGTAAGCATTGATGGCTGAACGGCAAGAGGGAAAGAGTGTTTTAGTTAAGTCTTTTAGGAGAATCAAGAAATGAAGGAATGCTGCAAGACCTACCTTGATGAACAATTCGGCGGAGACGCCGACATCGTTGGCGACATCTACAACGAGTATGTGTCATCCGTCGCCGAGAAGCTTGCCGAGGCTGAAGAGGCTCTGTCCGCCTCCGCCTGGGACCGTCTGGACAAAGTGGCGCATGCCGTGAAGGGCAACGCCCTGGCCGCCGGAGACACCGAGATGGCCGATACGGCCATCGCCTTGCGCGGCGCGGCAAAGCTTTCCGATGCCGAGCGCGCCGGAAGCCTCATCGCCCATTTGAGGGAACTTCAGACCCAGCTGTCGTAATGCAGAGCTTTCTCGACAGATCTCCCGACGCCGACCTTGACAAGTTGGTGAGGGAACTGGCGGCACGCCGCAATGGCGGCCGGAGGCGAAGTCTGCGTCTTAAGGCGTGGCGCTTCACCGTGATCAGCGCATACGTCATGAAGCGCGCAATCGACATCGTCGGAAGCGGCCTCGGCATGCTGATCCTGTCACCGGTGTTCCTGGCAATCGCCATCGCGGTAAGGCTCTCGAGCCCGGGGCCGGTCATCTTCAGCCAAATCCGGGTGGGCCGCTATGGGCGCCACTTCAAGTTCTACAAGTTCCGCAGCATGCGGCAGGACGCCGAGGCTCTGAAGGAAAATCTGAAGAGCCAGAACGAGTCGAAGGACGGCGTGATCTTCAAGATGAAGGACGACCCGCGCATCACGAAGGTGGGGCGCTTCATCCGCCATG
This sequence comes from Kiritimatiellia bacterium, assembly GCA_017962605.1. GTDB lineage: Bacteria > Verrucomicrobiota > Kiritimatiellia > RFP12 > JAAYLN01 > RGIG5952. The sequence continues at coordinate 16,626 of JAGCUY010000067.1, read as the reverse complement.
CGAGCCTCGACGAGCTGCCCCAGCTGTGGAATGTATTCATTGGCGACATGAGCCTCGTGGGGCCGCGTCCGCCTGTGCCGAGCGAGGTTCGCGAATACACGTTGGAAGACCGCAAGCGCCTTGACGTCATCCCCGGCATCACCTGCCTGTGGCAGGTCAACGGGCGCAGCGACATCCCGTTCAACGAGCAGGTCCGCCTCGACAAGGAATACATTCTGACGCCTGGCGTGTGGAAGGATTTCAAAATCCTCCTCAAGACGATACCCGCGATCATAAGCGGGAAGGGGGCCTACTGACAATGCAGTGCGCCCTGTTAGTTCCCTCCGTTTCGAAGACCGATTGGGTCTGCGAGGTCCTGCCGGGGGTAAGCTCGGCCGAGCTTCCCCTCGCCGGACGGCGCTACATCGACTACGCGCTTGAGGCCGCAGCGCGCTTCAACATCGTTTTGTGCGGGATACTGGACTGGTACTGGTCTGAGCAACTGCAGAAGGAGTTCGACGACATCACCCGCGGCGCTTTCCCCGTTTTCTACCAAAAGGGGGAGGGGACTCCGCCACGTGGCCTAAACGACTTGGCGGGGCTGCCGAGCACCCTCACCGCCAATTTGGAAGACGGGCTGGTTGTCATGTGGGGGCTTGCGCTCCCCTGCCACAGTCTAGATGAGGTGCGGCTGGTGCCAATTTCGGAGGAAGATGCCGCAGAAACCCCCGTCGGCACCTACCGCTACATGGATGGTCGCTGGATGCGTGTGATGCCATGCGGCTTCATCATCGAGGATGTGCCGAGCTGGTTCAATCTGAACATGACGATTCTCAAGAACCCCACCGGATTCACCCTGCCGGGCTACTCTGCGGAGAAGGGGGTTCACATTGGCATCAATGTCGGCATGGAAAAGGGGGTGGAGGTGCGGCCTCCCATAATCGTGGGGAACGACGCCTGGTTTGAACGCAACGTGATCATCAACGGGCAGGTCGTGATAGGCCGAAGCGCCGTTGTTGCCGAGGGTGTGAAGCTGGACCGCACGGTCGTCTGCGACAACACCTTCGTGGGGCAGGGGCTTGACCTTACGGGCAAGGCCATCTACGGAAACCGCGTCATCGACGGCCTGACCGGATTCTGGACGGAAGTGGATGACTCAGGCGTCGCGCATTTGATCAAGCCGGCGTCATTTGGGTGGCTTGGGCATGTCTGGCGGTTCCTCGCCGGCAATTCCATGAGGGGGCGCGACTGATGGGCAGGCACGTGGCAGGAGAGGCGCCAGAACTGGACGCCATGGTCGATGAGGCCCTGCGCGGCATTGGCGCGGATATCGATGCCCTGCGCGTTCCCCGTCTCAAGGGCGTTGTGCTCGGTGGCGGCTACGGGCGCGGGGAGGGCGGCGCGTTCGTCCTTCCGGACGGAACCCTGCGCCTCTCCAATGACCTTGACTTCTACGTCGTTGCCGAGGACGGCACCGACGCCGCTGGAATCGCCGCAATTGGCCGCGTGCTGGCGCCGGTTTCGGAGAAATGGTCGAAACGGCTTGGCGTCGATGCCGACTTCTGCGTGGCGAAGACGCCTTGGCGCCTGAAGCACGACGAGGCGCGGATAATGGTGCAGGAACTCGTGCGCGGATACTTTGACGTGGCTGGCGAGAAGGGCGAGAGGCTCTTCGCCGGCGTGGAAAGGCGCGCGCCCGAGGCGATTCCATGGTCCGAGGCCGCGAGGCAGCTTATGAACAGGGGAATGGGCCTGCTTCTCGCCGAGGAGAACCTCGCCGCACGCGGCGAGGCGCAGAACGGCGAGTTCGTGGTGCGCAACCTGAACAAGTGCATCCTTGGCGCGGGGGATGCGCGGCTCGTGGCGCGCCACGCCTACCGCTGGAAGGCGCCGGAACGCGCCGAGGCCCTTGGCGACAGCCTCTACCGCGAGGCCGTGGAGTGGAAGTTCCGCCCGCGCGCCGAGGCCGTCTGCGACTTTGAAACAGCCCGCAGCGCGTGGCTCTTCGCCGCCGAAGAGGTGTTCGAGGCCGGGCGCCGCGCCGGCACGCTTGGACGCTCCCTGCGCGAGGGTGCGAGGTGGGTCGTCCGCCGCCATACCCTCGGCGACCTCGGCTCATTTGGCGAAGACTGCACCGTGCGAGTCCTGCGCCGCGTCCACCGCCACATCCGCTCACGCATTCCGCTTAACGCCTCTCTGAAGAGAGATTGGGAGGTGTTTAATTAAATGTGGAAATGTGCAATTGTGAAAACAGCCAACAGCCAACAACCAATTTTCAACTTTTCAACCTTTCAACTTTTCAACCTTTCAACCTTTCAACCTTTCAACTTTTCAACTTTTCAACCTTTCAACCTTTCAACTTTTCAACCTTTCAACTTTTCAACTTCAACCAAGGAATAAAATATGGCATGGAACATTACTGAAAACGGCAATGTACTGAACGTTGCGATTGACGGGCGACTCGTAGCCGCCGTGGCGCCGACGATGCGCGAGGAAATCCTAAGCAAGATGACGGATGGGACGAACGTCCTGTTTGACCTGTCGCGGATGGTCCACATCGACTCCAGCGTCCTGGGCGTCCTCGTGCAGGTTCTGCAAAAGGCCAAGGCCGGTGGCGGCAGGGTTGTCCTCGCGGCCTTGCAGCAGGGGCCGAAAATAGTCTTTGACATCACGAAGGTTAGCCGCGTCTTCGAAATCGTCCCCTCCGTCGCCGATGCTAAATTCTAAGGAGACTCCATGAAAAAAGCCACGCTACTCGTCATCGCCGCCGAATTTGCGGCGGCCGCCTACGCCTCGCCGATACGAGTCGCCGACTGCGAGCGCGATGCCGACCTCGACTTCTGGGCCGCGGCCGACAACGACGTCTGCGTGGCTATAATGGAGGATGTCTTCGCCGCCGCCGGCGTCGAAACCGAACGCGTCCCATTCGGCGAAGACCACCTCATGGACTTCTCGAAGGTCGATGTCATCTGCTCGGCCTTCCGCACCGAGCACATCCTCAAGGACTTCGTCTTCCCCCTCCAGCCGCTTGGCAGGATGCACTTCGCCCTCTACGCGACGCCATCCCGCGCGATGGAGCTGATGTCCACGAAGATCACCGACTGGCCGAGAATGCGCGTGGGCTACTCGCCAGTTTCGCAAGGTCAGATAAGCAACGACGACCGCGTCCGCTACTTCGAACACGCGAACCTCTCGCCGACCTACGTCGAGTTCCCCACGAGCGCCGGAGCGGTGCAGGCGCTGCATGACGGCGAAATCGACGCCCTCTTCCTCTACACGCCCTTCGGCAAGCGCCCGGAGGGAGTCGTCGAGGTGGTGCCCATCGGCTCGCGCAACGTCTATTTCGCCGTCCGCAGGGACAACCGGGAACTGTTCGAGAAGCTCTCCAAGGCCTACCGCGATTGCTACATCTACCACATCGACAAGTATGACGAGCTGCGCGAGAAGTTCCTCGGCATCTCCAAGCCGCAGAAGCGCGTGCGCGTTGCCGCATACAGCCGCGGAGACCTCTTCGAAGTGTCGCCAGATGGCGAGCGCTCCGGCGCCCTTGAAATTTGGCTGAAGTCCATTCTTGGCCACGCGCACTGGACGCTGGACTACGTTTACGGCGACTACGATCAGAGCCTCGCCGACGTCCAGAACGGCCGCCTCGACCTCATTGGCGGCATCGGATTCTCATCCTGGCGCCGCGATCAGTTCCGCTACCCACACACCCCAATGGGCATGCTGCGCGTCTATCTCTGGACGCGGCCGAACAGCCCATACAAGCCGGGGGAACCTGACACCTGGCACGGGATGAAGGTGGGGCTTCTCGCAAGTTCTGTAAGCGCGCAGCGCGCAAAGCGGCAGTTCGACAAAGTTGACGACATCTCTTGGGTTGAGTTCTCATCCGACCGTGCCATGCTCGACGCCTACGAGGCCGGCGAGGTGGACGCCTGCGTGGACGTGGAGATGCCGGAACTTGAAGACGAGAAGGCGCTGCACCTCTATGCCTCGCACCCGATGTACATCTGCACCTCGCTCCAGCGCAAGGACCTCTTCGAGGAACTGGAGGCGGCGATCGACGAGATCTGCGACGACTTCCCGAAGTATCTCCGCATGATCAGCGAACACCACTACGGCAAGCGCAGCGAGATGGCCGCCCTCTCCCTCGACGAGAGCAACTGGCTTTCTCGCCGCCAGCAGAACGACACGCCCATCTACATCGACTTCTCCCCGTGGCCATTCCCCATCGAGGACGAGAAAGGCAACGCCATTGGGTTCGTCGGCCGTCTCGTCGCCGAAATATCGCGGCGGACTGGGCTGAAGGTCGCAGTCCAGCCCCAGACCGGCATCCAGACGGCCGAGGCGAAGTTCCTGCGAGGCGACACCGACCTCTGGATCCCATATCCGGTGAAGACCACCGCGACATACGGCGCGACATCGGTGTTCGCCGTTCCCGTTCCGCAGAGCGTGGCGAAGACGCTTACCGCAGAGGACCAGTATCTGGAGTTCGAGATGTTCGCCCGCCCGAACGTGCCGGCGGAACTCGTCTCGATCCTCAACAAGGTAATGACGGGCATCGACCATTTGCAGCTCCAGGAGATGTTCATGGCCGACGCCGCCGAGCGGCAGGTCGTCCACCGCGTGTTCGGCCTCACCGCCGACGAACTGAGGCAGCGTGCCATCATAGCGGGCGTCGTCTTCGTGACGCTCCTCGCCGCCTACGGTCTCGTGATGATGATCCTCCTCCAAAAGCAGGCCAAACGCGCCAATGACGCCGCCGCCCTCGCAGAGGAACATGCACAGGCAAAAACGCGCTTCCTCTCCATGATGTCGCACGAACTTCGCACGCCGCTCAACGCCGTCATCGGCTTTGCCGAATTCCTCTCCCGCGAAGACCTTTCGGAGCAGCGCCGCCGCGAATACACCGAGGGCGTGGTCCTAAGCTCAACGGCGCTCCTCGAGCTGATCAACGACATCCTCGACCTCTCCAAACTTGAGGCCGGCGCGATGAACATGCGCAGCGGCACCTGCGACATCTCCGTTCTGCTGCGGGAACTCCCCGCCATCTTCGGCTACCGCGTCCGCCGCCACGGCGTGAAGCTTGTGATGGATGCACCCAAGCCGGGCGAGGTGCCCATCGTCGCGCTTTCCCAGCAGGGGATGCGCCAGATACTCATCAACCTCGTCGGCAACTCGGCCAAGTTCACCGAGTCGGGCGAAATCGGAGTCAAGATGCGCTGGATAGCCGAAACGCGGACATTCCACTTCGAGGTCTGGGACACCGGGTGCGGCATATCCGATGAGAAACTTGCAAAGCTCTTCGACCCATTCGTGCAGGACATCGCCAGCCGCATGAAGACAAGCGGAGGCGAAATCAAGGGCACGGGCCTTGGACTTCCGATTGTCAAGCGCATGGTCGATAACGCCGAAGGCACGATTACCGTCAAGAGCGAACTCGGCAAAGGCACGACCTTTTTCATCGACATCCCGAACCTCAAGATCGTCGAAAAACCAAAGGGCGACGCCACGCCATACGAGCCGGCGCTCACCATCCTTCCAGAGCGGGTCCTGGTGGTTGACGACATGGCGATGAACCGCAAGATCCTCGGCATCCACCTCTCCAACCTCGGCGTAAAGGACATCCGCTATGCGGAGAATGGCGTCAAGGCCCTCGAAGTTATGGATGAGTGGGTTCCCGACATCGTTCTCTCCGACATGTGGATGCCGCAGATGGACGGCACCCAGCTTGCCGAGGCGATGCGCCGCGACCGCCGCCTGGCGGAGATACCGATTGTCGCCGTGACGGCCGACGTTGACGTTGGCTCCACCTACGACCTCAACCTCTTTGCGAAGGTCATCTCCAAGCCGGTGACAGGCGACAAGCTGAAGCACCTGTTCGGGGAAATCTAGGGAAGGGGCGTCGAAATGAGGCTGCTGGTTTCGTGCATTCCTTGGGACAAGGGGAAGAGCGGCATCTCGGTTTACACCCGCGAGGTGGTGAAGGCCCTTGCAGGGCACGGGCACCAGCTCACGCTGGTGGTGGAGCCGGAACTCCGCAAGCGCGGTGCGCTCGCGGCTCCACTATTCGAGAGTGAAGGTGCGCGGACACTGGCCGGTGTCGCACCCGAAAGTGGAGGTGCGCGGACACTGGCCGCGCACACCGCTCCGCGCTGGGCTGCAAGCCCGGTGCGGAGCATGTTCTGGCATCTCTTCTGCCTGCCGTTCTGGATCTGGCGGCACCGGTGGGAGTATGATGGCTTCGTGATCTGCGCCGCGAACAGGCGTGCATGCGCCTTCTACCCGCTGCCCACCACGGCCACCGTCCATGACCTGGCGAACTTCCACATTCCCGGCAAATACTCGCGCTCGCGCATGGTCTATCTCGCGCATGTCCTCCCGTTTTTCGCAAAGCGGGCGCAGTACCTGGTGGCCATCAGCGAGGCCACCAAGGCAGATATGGTGAAGTTCTGGCACTGCAAGCCCGAGGACATAACGGTGCTGTATGATGGGCTAACGGAGGGAACGGGGAACGGGGAACAGGGAACAGGGAACGGGGAACGGGGAATAGGGAACGGGGAACGGGGAACGGGGAACAGTGGAGGTGCGCGGACACTGGCCGCGCACATTCTCTACATCTCCCGCATTGAGCATCCAGGCAAGAACCATGTGAGGCTCATAGAAGCCTACGGGCGCCTGCCACGCGCCCTTGCCGAGGCGCATCCCCTCGTCCTCGCCGGCGCCGACTGGAAGGATGCGGATACCGTCCATGAGGCCGCAGCCCGCTCGCCCCACTCCGACCTCATCCGCTTCACTGGCTTCGTTCCCAATGAGGAAATCGAGTCGCTCTGGGCGCAAACAGGCTTTTATGTCTTTCCCAGCCTGTTCGAGGGCTTCGGGCTTTCGCTTGCCGAGGCGATGGCGCGTGGGATTCCTTGCGCCTGCTCGAACAACGGTTCCCTTGGCGAAATCGGCGAGGGCGTGGCGATTACCTTTGACCCGGAGAATGTGGACTCCATCGCCGCCGCGCTTGAAGAGCTTTTGAAAGAGGACGATGCCGCACGCGCCGCCAGAATCGGGCGCGGCCGCGAACGCGCCGCCCGCTTCTCTTGGCCAGACCATGCCGCCGGAATCGCACGGCTGATAGAGAAAGGAATTTAATTGCAGCAGCTGAAAATGAACGACCCCGGTTCCATACCCACCAGTGGAGGTGCGCGGCCACTGGCCGCGCACATTTCCCCGCTTGCCGCCTGGGCGCTGGCCTTCGGGTGCGCAGTGGGCTGGGGCTCCTTCGTGATGCCAGGCACGACCTTCCTCCCCCAGGCGGGGCCTCTCGGCACGGTGCTCGGCGTTCTAATAGGCGGCGTTGTAATGGCCGTTATAGCCTGGAACTACCACGCCATGATGAACCGGCGACCGGGCCTTGGCGGCGCCTACACCTATGCCAAGGAGGCATTCGGCATCGACCATGGCTTCCTCTGCGCCTGGTTCCTCGTCCTTGCATACGTGGCCATCGTCTGGGCCAACGCCACCGCGCTGGCAATCGTCGCCCGCTACACCCTGGGCGGCGACGTGTTTACTTTCGGCTTCAAATACACCATCGCGGGATACGATGTCTGCATGGGCGACATCGTCATATCCGGAATCGCCATCTGCATCGCCGCCGCAATCTGCTGCCGGCGCCGTCTCGCTGGCGGAGTCCAGTCGATCTTCGCAGTCGGCTACGCCCTCGGCATCGTCTTGTGCTTTGTGGCCGTGTGCTTCAAGCACAAGGGCGGCGTCGCCGCGATGGCCCCCGCATATTCGCCAAACGGCCCCTCCCACATCTGGCAGATACTCCGCATCGTCGCCCTGTCCCCCTGGCTGTTCGTGGGCTTCGAAGGCATCTCCCACGCATCAGGGGAATTCAAGTTCCCGCTCAGGCGCTCCTTCGGCGTCATGCTCGCGGCAATCGTCACCTCCGTTATCGCCTACTCCCTGCTGGCCGTCCTGCCAACGCTTTTGCCGATTGACGCGGCGAACGGCTGGGCCGCCCAACTCAGCCAGGTCGAGGAGAAAAGCGGCGCCCTTGTCATCTCAACGTTCGCCACCATCCACCGCGCACTTGGACCTGCGGGCGTAGCCATGATCGGCGTGACGATGTTCGGCGCAATCTTCACCGACCTGGTTGGCAACATCTTCGCCGCCAGCCGCCTCCTCGCCGCAATGGCGCACGACGACATCCTGCCATCCTTCTATGGGAGAATGAACCGGGACGGCTCGCCCAGGAACGCCATAGTCGCCATCGCCGCCGTGTCTGTCCTCATTCCATTCCTTGGCCGCACCGCAATCGGCTTCATCGTCGATGTGTCCACCGTAGGCGCGGCAATCGCCTACGCCTACACCTCCGCCGCAACCTGGCGCCTTGCCGGCGCCGACAAACGCGCAAAGATTACGGGCGGCTTGGGCCTGGCGCTTTCATTTGCCGTCCTCGCCCTATTCATCGTGCCAAACTACGCCTCCGGTGCGATGATGGCCACGGAGTCCTACCTCATTCTGGTTCTCTGGTGCATAATTGGCTTCCTCTTCTTCCGCTCCGTATTTAGGCGCGACGGGCAGAACCGCTTCGGACAATCTACGGTCGTATGGATAGCCATCCTGATCATCATCGCCGTGATGTCGCTCATGTGGATGCGCCAGACCACCAGCGACACCACCGAGCAGGTGTTCGAGGAAGTCGTGAGGCTCCACGACACTGTGCTGCCGCATGCAAACGAGATTGAGGAGAACCACTGGAAGCTCGACCTGGATGAACTGCACACCTTCATGAACACGATGCTCCTGCGCGGCGGCCTCGTCCAGACGGGCCTCATGGCGCTGGCGTTCGCGATCTTGTTCAACCTCCACTCCATACTGGCGAAGCGCGAGCAGGACCTTATCCGCGAGAAGGCACTCCGTCAGCGGGAGCGCGACCAGGAACGGGAGAAGTCAGCGGCGCGCAGCTTCTTCTTCTCCACGGTGAGCCATGACATCCGCACGCCGCTGAACGCGATCATCGGCTTCTCCGAAATGCTCAAGGCCGGCTTCAAGACCGAGGCCGAGCGACAGCAGGCAATAGACTCCATAATCGTGAGCGGCCAGACCCTCCTTGGCCTCATCAACGACGTCCTCGACCTCTCGAAGCTCGAATCGGGCAAGATGAACATCGCCCCTGAGCCGACGGACTGCCCGCGTCTCTTGCGCGAGTTGCTCGACGCCTTCCGCGTCACCAGTGGAAAGCCGGAACTTGACCTTCGACTTCGCGTCGGCAAGATGCCGCTCCTGATGCTCGATCCGCAGCGGTTGCGGCAGATTGTGTTCAACCTGGTCGGCAACGCCGTCAAGTTCACGGAGAAAGGCCATGTGGAACTCCGCGCCTACTATGAGCGCGAGGACGGAGAAGAGGAAGGCACTTTCCGACTGGATGTCGAAGACACAGGCTGCGGCATCTCCGAAGAGAATCTGGAGCGGATCGCCTCGCCATACGTGCAGGTGGGGTCCAAGATTTCCCGCCATGGCGGCACGGGCCTGGGGCTTGCCATCTGCAAGCAGCTTGCAACGGCTATGGGCGGCAAGCTGGAAGTGACCTCGACGCTGGGGAAAGGCTCGACCTTCAGCATTGTCGTCAGCGGTGTTCCGGCGTCGGAAAACGCGCAAGAAGGCGAGGACCTTGCGCCGCCCTGCGCGCCCAGTGGGCGCGCAGCTCCACTGCCTGCCGCCGTTCGGGCCAGTGGAGGTGCGCGGCCAGAACTCCGCGAGCGCGGTGCGCTCGCGGCTCCACTATTCGAGAGTGGAGGTGCGCGGACACTGGCCAGTGCAGAACCCTCAAGTGGAGGTGCGCGGCCACTGGCCGCGCACAAGGATGCGCCGCTTGTCCGCCGCATCCTCATCGTGGACGATTCGCGCATGAACCTAATGGTCCTCAAGGCTCTGCTGGACAAGGCCGGGGAGTTCGAAGTCTCCACCGCTTCTGATGGCAACGAGGCCCTTGAAATCCTGAGGACGCGCGGCGCCGACCAGTTCGACCTCGTCCTCACCGACCTCTGGATGCCAAACCTCGACGGCGCGGGGCTGGTCAAGGCCATACGCGCCGACGCGGCACTCGCCTCGCTGCGCGTAATCGCCGTTACGGCCGACGTGGAGTTCCGGGGCAAGGCGCGGGAGGAGGGTTTCGACGACATGCTCCTCAAGCCAATCACCATGGCCACTCTCAGCACCGTATTCAAAGGAGTCAAATAGATGGAAGTCGCAACCCTTTTCGGAATCCCCATTGCCCGGGTCACGCACTCGGAGGCCGTTGAGTGGATTGTAGCGCGGGCGAAAGCGCCGCGCGGTGGACGCACGGCATTTGTCGCGACACTAAACGTTGACTTTGTCACCAATGCGGTGCGTGGCTGGCCCTTCGGCGGAAATGACGAGCTTTGGGGCTACCTCAAGGGGGCGGACTTCGTTACGGCCGATGGAATGCCGATCGTCCTTCTCTCGCGTTTTCTGCGGTGCGGGCTGCCCGAGCGCGTGACCGGTTCGGACATGGTGCCGGAGCTTTGCAGGCGTTTCGCCGAGGAGGGGCTTTCCGTCTATGTGCTCGGCGGCGACAAGGAGGCAGTTGAAACGGCCTTTGCAAAGATGGCCATTCCCGGCCTCAAGGTCGCCGGAATCGACAACGCCATCGTCAGGCTCGACCAGGAGCAGCCGGAGATCGTCGACAGGATAAACGCCGCCAAGCCGGACCTGATTTTTGTGGCGCTTGGAAACCCCAAGGAGGAACTCTGGATGGGGCGCAACGCCTCGAAAATGAACGCTTCGGTAATGATTGGGATCGGTGGCTCCTTCAATTTCATCGCCGGGCGCGTGAAGCGCGCGCCGCGCTGGATGCAGCGCGGCGGCCTCGAATGGATATACCGCATCTTGCAGGAACCCGGCCGCCTGTGGCGCCGCTACGCCTACGGGCTTGTCAAGTTCTCCTGGCTCTCGCTGCTTTCGCTGTGCGGGGCCTACCGGGAAAGGAAAGTAAATGGCTAGTGAATCAAAGCCATCATCAAGAGTTTCGCACCACAGGCGCGCCGTCATCGGGGGCGCGCAGAGTTTCGCGAAAGGCAATTGCGGCCTTCTGGCCGCCTGGGCGCTGGCTTTCGGATGCGCCATTGGCTGGGACGCATTTGTCCTGCCATGGACGACCTTCCTGCCGAAGGCCGGCCCAGTTGGGACAATTCTCGGCCTCATCGTCGGCGGAATCGTCATGGCCGTCGTCGCCTGGAACTACCACTTTATGATAAACCGCCGCCCTGGCCCGGGCGGCGCATACGCCTACGCCTCGACGGCATTCGGCCCCGACAAGGGCTTCCTCTGCGCCTGGTTCCTGTGCTTCGCTTACGTTTCAATCGTGTGGCTGGACGCGACTGTGCTTGCATACTTCCTGCAGCATCTGACCAACTACCACCTCCACTTCCGCTTCGCCTTCCACTACAGGGTTGCGGAAAACGAGGTCTGCACGATGAACATCCTCATTTCCCTAATCGCCTTAGCCATAGCCGCCGCCGTCTGCTGCCGCCGGAGCCTTTCGGGGCGGATCCAGACCATATTTGCCATTGTCCTTGTCGTCGGCATATTAGTGGCATTTGGCGGAGCGCTATTCCAGCACGAGGGGAGGCCGTTGTCGCTAGGCCCCGCCTTCTCGCCGATGGCGGACCATCCTTTTGCCCAGATATTGGGGCTCGTAAACATTTCGCCATGGCTCTTCGTCGGTTTCGAGGCCATCTCGCACATTTCGGGGGAATTCTGCTTCCCGGTGCGGAAATCTTACGGAGTCATGGTGGCGGCGATTGTCTCGGTTGTCGTAGCCTACGCGCTTGTATCCTTCATCCCCATACTGGTTCCCGGTCTTGCCACGGACTCTTTAAACTGGCATGATGCCGTCGCCAGCGTCACCCCGTCCACTGGGAACGACATTGCCTTCGGCACCATTGGGCGCTGCTTCAGGGGTCCAGGGCGCATTGTCGTAGCCGTGATTTTCGTAGCCGCCGTCTTTACCAACCTCATCGGCAACACCATTGCCGCAAGCCGCCTTCTTGCGGCCATGGCGGACGACGACGCCCTGCCGCCGTGGTTTGGCCGGCGGAACGCCGACGGCGCGCCGCGCAACGCCGTCATCGCCATCGCCGTTCTCTCGCTGATTGTCTTCTCCTTTGGCGAAACTGTCATAGGAATCGTGGTAGATCTCGCGCTCATCGGCGCAGCGCTCGCCTACGCCTACACCTCTGCTGCAACCTTCAAGCTGGCTCGGCAGGAGGACAACCGCACCGCCCGGAACACCGGCCTCCTGGGGCTGGTGGTCTCCGTCGTGATTGTCATATTCTACGTGTTGCCGAACCACTCGTCGCATTTGTCCCGGATGGCCACGGCGTCCTACCTCGTCATCGGATGCTGGTGCATCATCGGCCTGGTGCTTTTCCTCTCCGTTCTCCGCCGCGACAGCCACCACCGGTTTGGTCAGACGCCTGTCGTCTGGCTCACCCTCTCGGCCATGATTATCTTCATGTCGGTGCTATGGGTCCGCCAATCTACATTCGAGAATACAGGCAGGACATTCGACGACATCGTGGCGCTGCAGGAAGAGGCCGGCATCGAGGAGCCGAAGGCTGGTGCCTTGCGCGAGGCCGTCCGCCGCCATCAGAAGTCCATGACGCGCGCCATCATGCACGATGGCCTGGTGCAGACCTCCCTAACCGTCCTTGGATTGATCCTCATGCTGAGGCTCTACTTTATCCACCGCCGTCGGGAGCGCACTGTGGATGAGGAGAAGGCAAATGCCAGGAGCCTCTTCTTCTCCACCATGAGCCACGACATCCGGACGCCGCTGAACGCCATCATCGGCTTCTCGGAGATGTTGAACGACGGGGCTCTGCCGGAGGAGGACCGCAAGCAGGCGGTGGATTCAATTCTCGTGAGCGGCAAGACCCTCCTCGCCCTTGTGAACGACATCCTCGACCTTTCAAAGCTGGAGTCGGGCAAGATGGAAATCGTCTTGGAGCCGACCGATGTCCCGAGGCTTTTGCGCGACGTGCTGGAAACCTTTAGAATTGCGGCGGGCAAGCCGGGGCTTGAGTTGAAATGTCGCGTGGGAGACATGCCTCCGCTGATGCTCGACCCGCAGCGGTTGCGGCAGATAGTCTTCAACCTGCTTGGAAACGCCGTCAAGTTCACCGATAAAGGATATATTGAGTTGAGCGCCGGCTATGCCAGGGAACCGGGCTCCAATGCCGGCACCTTCCGGCTGGCGGTTGAGGACACCGGCTGCGGCATTTCCGATGAGGATTTGAAGCGCATTGCCTCCCCATTCGTGCAAGTCGGCTCCAAGGGTTCCCGCAATGGCGGCACCGGCCTGGGGCTTGCCATCTGCAAGCAGCTTGCCGACGCGATGGGCGGCAAGCTGGAAGTGGCCTCGGAGGTGGAAAAAGGCTCGACCTTCACGGTGGCCATTCCCGGCGTGGCGACTGCGGTATTTGCGCATCCCGACAAGGTGGTTGGCACCGGCGGCCCGGTGCCTGATGCGCAACCCCGCAAGGAGGTTGCGCCAAGTTGCCAGGCCCCGCAGGTCTTGCACCCCGGCGTCCCCGCCGGGGTCGCGCAAACCTGCGCGAAAGGCCGCATTTCCCGCATCCTCCTCGTGGATGACTCCAAGATGAACCTGTCTGTTCTAAAGGCATTGCTGAAGCGGGCAGGGGAGTTCGACATTACCACGGCCGATGACGGCCGCAAGGCCCTTGATTTGCTGAAGGGCCCCGATGCCAAGCCATTTGACCTTGTCTTGACGGACATGTGGATGCCGAACCTCGACGGCGAGGGGCTGATCAAGGCCATCCGCGCCGATCCGGTTCTCGCGCCGTTGCGGGTAGTCGCCGTGACAGCGGATGTCACATTGAAGGACAATGCCGCCAAGCTCGGCTTCGACGACGCGCTTCTCAAGCCAATAACGACTGCGACGCTTAATCCGCTTCTCGCTAAACTGGCGAAAGGATAAAACGAAATGAAGGACACAATTTCTACACCCTCCAGTGGAGGTGCGCGGACAGAACTCCGCAAGCGCAGTGCGCTCGCGGCTCCACTATTCGAGAGTGGAGGTGCGCGGCCACCGGCCGCGCACATATCCCGCCTCGTCGCCTGGGCGTTGGCCTTCGGGTGCGCCGTGGGCTGGGGCTCCTTCGTGATGCCCGGCACCACCTTCCTCCCCAAGGCCGGTCCGCTGGGCACGGTCATAGGGGTCGTCCTCGGCGGCCTTGTCATGGCGGTGTATGCCTGGAGCTACCACGCCATGATGAACCGCAACCCCGGCCCTGGCGGCGCCTACACATACGCCACCAAGGCATTCGGCATCGACCACGGCTTCCTCTGCGCCTGGTTCCTCGTCCTCGCCTACGTGGCCATCGTCTGGGCCAACGCCACCGCGCTGGCAATCGTCGCGCACTACACGTTTGGCGACATCTTCAAGTTCGGTTTCCACTACCACGTCGCCGGTTTCGATGTCTGGATGGGCGACATCCTCCTTGCCGCCGTCGCCATCATCGTGGCATCCGAGGTCTGCTGCCGCCGCCGCCTCGCGGGAGGCATCCAGACCATTCTTGCCGTCGGCCTGGGCCTTGGCATCCTCGTCTGCTACGCCTCTGCCTGCTTTAAGCACACCGGCGGCCTCGCCGCCACTGCCCCGGCTTTCTCCAATCTCGACGACGGCGTCAGCCCAATCGGCCAGGTACTCCGCATCGTCGCCCTAGCCCCCTGGCTCTTCGTGGGGTTCGAGTCAATCTCACACTCCTCCGGCGAGTTCAAGTTCCCGCTCAAGCGTTCCTTCGGCGTCCTGGCCACCGCACTTATCGCATCTGCGTTGGCCTATGCGATGCTCGCAATCCTGCCGGCGCTCGTGCCAATCGAGGGAACGGCAGGATGGTCCGACTACATCGGCCATCTTGGCGAAAAGAGCGGCGACCTCGCGCTCCCGACCTTCGCCGCCGTCAAGCGCGCCCTCGGCCATCAAGGCGTAATCCTAATGGGTCTTACGATGTTCTGCGCCATCTTCACGGGACTAGTAGGCAACATCTTCGCCGCAAGCCGTCTCCTCGCCGCGATGGCCGACGACGGCATCCTGCCGGCCCGCTTCGGGCGCCGCAATTCAGACGGCTCCCCGCAGGGGGCCATCCTGTCCATCGCGGAGGTCTCGATCCTTCTTCCCTTCCTTGGCCGCACTGCAATCGGCTTTATCGTAGATGTCTCCACCATAGGCGCGGCCATCGCCTACGCCTACACCTCGGCGGCGGCCTGGAAACTGGCGAGAGGCTACTTGTCGCGCGTCGCCGGCATCTTGGGCCTGGTGCTCTCCGCAATCGTCCTCGTCCTGTTCATCATTCCGAATTACGCCTCCGGCACGATGATGGCTACGGAGTCCTACCTTATCCTCGTCCTCTGGTGCATTCTCGGCTTCGTTCTCTTCCGCGACATCTTCCGCCACGACGAAAGGCGCCGCTTCGGCAAATCGACAATCGTCTGGGTCGCGTTGCTCATCCTCATCACCTTCATGTCGCTCATGTGGATGCGCCAGATGACCGGCGACACCACCCGCCATGCGATTGAGGACATCGAGCGCATCCACGACGAGGTGTTCCCGGACGCCACCCGCGCCGAAGACTCCGCCTGGGACGCCTCCCTCAAGGAGGAGCAGCACATCATCAGCGTGGCCCTAACGCGCGGCAGTCTCGTGCAGACGGGCCTCATGTTCGTGGCCTTCGTCATCCTCTTCAACCTCTACGCCATCCTCCGCCAGCGCGAACGCGACTCAGAGCGAGACAAGATGAAGGCGCGCAGTTATTTCTTCTCCACGGTGAGCCATGACATCCGCACGCCGCTGAACGCCATCGTCGGCTTCTCGGAGATGCTCAAGGCCGGTTTCCAGACCGAGGAGGAGCGCAACCAGGCAATCGACTCGATCCTTGTGAGCAGCAGGACCCTTATGGCCCTGGTGAACGACGTCCTTGACCTCTCGAGACTCGAATCGGGGCGGATGTCCATAAAGCCCGAGCCGATTGACTGCGCCCAAAGGCTGGACGAAGTGTTCGAGGTCTTCAAGGCCGCAAACAAGAACCCGAATCTTGAATTGCGCCTGAAAGTCGGGAAGATGCCTCTCCTCCTGCTCGACCCCCAGCGCCTGCGCCAGGTTACATTCAACATGCTCGGCAACGCCGTCAAGTTCACGGAGAAGGGGTATGTTGAAATTCGCGCCTCCTTCGAGCCGGACGAAGGGGAAAAGACCGGCACCTTTATACTGGAAATCGAGGACACCGGCTGCGGAATCCCGAAGGAGGATCTTGAAATCATCACCTCCGCCTATGTGCAGACAAGCGCCAAGATGACGCGCAACGGCGGCACGGGGCTGGGTCTTGCCATTTGCCGGCAGTTGGTGGAATCGGTTGGCGGCAATCTGAAAATCAAATCTGAAGTTGGGAAAGGCTCGACCTTTACGATTACGTTGCCGGCGATTGGCACCGGCGGTGAGGCGGCGCCCCCACCGCCCCCCGCCGGGGGGAGCGCGCAAGGAAGCGAGGGCCTTGCGCCAAGTTGCCCGGCCAGTGGAGGTGCGCGGCCAGAACTCCGCGAGCGCGG
>JAGCUY010000066.1 GCA_017962605.1 Kiritimatiellia bacterium | reverse complement strand
GTTTTTTTGCATGGCTATTATGCCAAAACGAAAAGTCTTCCCGTTTTTTCACATACGGCAACTCCTGCCAAACCCAGTATCCATGCGGGTCTCAGAAATCGGGGGACAGTTTATCCCCCCATTTTTGGGGGATAAGCCTGCGCAGCCCTTGTGTCATCGCGCCCGACGAAGCCGTTGTCTGAAGCGTCGCGGACTCGGCTGTCAAGGTCTTTGAAGAGTTGGATGCCGTCCCTGATGCCGCCCCAGAGAAACCACACGGTCGAGACGCAACCGACTAACATTGGGACGATCAGGCTGGTGGTGTAGTAGTACTTGCCCCACCAGGTCTTGGGCCAGGGACTGGCCATGTTCCACAAGCACACCACAACGAACGCGAGGAAGAACTGGTAGCCGATGGAATAGGCGAACACTGACCACGCGATGACCTTGTCGCCAAACGTATATTCCTCGTCGATGCCGACAAGTTTTTCAACGCGGAGACGCAAAGACGCAGAGGCTTCTTTGACAGGATTGGCTGGAATGACTTCTCCCCTGTGCAGAAGCTTGTCGAGGTCATGCATCTTGCACCATCCCGCCTTAAGCGCAATCCATGAGCCGAGGCAGTATGCTATGACGGAAAGAGCCATTGAAATGCCGTAGATTTCCGTGGAGTTCATGAAGAACTTTTCTCGGAAGAGCTGCAATGCCTGCTCAAGGGTGCTTTCGCCGGAGTTGAGCCCAAACGACCAATCGATCCACGGGTTGAGCGGGCGGGCGATTTTCGCGAAGAAACTGAAAATACCTTCAGTCCAACCGTGACTTGCAAGCAGCGGGACGACGTGAGCCGACCAGGTGCGCTGTAGGACGAGGCCGACAAGCGAGAAGCCGCACCCAAAGGCAATCGAACACCATGCCCCGACGATGTTGCCGAAACGGCTGTATAGGCCGAATACCATCACCGTACCCCCGCCGCCGAGCCACACCGCGCACATAATCTGGATGAACATGTTGATGTAGTCTAGCTGGCTGAAGAACACGTCCACGATGAAGAAAAACAAGGCCACCGCCACGGACGACCAGCGCAACATCATGATGTGGTGTCGGCTGTCAGGCGCCTTCTTGCAAAATGGCAGGATGACATCCTGCACCCACGTGGACGAGGCGTTGAAGATGCGCGAGTCGTCCGTCGAGATGAGAAGCATGAGCATCAGCAGCGCGAATAGTCCGATGACACCAGATGGAAGAATCTGCCGTAGGACGACAGGCATCATCATCTGGCCGTAGAGGGTTCTGACTTGCTGTGCCTGTTTCGCATTGGTTCCCTGGATGGCTGCCAGTTCCGGCGAAGGAGCCTTGTCGCCGGCGGTGACCGCCGCAGCTTCTGCACGGAGGCGTTCGGGGATGCTTCCGTTGATTACGTCGCGCGCGGCGTCGATGTATGGCGTGTCGTTGTTCTTCAATTGGGAAAGCGGCTCGTCCTGGAGGCGTGCGGGCAGAGCTTTGAGAGCGGCGGTGATGCGGTCGCGGACGGCGGGGTCGGGAACTGTTTCGGCGGCCACCTTGCTCACGAGTTCGATGCGCGTTTCGTGCGAAGAGAACTTACCGTGCGCGCCGGGGAGAACATAATCCGCGTGGTTCATGACGGTGATGACAAGCAGCGTCACCAGGCCGATCATCGTGTAGGAGTAGCCATTGCGCCACGTGCCGAGAACTCCGGCCATTTTCTGCTCGTGCGGGGTTCGGCCTGAGTTTGTCGTGTCGGTGCCGAACCACGAGGCGCGTTGCAGAATCGTCGCCATGACCGTCACGCCCAGAGCGAACATATTGAAGTCGCGGAGTTTCGCAATATCGAAAGGATTGAGGAAACTTTCGCCGGGGACGCGGTTCAACATCACAGGTTCCATCGTAGTCCCCCAGTTGAAGTGGAAGAAGATGTAGCCGGCAATGATGACGAAAATCGGGTATGACATCAGCGCTTGGGCCGTGTCGGTCAGGAGCAGCGAGATGCGGCCCGCCGGCCAGATTGCCACGAGCGCAAGCGAGAGACTGACGGCGACGAGAATCGCGAAGCAATGCAGATTGACTCCGAAAACATGAATCCTGTGCGGAAGGCCCAGGAAGTAGATGAAGAAGTTGGCGGCGATTGCAGGACCAATCGCGTTGGTGATCATCTCCGAGAAGTTGCGGAGCGTCGCGCAGAAGACGCGGAACGCCTTGCTCCCGTAGCGCATTTCAAGGAACTGCCCGAAAGACAGTGCGCGAGAGGCGCGCCAGCGGTAAATGCAGAAACCCGCCAGCGAGAGAAACATTCCCAGCGGCATGGTGACAATGTTCCAGAAGTCCATCGCCGAACCGGCTTTATATGTTGTCTCGCAATGAGCGACGAGCGTAATCACGCTCAGGCCCGCCGCCACGTCGCCCACGCTCATCACGTATCTTCCGGCCACTCGCCCCGCCGCCACGAAGTCAACCACGTCGCGGGCATACTTCCTGGCATAAACCGCCAGTGCGAGAATGCCGACAAAAGGAATGAGCATTATAATCCAATCGATTACATGCATAGTCAAAACCTCACGCCCCATCGTTGCCAGTCGTCAAGTTCGCGGTAGAGGCGGTCGAACACGGTGTGGCCCATGCCGATGCCATGGACAATCGCCTTGTCGGGAGAGGGACAGACGTTATAGGCCGAGTAAACGGAGTGCGGAGGACAAACCGCGTCGCAGAAGCCGACGACGAAGCGTATGGGACACGTTATCAGCCGCGCGAAATTGGCTCCGTCGAAATACGGCGCCCATTGTTCCGCCGCAGCCCTGTTTTCCGGCAACTGGTTTTCAACAAGTTCCGGCCATCCGCTTTGGCGTCCCTCGACTTTGAAGCCAAGGAGGTCGGTGATCGCCGGGACGAATACCGCGCCGCTTATGATGTGGCGGTTGAGCGCGGCCAGCATGATCCCGATGCCACCGCCCTGCGAGGTTCCACTGTAGCAGAAGGCGGAGAGGTCGCACTTCGGGCGCTGCGCAAGCCAGTTCACGGCGCGGTTGATGCCGAGTAGCGCAGCATAGTAGAAGTAATCCTCGCGACTCCTGTGTATTCCCGCCTGAAAGTAGCCGGGGACGCCGCACGGTCTGGCGAATTTCGCGTTTTGCCCGTCGTAGAGGCGCTGTCGAGCCTCCGCCGCCTCGGACGTGTCGCCGTCCGGCTGGCGATAGGTGTGAACAGTCATCGTTAGGTTCACACGCGCTGGATCCTCCCCTGCGGCCCATTCGCCGATGCCAGCGCCTGGAACGGTGACGCGCACGGGATAGGCACCTTCCGCCTTTGGTTCAGACAGCCATCCGTAAACGCGGCGCCCACCGCAAGTGGCGAAACTGACGCGCCAGTAGTCGCAAGGCCCCGTTGAGCGCTCCGGCACGAGTTCCATCCGAGGATCGGCAGGAACGTTTTCATGGAGTCTGCGGATGGCGTCTTTCCAGAAATGGGCGAAATCTTCAGGGCAAGACGTGGCTGGTCTGATTTTCTCCGGCGAAAATGCGACCCCGAAGAAGAATGCCCCCACCGGGTTGCCTTGGTTCTCGAGGATTTCGATTCCGGGCGTCGCGGAGGAAACGGATACGCGCATGAAACCGGGAGTCGCCCGCGTAACCGCCAGCCGGATGGGGTTCTCCCTTGCAAGATCGACATTACGTTCCTCGAATATGCACTCGCCGAAATTGTCGAGGCGAATATGCAAAACGCCCTCATGCGCCTCGACGCCATCGACGAAAGCGGCCGAAACCGCAAGAAAGGCCGTTTCGCCGGCCTGATACACGCACCCCGGCTTGTCGGCTGCCGCCGAAACCGCAAGCTTTCGTTTCCTATATTCGGCGGAATCCGACATTCAGAAGCCCACTCCTTGTTCCTTCCCCTGCATGATGACTTCAGGACGGGCGACGAACGCACGTTGGTTTTCGGCTTCTTCCGGCGTTTCAGGCGTTGTGCCCCAAATACCATGCCATGTGTTGACAAAGGCGCATTCGACGCCTTCAGCGGTCGCGGCACGGTGGAGGAAGGTCCAGAAATCGCGACGCTTCCGCTGTCCGCCAGACTCGGAAATCGCGACGACCTGACCGCGCTTTTTCGCGAACGCCGTCATGAGCCGCAACTTGCGCACCGTTTCGGCGAGGTCGCGTTCCGCAGTTGCATCATCGCCATGGCCGATTGAGTAGTCGTCGATTCCCAGTATATCGACATACTCGTCGCCGGGATAGTAGGCGAGGAATGTGTTGCCCGAATCACCATCCTTCCCGAAATCGCTCCATGTCCTGTCTGTCGTGTAGGCGAAGAGGATCTGGTTAGGGCATCTTTTGCGAAGATAATCGGCCTCAAGTCGGCAGAGTCGGCGAAACTCGTCCGCATCGCACCAGCCGCGCCCCCACCAGAACCAGTCTCCATCCATCTCGTGCGGATAGCGCAGAATAACGGGAATTTTCTCTCCGGTTTCGTCATCGACTAGACCATCCAGAAAGCCAGCGACATCATTGAGCATTGCCAGGAACCATTCACGCGGATTCCCGAACGGCTCGCGATTATGCCCAATGCAACCATCGCCGCATGTGCCGCCCGTGCCGTTCAGTATCTGCCGGACGACGTTTCGGTTCTCTCCTTCGCTCCTAAACCGGAATGTCGCCTGATTAAACCCGTTCGTGCAATAGGGGTGATCCATGTGCCAGCTGAAGACCATTACACCGCCAAACTCGCGCCACTGCTTCTTTGCCGCAGCGGTAATTCCCGCGCGATTGATTGCATAGTATCGGTCGGTGAGCCATGTGCCGGCAATCGATGAAATGTCGGCGTAGTTCAAGACCGCTCGTAGTCCGCCAGAATACGATTGATATTCACTTTCTAGGGATACCTCGTTTATGGGCTTCGGGTGAAATGCGCCGTCCTTTTCCTCGACGTTGCCCATGTCGCCGTTCCAGTTCCATGGGTCGAGCCACGGATCAGTCCACGCCCAATAGTAGCGTGGCGACTCCGCGACTGCCTGTAGTCGCGCCTTTAGCAACGCGGAGGCATCTTGCGGACAGCCTTTCGTGCAACATGATGCCGACGACAAGGCCAATAAAGCGACTATAAGCACTCTTTTCATGTAATCCGTTTCCCGATTAGCGGAATTATAGAACCAGAAAAGTTGTCCCAAGCGCCCCGACGCACAGGCTGCCATTCCGCCATCGAATCCTTTTGCCTCCGTTGACAGAGCCGTTAACCCTGACAGTCCAGGTGCCGAGGTTCTGCGGCGAACCCAAATGCGAAACCGTCAGCGGGAGGACAACGTCTCCAGCCACTGACGAGGCGGAAACTATTTCAACCATGCCGTTCTCGGCCGGCGTGAAGCGCGTAATCGTCCCGCCGCCCGCGTCCATATCGACCTTCAGCCTGGAAATCTCCATTTCCGCCGAGTCGAAGTCGAGCGTCGCGCCGCTCGCGACGGACACCTCCGCGCCGCCGAAAGGCGCGTAGGCTGCGGAGCTGGCGGGAAGCCTGTCGAGAAGCTGGAGGCTGTATTCGGTCCGCGCCGTGTCGGGAGTGGAATTCGTGAGGAATGTCCATGCCGCCACGTCGTCTGTGTTCGTCGCGTTGTTGGCGAGGGCCGTCCAGTTCACGCCGTCAGTGCTGCCGGCAAGGCCCCACTGCGTGGGGCGCCGGCTGGGAACCATGTCCGTCGCGAATGTGAACGCCGCCACGTCTGGCGAGCCGTTCGGGATGCGGAAGACAAGGTAGTTCCAGCGGTCGCGGTAAAATACGTTCCAGAGTCCGTCCTCGACGTTCCCGTCGAAGATGACGGCTGGGGATGTGTGTTTTGGATTTGTTGTAAAATATGCATCGTGGTGCGGCATCCACACGGCGACTTCGCATTCGGCAAGTTGCGCCGCGTCGTCGATGCCGCCGCAGTCGCCGCCTTGTGTCTGCGTCGCAGCCACGGGAAGCTCGGTGTAGGCGTATGCGCCCCGGTTGGCCCGCTCGCCGTTTACGCCGTAGAGCGAGAACTCGGAGAAGGACACGCCATAGTAGGGATTCGATTCCCATCCATTCGGGTTCTTGTCCGCATCGCCGTACCATTGGAGCCTGTAATACTTGCCCGCAAAGGTAGAGGCGGGTTTGCATACCACCGCTCCCTCGGCGATTTCGACGGAGCCAGCCGCCTTCGCGCTTGGCCCGTAGAGCGTCAGCGTCCCGCTGCCGGTCTTGCTCACGTCGCCGAAGGCGGACAGCCGGCCGCCCACCCACTCGGTGTCATTGTCCACCACGACGGTGCAGTCAATCACGGTGTTCGCGTCCTTGATGATAGTCGCGCAGTTCGCCAGCGTCAGGGTGTCGCACGTCACATGCGCGCCGCGAAGGTCGAGCGCCGCGCCGTCGGCGACAATGGCGTCGCAGGTGAACGACGTGCCGAACGCCACCCTGACCGTTCCGTTGGAGGCGTAGAGCGAGCCGTCGAGGCTGGAAACGACGATTGTCAGAGTGCCGGAGCCGAGCTTGACGATGTCGAGCGGGCCGATGACCGTCGCGGGGGAGAATTCGCCGTCGCCGTCGCTCGCGCCGAGCGTCAGCGTCGTCGGCGTGGTGGGCGTGTCCGTGTCGATGACGGTGTTCTTTAGCGTTCCGGCGCCGGAAACGCCGAGGAACGACGCCGGATGCCCATTCAGGTTGAACCAGGTGCCCGACTCAAGTTTTAGGGCGCTTGCCGAAGGGGTCTGGTAGTTTTGCGCGCTGCTCCAGCTGGTGTTGTAAATCACGATGCCTCCGCCCTTGACCACGGTGTCGCCGGTGTAGTCCGCTTCAAGCGCGGCGTCGGTGCTCGTCCAGATCAATGTCCCGGAGCCTCGCTTGACAAGGCCTCCATTGCCCGTAAGCGTCAACGTCCGTCCACTATACCCCAGGGACAGTTCGCGGTATTTGTTCAACTCGATGTCGATCGGGTTGTCGACGCCGCGGAATATCACGCCGTAGTTGGGCCAGCCACCGCTCCAGTCGTGCCCCTCGACCTTTATCAGCGATTTGTATTTACGGCCTTGCTGCCACCAGTCGTCTCCCTGGAAAACCATGCGTCCACCAGTGAATTCGACTACAGGGTCTCGGCCGCAGTAGCGGTATGCGATATCACAGGTGACGACGCTTCCTGGACCGATTTCAAGGGATAGCGGACCGTTTGCGTTCCGCTTGACGTCGTGGCCGAGTTTCAGCGTTGAACAAGACAGCGTCGAATTGGTAAGAAAAAACGTCGACGCCAAATTGCCGTAGCCTGGGGATGCCTCTTTGCCGAGGCAGAACTCGCCAGATGCCGAAATGGTAGAATCAAGCGCGACTATCGAGGCGCTGCCCTGCTCCGTGCCAAGAGTAATGTTCGCGGCGGAAAGCGAATCGCCGTTCATCTGCTTCACGTATGTCGTTTCGGGACTCGTCGTGCCGTGGATCGTCAGGTCGGAACCCGACCAGTCCTCGCCGGCGAAAAGCGCGCCAGCGGTGGCTGCGAGGGCGATGGATGAGAGGCCGCTAAGGGTTCTCCCGTTGATGGCTTTGCTTGCTGTAAGCGCCGCCTTGGCGGCGATGAGCGTGGTGCATTTCATTTTTTGAGCCTTTGCCGTAGCGTTGATGCGTTTTCGCCGGCGCACCCGACGCGGGCGCATGTCGCGAAAAACATGACATCTATTATACGCTTACGCCACCGCGCTTTGAATCTCAAAAAACGACAAAAGCATATCGTTTCGCGAACTTTTTTGCGGCTCGTGCATAAGTTTGGGTGTTTGTGCCTGAAATCCTTGCATCGCGACAGGCGCTTGCGCGCGACCACGGAAGCCGCTGTTGCGGCGAGCCACCAGTGGTGGCCTTGCGTGTCAGTGATTGCGCCGCCCATGCAAGCATGGCCGCGGCAAACCCAGGCCCTTGCGACGCGATGCATCGCCGCCGCCAGCGGACACGGAAGCGGGCTGCGCCCGACACTGAAACGGCCTTCGGCCTGCACGGAATGGGAGTTTGTGAGTGGAGGAGTGGGAGTTTGTGAGTTGGAGTGCAAAGTTTGGAGTTGGAGAATTTGATGGCTGGATTTCAGTGACTTTCCGTGGTCGCCCGCAGGGCAAATCGTTCGGCTTAAGTTATCCACACACTTCACACATTACTCATATTGACACGGACAGCTTGACTTCCGAAACATATGATGCTAGAATGAATCATCTTTGATTCAAATTGAACAAGCAGGGAAAGGCGGAACGACAATGTCTTCGGTTCTTACAATCCATTCGATGGACCCCATTCTTTCGGGGCGCATATCAGCATTGGCGCGGCGTGAGGGAAAAAGCCTCAACCAAACGGTAAAGGATGCCCTTGCCGAACATTTCGGGCTGAAGCAGAAGCGCGGCGGGCAACTGCGCGACAACGGCATAATGTCACTCTGCGGCATCCTCTCCCACAACGACGCCGAAGAACTTCGCAAGGCCCAGGAGCCGTTCCGCACCATCGATCCGGAGGACTGGAAATGAGATCCGTCCTTCCTGACACTAGTGTCATTATAGACTTCCTCGATGGAGACAGGACGTTTGAGAAGGAACTTTCGACCGCTGAACGCATAATCGTCACCCCATCAGTGATAGCCGAGTTCATGGCCGGCATTTCAAGCGCGAAACGGGACAGGGCGAAGCAGTCGGCATTTGACGCCCTAATCGACAATCCGTCAGTTGAGGTTGTCGTCCACGACCATGAAACGGCGAACTACTACGCCTCGATATACCGCTACCTGAAAGGTCACGGGGCGATGATACCTCTGGGCGACATCTGGATTGCCGCCAGCGCGATGCAGCATGGCGCTACCATTCTCACGAAAGACCACCACTATTCCTCCATCCCGGTTTTGCCAATAATCCTGAAGCAGAAGTGATGCGTCTTTCCACATCTGCTGGAAACTCAAGCCGCTACTGCCTGAGGCGGGATGGGGGAAGGCCGGTGAGGCGCTTGACGAAACGCGAGAAGTTGAACTCGTTGGAGAACTCAAGCTCGTAGGCGACATCCTTCACGGTTCGTCCCGGATTGGAAAGCATGGCGAGGGCGCGGTCTAGCAGCGCCTGTTCAAGCCACTGGTGCGGCGACATGCCGAGCAGCGAGGAAAACATCCGCGAGAACTGCGTCCCGCGAAAGCCCATGCTTTTCGCGAGGTCGCCCACGCCCGTTTGCGCGTCAAGCGTGTCGGCGACGGCGCGGAGGGCGTCTGCGTATGGCGCGAGGCGCAAGAGGTCAAGCACCGGACGCTCCGGCCAAAAGGGACGCATCGCCTCCAGCGCAACCGATTCCGCTGCCGCGTAGCGGCGAACGGGGTCGGTATCCGCGAAGACGGCCTTGACCTTCGCGGCTAATGCGCCGTCGGGATCATTGATGATGAAGCGCCCACGAAGGCCAGACAGGGCATCCACGCCAGGAAAAAGCTCGTAGCGGAAGTGGATTCCCATGTGGCGGTTCGCGGGCGTGTAGCGGACGCGGATTGGTGTCAGCGCCGCCGTGAAACTCAGGACGCCTGGGGACAAGTAGGTGCGTTTGCCGTCAACCTCGCACCACGATGGGTCGCGCTCGTCGTCGAAGAGGAACAGAGAAAGCAGATGGAACGGAAGTTTCCAGAGTTTGTCGTACTCATTCGTCTCCTCCAGAATCCTGACGAGCCGAAACGCTGGCCGAGCGGTTATCTGCTTGTTGTCATGGAATAGAGTTTGGCTCACACAAGAGTCCTCCTTTTCATGCATCGCGGAACAAATCGTCCATGGTGACTTGCGATTGGACGAGGCCGGAGTGTTTGTTTGCACTGACTCCGTATGTCGTTACAAAAGTCATGTGGCACGCGCCACGGAAACCGGTTTCACGCGCGAATGCCGTCATTTTGTTGCGAAGCGCCTTCGCCTCGCTGGCATCGATTTCATATTCGCCAGACACGAATTTCATTTCGCAGAGATTCGCTACGCGGTCTGCCCGCTCTATGACCAAATCAATCTGTGCGCCTTTGCCTGTGCCGCGAGAGCGACTGCGCCATCCGGATTCTGCCGTCAGAATTCCTGAAATCCCAAGTGCTCGCTTTATTTGCGCGGAGTGCTGCAAACACACCCGCTCAAATGCCAGCCCCTCCCAAGTAGAGCGTCTGCGGTCGCCGATGAGATGCGCCCATCTTTCAGGATCTCGACCCGTATAGTCCTTCACAAAGGCAAAATGGAAAAGCGTCAGATTGTCAATAAGTTGAAATATCGCTCCCGTCTTCGCGTGGCCAGTCTCCGCATATCGCCGGACGAAACCTGAAACTTCGAGATTGTCTAGACAACGCGAAAACACGCCGCCGGAAGAAAGGCGGTCAACAGCCGTGAGGATTTCATCTCGCGTCATCCCCGCCTTTTTCGAGGCTAGCGCCGCAACTATGTCAATGTAAGGCTCCGGATTGGCGAAAACCGATTTGTAGAGTCTTGAAAACTCTCTGGCGAGCATGGCGTTAGGCGCGAAGAACAGCCTGTCGATGTTCTGCGAAAGACTCGTGCCCTTCTCTATGAGTGTCCAATAATACGGCGCTCCGCCAAATATCATGTATGCCGAAACGACATCCTTGCGATCCATTGATATTCCTTCTTCCTCCAACAACGTCTCGCATTCATGGAGCGTGAAAGGTTCAAGGAAAATTGTTTTATTGGCGCGGTTGAAAAGTCCACCCTTGTTTTGGAGTATTTTTTCCGACATCCACGAGGCTGCACTTCCGCAGACAATCATAACGATATCTTTTCGCGCACTCGCCCAACCATTCCAAAACGCCGATACTGCCTTTACGAATCCGGAATTCCGCGTGTCCATCCAGGGAAGTTCGTCTATGAACACAGTCTTGCGGGCATCATTGCTGGCCGAAAGCGCCTTTTTCAACAGTTCGAAAGCTTCCATCCAGTCGGTTGGGCGCTTGCAATCCTCGCACCACTGGCTCTTCAGAGAACGCCAGAACGCATTGAGTTGCTCGAGATAGTCGCCGTCTTCAAGTCCCGTGTGAGTGAATGTAAATCGGTAATCGAAAGCCTCCCTAACCAGATATGTCTTGCCAACGCGTCTGCGGCCATAAACGACCACAAGCCGAGACCTGTCCGCAGCCACGCACTCGCGAAGCGTTTTCAGCTCCTTGTCCCTTCCTATCATTTTGATTCTCCATTTACGTTAAAAATTATACCATAACAGGGGTCATTTGGCAAGATTGGCTGATTGATTTAGCCAAATATGCTACAATTATCAAACATTTGGCTATATTGGGACTTTGATTTTGCCAAATCCTGAAACTTTGACCAATATTTGGCTAAATGAAAAATTGTTGCGCTTCCAATCAGTTTCGCGCCATCATCACCGCTACTGCCTGAGGCGGGATGGGGGAAAGCCGACCTTCATAAACCAAGGCTGTGCGCACGGAGCAAAGCAGCGCTGGGAAATCAAGAGACAACCGTCAAGAAAATGACAATTTATCATTTTCTTGACGGTGATATTAGCGCAAAATCCGCGACGATCCTCTACTTCAACACCGCGAAATTTTAATATTATAATTGAATTTTCCACAGCAGTTTGCTATGATTGGCGCTTGAAACGGCGTGACAGCGGCGAATTTCCGCCACTGGGAGCCGTAAGCAAATGGTCCCTTCAATCCTCTACCTCAACGCCGCGCCCAACGATCTCATCCACGGGATGAAGCTCGCCGGAATACGGCGCTACGCCGCCGTGCGCGGATGGGAGGCCGTGGCCATTCCACCGCAGAAGTTCAATTCCAAAGGCATCGCGGCGCTCCTCGCCGCCCACCGCCCCGTCGCCGGGATAATCGTCGAGGCCACCGACGACAAAGCCCCGCTCCGGCCAAGTCTCTTCGGCGCCGTCCCGGTTGTCTATCTCCACCCGCCGCATGAATTCCGAGACGGCCGCATCGCATACGTGGCGACCGACAACGAGGCCGTCGCCCGCGCCGCCTTCCGCGAACTCTCCGCCCGCCGCCCGGCAGCCTATGCCGTGGTGGGCTACCGTCTGCGAACGGAATGGTCCGCCACGCGGATGCGGGTTTTCGCGGAGCTTGCGGCCAAGGCGCATGTTCCTTGCAGCATCTTTAACGCCTATGGGCAGGAGGTGGACCTCCGGACCGAAGAAGGCGCCGCCGCCCTCGCCCGCTGGGTGGTGGAGTTGCCGCGCCACACCGCCATCTTCGCCGTGAACGACGGGACCGCCGGCTATGTGCAGAGGGCGGCGCAGGCAGTCCATCGCCACATTCCGCGCGAGCTTACACTTTGCGGCGTGGACAACCTGGCGGCAATCCACCAGGCGCAGCCACAAACGATTACCAGCATCCAAATCGACTTCGAACGCGCGGGATTCCTCGCCGCGCGTATGCTTGGAGACAATATCTCACACAAAGGCACAGAGACACAGAGGAATATGAACTCACAACATCCAAGATTTAATTCCATTCAAGGGGGCTCTCTCCGTGGCTCTGTGGCTCTGTGTGACAAATGCTTTACCGTCGGGCCGCTGATGGCGGTGTGGCGCGAATCAACAGGCGGGGCTGGGCGGCGCGAGCCGCACATCATGGCCGCCGTGGAGCGCATCCGGCGCGAAGCCTGCGACGGCCTCACGGCGCGGAAGGTCATCGAGGAGTCGCCGGGGTCGAAGCGCCTCTTCACCCTCCGCTTCCGCGAGGCGACGGGGCACAGCGTCCTCGATGAAATCCGCCACGTCCGCCTGGAGAAGGTCGAGACGCTTCTTTTGCAGACCGACACGCCCATCGGCGCCATTGCCGACATGTGCGGCTGGGGGTCGTCCGTCGCGCTCCAGCACTTCTTCCATGCCCGCACCGGCATGGGCATGCGTGAGTGGCGCAGGAAAAACCGGGGATAAAATTTTTTGCCCAAAACAACATGTTTTTTGGCCGGGGAATGGTAGAATGGTTGCATCCGAATTTAGGAGAAACCATACATGAAGAACATCCAGTCATCCCTCGCGCCAGCCGCAGTGGCGGCCGCGCTGTCATTGGGCGCCCTCGCGCCAGCCGCATTCGCCGACGGCTCCCGCGCCCCGTTGCAGGACACCTTTGTCCGCCACGACCAACCCAGTGCGGCCTTCGGCTCGGACCCCGGAATCATTGTCGGCAATGGGCGCGAAGGGTGCATGATGTTCGATGTTTCGGGACTCGCAAACATCACTGCCGCGCGAATCAGGTTCCGCGTCACACAGTGCGGCGCGACGGCGGGCGTTGTATGGCCGCTCTACTTCCGCGTCATGCGCAACGACCGCTGGAACGAGAACTCGCTGACATGGAACTCCCTCCCGGACGAGTTCCGCGTCGGGCCGTCGCCCGTCCTCGCCACCAACGACGTCTCGCTCGCAGGATACATAGAGATTCCCGCCGGCTCCGCAGACACGTGGCAGGAGGTCGATGTCACGGAGGCCGTCAAGGCCGCAGCCCCGCAGGGACGCCTCGCCCTCCACGTCTGCACTTCGTGGAATGGCGACAGTGAAGAAAATACTCCGCTTGCATTCGCCTCGTCCGACCGCGAGGATGCATCCCTGCGCCCGACGCTTGAGTTCACGGGTGCCGCCGACGCATCCGCTTCCTCGCTGACGATTGTCGCTTCGGCAGACACCCATGTCCAAAGCGGCAATGCCAATCGGAATTTCGGTTCTGCGGACGATGCCGTCATGGTTGACTGCAACGGACGGCGCGAGGCCTTCATCAAGTTCGACCTTTCGAATGTCAGCGCGCCAGCCGT
>JAGCUY010000065.1 GCA_017962605.1 Kiritimatiellia bacterium | reverse complement strand
TTGAAATTCAGAATCTAAAACTAAAAATTAACTTTTCAACTCTCAACCTCTCAACTCCTAACTATGAACTCATTCATTGACATGCCAATCTGGCCAGGCAAGGCGCCGCTGGCCATCGACGGCGAAGAACAATGCACCGGGCGCATCACCCCACGCGATGACGGCATCGAGCGCCTCACGGACATCACCGTCCCGACGCTGACATTCTTCCCGGCGACCTCCGCCGACCGCTCCCCAATGCCGGCTGCGGTTGTCTGCCCCGGCGGCGGCTACGAATACCTCTCCATGAACCAGGAGGGCCGCGACATCGCTATGTGGCTTGCCGAGGCAGGCGTCTCCGCATTCCTCCTCAAATACCGCTGCCCCAAATGTCGCGATGCCGCGCTTGCCGACGCCGCCCGCGCCATGCGCCTCATCCGCGCCAACGCGACCGCATGGGGCGTCGTGCCCGACAAGGTGGGCATGATCGGCTTCTCCGCCGGCGCCCACCTCACCGCGCGCCTCTCCACCCTCCCCGCAGGAGCAGAGCCCTACGCGCCAATCGACGCGGCCGACGCCCTTCCCTGCCGGCCAGATTTCCAGATGCCGATATACCCGGCCTACATCTTCCGCGACGGCTACGCCCACGATCCGGACTTCGCCATCACGAAGGACACGCCGCCCGCCTTCATTGCGCAGTCGGCAAACGACACATTGATCAAGAGTTCCCTCGCCTACGCAGCCGCCTTAATAGAAGCCGGCGCATCGGTGGAGCTCCACATCTACCCGGATGGCGGCCACGGGTACGGCATGTTGCGTTCGCACGGACGCGCCGCGCGCTCGTGGCCCGAAGCGGCTGAACGCTGGCTCTTCAATTCCATTTTGAAGTAACCATCCTCATAGCTAAAAATGACAAGCAACCCCCACGATTTCGTCAACTACGACGAGTCGAAAGTATTTCCCTACTCTCTCGAAGACCCGCTGGTATTCGCCGATGGGCGCAAGGTGGCCTCGCCTGCCGAGTGGCAGGCGCGCCGCCGCGAGATCCTGGACATCTTCGCAAGCAAGATGTATGGCAGGGAGCCACCGCCTCCGGAGGCGCTCCAGGTAGAACTAGTCGAAGAAGGCACGGAGTTCGCGGGGTTCGCCATCCGCCGCCAATACCGCATCCGCTTTCGCGCCGACGGCACGGGGCCTTACCTGGACTGGCTTGTCCTTATCCCAAACCGAGTCCAGGGGAATGCGGCAATCGCCGGCGATGATGGCCGCGCCACATGTGAGAACAAGGGGAAGGTCCCGGTCATCCTCTTCCTCAACTACCGCGGCAATCACGCGCTGCTCAGCAGTCCAGAGGTAATAATCCCCGACAATGTCTGGTCGCATGCGGAGCAGTCGCGCCAGGACGGCACCCACTCGTTGCGGCCGGAGATGCGCGGCGCCGAGCGCAACACCTCTTTCCGATACACCTTCCCGATCGAGGTCATGCTGGCGCGCGGCTACGCCGTGATGAGCTGCTGCTACTGCCAGGTGTCCCCCGACGTGGAAGTCCGCAATGGCGACCCGCTAGACCTGGCGTGGACTGGAGTCTTCGATTTGTGGAAAGACCAGCCGACGGACGCGCCAGACCGCATCACGACCCTCGGCGCGTGGGCATGGGCGCTCTCGCGCGGACTCGACCTCGCGGAGCGCATACCGGAAATCGACGCCACGCGCGCAGTCGCAACGGGCTGCTCGCGCCTGGGCAAGACGGCACTAATAGCAGGCGCGCGCGACGAGCGATTCGCCGTGACCGTCCCCAACCAGACCGGCGGCGGCGGCGCGCCCCTCAACAAGCGCTTCTTCGGCGAGACAATCGCCACTGAGCAGTTTTCATTCCCTCACTGGTTCTGCCCGGCATACTTCGAATACGCAGGCAGGGAGTCGGAGCTCCCCTTTGACCAGCACCTCTTCCTTTCGTGCATAGCCCCGCGCGGTCTGCTCGTCGAGGGCTTCGACATGGATTGGTTCGACACCAAGGGCGAGTTCCTCGCCTGCCGCGCCGCCTCGCCGGCCTGGGAGTTTCTGGGCACGCCAGGCCTGCCCACTGCAGATTTCCCTGAGAACTACTCTACTGCGGCAATCGGCAAGCGCCTTGGCTATGTGCGGCGCGGCGGCCAGCATGGCCTGTCAGCCTACGACTGGCTCTGGATGATGGACTTCGCCGACGGCGTATTCGCCTCGCGCTAATCTGCGCCAATGCGGCCTGCGGCGAAGGCGCGCGCCTCGCTGTCGGCAGCAAAGACTGCATCCAAGTCGGCGGCGCCGGTTGCGGCCACGCCGCCGAGCGCCGCTTCGTCTATTCGCCAGATGTCGCTGAAGCGGATGCGGTCATCCAGAAATGCCTGGACGGCGACTTCGTTTGCGGCGTTGAGAATGGCGGGCGCAGTTCCACCGCGCCTCAATGCCTCCCGCGCCAGCGCAAGGCAAGGGAAACGGCGCTCGTCGGGCTTGTGGAAATGAAGCGACCCGGTAGCCGCCAGATCCAGCGGCCCGGCCACGCCTTGAGACACGCGCTCCGGCCAGCACAGGGCGTAGTTGATTGGAATGGCCATGTCAGGAACGGAAAGTTCGGCCACCTGCGCGTTGTCTTCGAACTCAACAAGCGAATGGACGATGCTCTCCGGATGGACGAGGACGCCTATGCGTTCCTCCGGCACATCGAATAGCCAGCGCGCCTCCATGATTTCAAGCCCTTTGTTCATCATGGTGGCGCTGTCGATCGTCACCTTGCGGCCCATAGACCACTTCGGGTGGCGCAGGGCGTCGGCGGATGTGACGGCATCGAAATCGACTTCCGGGTGAAAGAAGAAAGGACCGCCGGACGCGGTGAGGACGAGGCGGCGTATAGACGGCGTGGCCAGTTGCAGGCCATATCCAGGCAGCCAGGTGCAGGCCGGAGCGCTGTTCCGCGACTGCAGCGCCTGGAAGATGGCGCTGTGTTCGCTGTCAACTGGAAGGATGCGGACGCCCCGTGCGAGGCGGCGCGCCATCACGACCTCTCCTGCGGCGACCATGACCTCCTTGGAGGCAAGGGCTATATCGCTGCCGGCGTCGATTGCCGCCAGAACCGGACGCAACGCCGCCATTCCCACGATTGCGGCGACAACGATGTCCGCGCCCAGCGACGCGACTTCGAGAAGCCCCTGCTCCCCCGCGTGAAGGACGAGGCCGTCGGGAAGATTTGAGGACAGGCGACGCGCCGCAGACTCATTCGAGAGGGCTATGTGGCGCACGCCAAGGGCAAGCGCGTCGCGCACGAGGGTTTCGGCGTCAGAATTCGCTGTGAGGCCTACAACCTCGAAGCGTGAATTGCCACGCAGAAGGCTGATGGCCGTCTGGCCGATGGAGCCTGTTGCCCCGAGTATGACGATGCGCCTGGACATAACTGTTCCCCTTTGCCCGTTCCCCATTCCCTGTTCCCCGTTCCCTCCAATAATAGCAAAGCGCGGCGGAATATGCTATCATGGTGGGCATGAATAGCCACGCATACGCAGTCATAATGGCGGGCGGCGGCGGGGAGCGGCTTTGGCCAATGAGCACCCCTGAGCGCCCGAAGCAGTTCGTAACCCTCTTTGGCGGCAAGGCGCTTCTGCGCCACGCCGTGGACAGGCTTGAAGGCATTGTGCCTCCGGAGCGCATCTTCATCGTGACATCGCGGGCCTTGGAAATTGCAACTGAAGAGGCTTGCCCGATGCTGCCGCGCGCAAACATCGTAGGGGAGCCATGCCGGCGCGATACGGCCGCAGCGGCGGCGCTCGCGTGCGGTCTAGTAGCAGCGCGCGACCCCGATGGCGTCGCGCTACTGCTTACCGCCGACCATATCATCGGCAAGGAAGATATTTTCAGACAGACTCTTGCTGACGCGGCGGCGGTGGCGGCGCGCGAAGACTGCATTGTTACAATCGGCATTGAGCCTACATACCCGGCAACAGGCTATGGCTACATCGAGGCCGGCGACGCGATGGCCGATGTCAATGAGGGTGACACCATGTTCTGGCGCGCGCGGCGATTCGTTGAGAAACCCGATCTGGAACGGGCGAAAGAGTATCTCAAGAGCGGCGGCTTCTTCTGGAATTCCGGGATGTTCGCGTGGTCTGCCAAGACAATGGCGGCGGCGGTGCGCGAATTCGCTCCTGGACTAGAACCGCTGCTCTCCGCCTCGGCAGAGGCAGGCGCAACGCCGGGGGCTCTTGCCGAGAGACTTGACGCCCTCTATCCAAACCTGCCGAAGATTTCCGTCGATTACGCGATCATGGAGCGCCATCGGAATGTGGTGATGGCCCGTGGCACGTTCGACTGGGACGACGTCGGCTCATGGACGGCGGCCGCAAAATACCTTGCAAGCGATGGCGACGGCAACTCAGTT
This sequence comes from Kiritimatiellia bacterium, assembly GCA_017962605.1. Taxonomy (GTDB): domain Bacteria; phylum Verrucomicrobiota; class Kiritimatiellia; order RFP12; family JAAYLN01; genus RGIG5952. The sequence continues at coordinate 40,372 of JAGCUY010000065.1, read as the reverse complement.
TCCGGCCGCGTGAAGGCAATGGACAGCGGCGGCAACATCGTCGTGACCGACGAAGGGAAGCTTGTGGCGCTACTGGGCGTTGAAGATCTGGTGGTTGTGCAGCATGGCAACGCCACGCTCGTGTGCAAGCGCGAGCGTGCGCAGGATTTGAAAGCCCTGGTTAAAGAAGTCGCCGCCGCCAAGTAGGCGGCGGCGGTGCGCGATTTATTCGTCGGCATCGGCCTCTAGTTCAGAGGCCGTTTCCTTCGCGCGCTCATCATGCGGGCGGTTGTCTGGAGAGGCGTTGGACCCCTCTTTCTCAATTACCTCCTGGTTGTGCTTCGTGTCCACGGAGGTGATGTCGTCCTTGGCTGCGCGCTTGTAGTATGAGCCATAGCCGTAGCCGTAGCGGCCGCCGTATTTCCCATACTTGCTGTAGTTCGAGTAAGAGTTGTAGGTGCCGGAGGTGAAGGCATTGGCTTGGTTGAAGTTCACCTCGTTCACGACGACGCCGATTACGTTGGAGCCGGACTCCTTGAGCGCCGCGATGGCGTTGCGGACGAGACCGAAGCGGCTGCGGTTCGGGCGGCAGACAATCATCACTGAGTCGGAGAAGGAGCCGAGCTGGATGGCATCGGAAACGAGACCAAACGGCGGCGAGTCAATGACGACATGGTCATAGTTGACGCGGGCCCAGTCGAAGAATGCGCGGAGCTTCTCGGAGCCGATGACATTCGCCGGCGAGATGTTGGAGGAGACGGATGAAACCACGAGGTCGAGATTGTCATACTCCGAGGGAATGGCGATGTTGGAGAAGTCAGTGTCTTCGGGCGAGTCGAGGACTTCGATGAGGTTGTTCTCCGGAGTGATGCTGTCGGCGACATCGTAGATGCGGGCGATACGCGGACGGCGGAGGTCGAAATCGACGAGGAGCGTCTTTTTGCCAGCCATGGCAAAGGAGAGGGCGAGGTTGGAGGCGCAAATGGTCTTGCCTTCCTCCGGCTGGGTTGATACGACGAGGATAACGCGTGAGACATTTGAGTAGCGCGGTGACTCAAGAAGCGAGCGCAACCCGGCAAATGCCTCGGCGATGCGTGAGAATTTCTTCTTAGCGGAAAGGAGGGCGAGATCGGTTCGCTTTGTGCGTGGGATTCGCGGCACGAGATTGAGCACGGTGGTGTTCATGTGCTTGCGGATATCCTCAGAAGAGGTGATTTTGTCCTCAACGCGGTCGAGGGCGAGAATGAAGAGGAAGCCAATGATGAAGCCCGCGATGGCGCCGGCGGAGAAATCAAGGCTGGCGACAGGCGAGTACGGAGCAGTTGGCAAGTCTGCGCCTTCGCCAATGATGCGGATTGTGTCGAGAGTGTCGTTAATGGTGATGCGAGCCTCCTCAAGACGGGAGGACACCTCTTTCAAACGCTCTGAGGCGTTTTCATACGCAAGGCCCAACTGGCGCATTTGGACATTGGCGGCAGCTATTTTCAAATCTAGTTCCTGCTGTCGCTTGAAATTGTCGGCGATGTCAGACTCAATTTTCTGCACCCTGTTCTCGCAGATGCCAAGGTTTGCAGCCGCGGTTTGACGGGCACGATCAACAGCCTCGGCATACTGCTTTTGAAGAACTTCTATCCTGTTGTTCTGCTCAACGACCTCAGGGTGCTTGGCGGTCAGCTGGCGGTTTTGAATAAGTTCGTCGCGCTTGACAATGGCGTCGCCAAGTTCCTTCTGCATATCGGAAATTTCCTTGCCACGCGGGGTGTCGCTGGGGATGGAGCTGAACTTGGTCGGATCCTTCATGATCGATGTCAGGAAGTCGAAAATCTGACGCGCGTTGTAGCGTGCCGCCTCCGCACTTACCAGATTGCCGTTGAGCGTGGTATGAATCTGGTGCAAGGTCTCGCGCTCACTCTCCATGGGGCCGATTTGATTTTCTTCACTATAGGCGAGCAATGCCTTTGAGGCATCCTCAACGGCGCGCTCTTGGGTCTCCATCATTGTTATTAGACGTGCGACACCGACCTCAATAGCATTCTTGTTCTGATCCTGGGAGAAAGCAACGGCCGTCTGCGCGTATGCGTTTGCAATGGCCTGCGCGGTTTTTGGGTTCTTATCGGAAACCTGGATGTTGACAAGGCGTGAGTTGCGTTGAACTTCAAGGTTGACATTTCCACGAAGCAACTTCCAAAGTTCTTCGTCCCCCATCGTCTTGAGTTCGGTATAGTCGGTGCGGATCCGATCCGCCACAAGCTTTATTACCTGGGTGGAACGGAGCATAGCAAGACGGGTGTTGAAAATCTCTCGGGTCGAACCTTGGGCGTCTGGGTCGTTGATGATGATATCGCCGGAATTGATTACGCGCCTAGGCTTAACGCTGATTTCAATCAGGCAATTGGCCTTGTAAAGAACAGGAGAGGCCTTGTAGAAAGCAAAACCTGCTGCGAGGCCCAAAACAACCGCCACTACAAGCGTCGGCCACTTGAGGAGGGTTACACGGACGGCGCGGGAAAGCGATATGCGGCCGAAGACGGAATCGTCTTGGTCATGGGGGTTGTCGTTGCCGTAGTAGTAACCAGGAGAGCCAGAAGAACCATAGTAATAACCTGGGCCGCCCGAACTGTGGCTACCGTAATAGTAAGCAGGACCGGAACTCTGCTGTCCCGGGAGTCCATAGTAATAGGACGCCTTGTTGCCACCATAGTAGTAATAGCCCGGACGGGAATGGCCGGAGGCCTGCTTGGCGCCACTATCACCCGATGCTCCGCCCTGCTCTTTGGCGGTCACCTCCGCGCTCTCCGCACCTTCAGGGGACGCAGGCGTGCCTTCCTCAGGGACGTTTTCAGAGTTGTTGGTGTCGCTGTCCTTCTTGCTCATTTGCCTACCGCCTTGATCTCTTCGACTTATTCGGCTTGGGCAGGGACATGCTTGCCACCGCAAGGAACACGGCCCAAGTCAAGATGTTCAACTGGCTCCCGAATACCGGGACAAAAAACGAAAGCCCTGTCGCGCAACCGGCTGCAAAGAAAAGACCAAGCGCGTCTGGAGTCATGATGTCATATAAGCCTATGCGGTCAGCCTCGCTTGCAGAGGTCGATTTAAAACCCTGTTTGTATTTGGTTCCATAGCGCACGAGGGTAATAATACGGACAATAGAAGTCACCAGCATAACCACGAAGGGGGCAAGGAAGAGAATCGTGCCTACGGAGCCTCTTTCAGCAAGTCCCTGGGCGAAGTCGTTGCCGCAACGCCAATGGCGGGAGTCTGGATCTTTTACTGCGGACCAGTTCTCCTTGCGCATGTATTTTGGAAAACCTTTTTCAAGACCGTAGCAAGAGGTGCCTACGCCGCCAATGGAGTTGTCTTTGAACATTTGCCAAGCGGCGTCCGTCATTGCCGTGCGCTCGGCGACTTCCTCCTTGGTCTGCCATGGTCCATTGAAAATTTTCTCGGTGCAGTCATGGAGACGGTTTTCAGGATAGGCAATGAAATGGAGGAATCCGGCCACTGCGCCAATTATGACTATCGCCGCAAGGGTGACAATGCTCAGTTCGCCAAGCGATGCCTTCACGACATACACAATCGTATAGGCGGCGAGGATGACAAGCGCAACGGCCAAAACGGATATTGAAAGGCATGATAGCGAAAAGAGCGTAGAAACCAGACTCACGAGGAAGGACAGGAAAAGAAAGCGGATGTGCCATTTTCCCTCGCCTTCCCCATCGTCGTCGGCCATCGCCATAAAGAGATATCCGAAAGCGGCGCAGGCGTTCATCAAGAAGTAGGCGCCAGCTTCCGTCCTTGTTGCGAAGGTAGCGAAAGATGGAGGTGGAGGAAGCCTGATTCCCACTGTATTGGTCGACGGGGTCTCGGCATACGAGTATAGCCCGTATAGCCCCAGAAGCGTTGCGACCCCTAAAAGGAACTCAATCGACAAACGCCTCCCCTTCTTTCCAAGGGAATCACGAATGGCCAAGACAGCGGGGGCCACAACTATAATGGTGAAAAGGGCCTGAATCGACAGAAGCATGTCAAGGCAGGATGGGAATCCCTTGAAAATCCCAGAAGTGTACTCCCATGTGCGCCGCGCGCGCACATAAATCAAATCCCGCGGGCCATTAAGAGTTTGAATGAGGACGAACGCCACTGCCAAAATGGCAAATACGAAGAAGTAGTCGCGCTTAATCGAGCAAAGCGCCCTGTAGCGCGCGTCTTCTACGCCCTCTCCCTCACGAGCTGCGGGGAAAAGTAGCATCATAGCCACAAAGCCAAGCGCCAAAAAGGCGATTGGCAGGTAGGATGCCACATTTTCTGGTCCCGGCTGCACCCACGCCAGAAAGGCGGCGATAATCGCAAGGTGCAGCGGGACTATGATTTTTGAAAGAAGGAAGGAACGCATCCTAGTACTTCAGCGAAATACCGGCGCCATAGCGGTTGCGGCTGTAGTCGTAACCATCAATCGAGGAATTCACATCTGTGTAGCGCCAGTTCACGAAAAGCGAGCAGTAGCGGGTGAGAGAGTAGGAAACATTTGCGTAGTAACGCATCTCGTCGTCTTTCCTGTCCTTGCCGCCGCGCTCAACCGAGGTGAAGGGGTTGGTTGTCTGATCCATCTTCGCCACAACCTTGCGGTTGTATTCGTCGCGCTCGTAGGCTATGCCGCCGGAGATTTTCCAGTGGTCGCCAGGCGTATAGGTGAGCGTCGCCGAGATGGTCTCCTCAAGGAGCGAGTTGTCATTAACATCCTGGGAGGGCTCGTATTCGGCATTGCCGCTCACGCGGAGGGAGAGGCGCTGCGCCATCTTCCAGTTGCCGGCGATGCTGTAAACGAAGCTGTCCTCGTCGTCGCCCTTGCTCTTCTTGCCCAGATATTTGCCATCGGCGTCATACATGCTGTACTCATAGTCACGATAGTGTTCAACACCGATTGAGGTGTCAAAGGTCAACTTGTCGGTAGAGCGCGTGCGGAGACCAATCCTGCCATCGATGCTCCAGGCATTGCTGTCGTAGCCGTCCTTGTCGTAGTTACGGTAGAGGGTGCTGAATGTCCAGTCCGTCTTTTCAGTCAGCACATGCGCGAAACCCAGGCGGCCATGAATGCAGGAATAGTCGTAGTTGGTCTTGTCGTCATAGTTATAATCTGTATATCCGGCGCCGACGGTGATCTTGCTCTTCTCGGTGACGGCCATGTCGCCGCCGCCGGAAAGAGTAAGGACTTTGCGGTCATCCTGCGAGAGCTCAAACTCGTCGTCGTAGCGGATGTCCTGGTAGTTTTCCGAGAGGAACCAGGTTGTCCCGCCATCGGTCCAGCCCTTGAGCGTCAAGGCTTCGAAGTAGTCGGTGCGGTCATCGACATCCGCGCCGGAAGCCCTCTCGTGGTCAACGAAGGTGCGACCGTCCAGACGCCAGTTGTTGCCAGGCATCAGGAAATTCAGCCCGCCCTTGAGAACCAGAATGTCCGCCGTGTCAGTCTGCTTCTCCATGCCATTGCGACGAGCCGCGTCCTTGGTGTATTTGCGCATGGAGTTCGGGTTGTCGTCGCGCTCGTAGGAGACATTGAAGAAGGGCGAGAGGTTCAGCGTTCCGCCGACCCAATAACCGGCAGCCGCGTCGTATGCCGCAGCGGTCGTAGGTATGACGATGGATGCCGCAAAAGCGGAGGCAACAGCAAGTGTGGAAAAGCGCATTGTCTTTTTCTCCTTAATTATTTGTGAAAAGTGTGTGGTTTGGAATTAGAACTGTCCGCTGTAGGGCGGTGAAACCGGCGGCTTCTCCTGCTCTTTCTCCTGCTCATCTTCGGGCGTCTTCACGACGAGGCTGTCGCCGTCTTCCGTGCCTTCAAAGCCCTCTTCGCCACCAGTTGTACCACCAGGGGTAGTACCGCCAGTGCCGCTATCTCCAGCAGTCGGGATTTCGATGATGTCAACGCCCGTGAGGACGCTTGAGTAGTCGCCGCTCATGACGTCGCTGGCTGCGCCCTGAACCTGATTCCGATAAGAAGCGGGAACTGCGGCAAGCGCCATGTCCATGTAGTCGTCCAAATCGCCTTCCTTGCCGCGGAAGAGCAGCTTTATTGCAAAAGCCGTAACGACGACCTTGTCCTGCTCTTCGTAGCCGTCAAGTTCGCCAATCTTCTCGACGACATCGGAAACGAGCTTGTTGTAGGCAGTCTCCTCAATGTCACGGGTGGTGTTCTGGACAGACTCAAGCATCAACGTCGTCCATTCGGGCAGAGCTTCGAACGGAACATTGGAAATCATCGCCACAATGACGTCGGCGAGGTTGCTCTCATCGGATTCGGCGAGGAAGTTAGAGGCCGCCGAAACGAGGTCGAAGACCTTTGCCACCGGATTCTGGGGCTTCGCGGCAATCGCATCGATTACCTCGGCTGCGAACGCCTGGATTGTGACGCCGCTTAATTCGGCCACCGCGTTGTGGATGGTCGAGGGATTAGACGCAGCCTGGGTCACAGTTGCGTTGTCGCTCTGCGCGAAAGCGCAGCTTGCGGCTAGGGCAGCCGCGACAATGGTCTTTACGGTTTTCATTATTTATCCTTCCTTGGTTAGGGGTGGTTATGGTGAATTGGGTGAGTTGAAAAAACAAAAGGCTTGGCTGCTAGAAGTTGGATTCATCCACGAAGATGACATCATTTGGCTCTAGAAGAATGTCGTTTTCAAGTTCGCCGTTTTTACCTATCGCTTTAAAGTCTATCACATGACGCTCAATTTTTCCATCTTTTCTTCGTAGAACAAAAACTTTTCTACGAAGAGCACTTGAAGCGAAGCCGCCGCAACGCTGGATGGCGTGGCTCAGCCGCAGGTTGCGAGTGGGCGGGATGTTCACCCATCCCTCGCGATGGACGCGCCCTTGGACGAGGACTTGCCCGTACGGAGAAATGCCGTCATCGCTGTATGCGAAGTGAACGTCAACATCAGGATCGGTGAAATATTCAGAGTAGATGCCTGAAAGGCGACTGTGCAGGCCATTGATGGTCAGCCCCTCGCACATGACGCGTCCAGCGAGCGGCAGAGAAATTTCGCCCTTCTCGCTGACCATAACCTCAAGGGGGCCCACCTCGTCGCGATCGCCAACGCGCACCAGGACTTTGAGGCGATACCCCCTGCCAATAATTGGGTCGAACCTGTTGCCCTCGGAGATTTCCTCATCGTCGGTGAAAACCACACCATTGCCCGCCGACGCGGCATTCTGTGCGTTCGCCGGTGAGGAAGGCTGTTCGCCATCGCCATTGGACAATGCAGACAACTCCGCCATCTCAGCGGCAGTCAGCCCAAGCGCTTCTGCGGGAGTTGCAGACGCCGCAGGCTGCGCCACGGGTGCTGCTGGCGGTGGCGCAACCGGAGCCGCAGGTGGAGGCTCTGGCGCTGCGGGCTGCGCCACGGGTTCAACGGGCTGCGCCACGGGTGCCGCCACCGGCATTGACTCAATGCCTTTTGTCTGCGCCGTTGTCTCGCGACTCGCGCGAGCCGCCTCTGCGGCTTCATGCACTGACTGCCCCTCTTCCGGTGTCGGAAGCATGCCATCGTAGCTTTCGGAATTCCAGTCGCTGCCATCGGCATCGACTGTGCGGCCACGGGACGTTGAGCAGCCCTGCAAACCAAGCGAAGCCGCCGCAAGCGCCACGGCGGCGACCATCCATGCGCCGCGCAGCGGCATCTGGAGAAATCTGTCAAAGCTAGTCATCGTCATTTCGACCAATTCAAAAATTCAATTCTCGCCTAAATCACAGTCTCTAATTATACCTGACTTTGTTTTTTTTTTCAAGAAAACTTTTTTTCAGCGTCATTGGAATGCCATTCAAGGGAGAGGTCAATTGAACGAACGGAATGCGTAAGACAGCCCAGGGAAACCGCATCGACGCCTGTTTCCGCGACCGTCCGCAGGTTCGCGGCAGTGATGCCGCCAGACGCCTCCAGCTTCGCCTTCCCCGCGACAATGGCCACCGCGCGGCGCATCGTCGCGCAATCCATGTTGTCAAGCATGATCCAGTCTGGCCCGCCGCGCAGGGCGCATTCGAGTTCCTCGATTGTCTCCACCTCGATTTCAACTTGAAGATCGGGCCTGCGGCGCCGAGCCTCCTTTACCGCAAGGTCAAGGCGGCTGCCATCGGCGCCGCGCCAGAGCGCCCTGTGGTTGTCTTTCATCAGGATGCGGTCAAACAATCCAAAGCGATGGTTCGTCCCGCCGCCGCACAAAACCGCATATTTCTCAAGGAAGCGCAGCCCGGGCGTCGTCTTGCGCGTGTCCAGGATTAGAGTCCCGAGGTCGGCCACCATGCTCGTGAAGGAGCGCGTCATCGTCGCGATGCCGCACATCCTCTGCATGAAATTCAGCGCGGTGCGCTCAGCAGTGAGTATTGCCCGCGCAGGGCCCTCGAAGCGCAGTATCCCCTGCCCCGCCGCCGCATCGCAGCCATCCGCCACCAGCACCTCGAACGACATACCCGGCGATACGGCATCGAAGACAGCCCGCGCCACTGCCACGCCGGCGACGCGGCAGTCCTCGCGCGTCAATATCTCCCCCTCGGCCCACACGTCGGCCGGCACGAATGCCTCAGTTGTAGCGTCGCCGTCGCCGACGTCCTCTTCCAGCGCCAGCCGCACCGCCCGCGCCAGCCGCGGGTCCTTGTCCAAGTCGGGAAGGTTCATCTGCTCACACTCTTACCCTTTCGTCTCTTCCTTTAACTCGTCGATCGTGCTCTTGAACTGCCCCACGTCCGCGAAGCGACGATACACCGACGCAAAGCGTATGTAGGCGATGCTGTCCAAAGTTTCCAGGCGGCGCATGACCAGTTCGCCAATAAGGGAGGTCTTCACGTCCGTAAGGTCAAGGCGCGTGATGTCTTCCACGACGTCATCGACGAGCGCGTTGATTTGGCCGGACGACACCGGGCGCTTGCGGCACGCCGCGAGAATGCCATCGTAGATTTTCTGCCGCGAGAAGTCCTCTCGCCGCCCGTCGCTCTTCACGACGCGCAGCTCCTCGTGCATGATTTCCTCGAAGGTGGTGAAGCGATGCCCGCACCCAAGGCACTCGCGCCGACGGCGGATGATCTTGCCGTCATGGACCGACCGGCTGTCAAGAACCTTGTCTGAGATGTCGCCGCATTTAGGGCACTTCATGGCGTTGAATCCTCCTCCCGCGCGGCGGGGTCGCCGCGAGACTCCACTGCCGGCGATTCTGGCGGCTCTTGAGCTTCGGGCTTTTCAGGCTCCTCCAGCGGCTCCACCGCCGTCAGCGTCACCCTGGGCGGCGCAAGGGTTATTTCCAAAATCGACTTGTCCTGCGGGACACGCGCCACCAGCGCCACCTCAAGCGCGTTGGTGGCCGTGAGAACGGCGCCCTCTGGGACTTCCGCATAGACTGCCACGTTCGCCGGCGAGACATCGCGCAGCTGTTCCTCGGCACCGACTAGCGTTGCGCGGACGCTCGTCGGCTCCACGACAACGCCCTTCGGGAAAGGGAATCCCTGTGGGAAAGAGAGCCGCACGGGGATTTCCCCTTCAAGCGGCATGGGGGTTCTCTGCTCCAAAACGCGCACCTTGACCTCGACCTTCTCCGGTGGCAGCGACACGTCCATCGCATCCTCCCCAGTCGGGGGCAGTATTTCGACGAAACGGACGACTTCGCCGAAGCCAAGGCCGTCCACGGAAACCGGCGCAGTCTGGAGCTTGTGGCCAAGGGCGTCCCAGCCTTTCAGGCGGCTCCCGCCGCCAGTGACCGCCGCGCGCTTTGGCGAATAGCTTATGATTTCCGCGCGGTATCCGGGCGACGGCGTTCCCTCCAGCTTTGGCGGTTCGATGTCAAAATCCAAGCTGGCGATCTCGTCCTTGACCAATGTGACATTGTCGGGGTCAAAGCGCACTACTGAGACTGAGCCAAAGCCGCGGAGCGCGGGAAGCCGCACATCGCGCTTCTTCAATGGCACGGAGTTAGTGCCGCCGACCAGCGCCTTGTCGCCCGGGTTGTTCACGAGGATTATGGGCTGCGCCATGTCAAGGGCGAGCATGTCCTCCCGCAGGCCCTTGAATACCACGCGCACAGTGGGCGGATTGATGCCGATGCTGCTCCCTTCCGATGCCCCGCGCACTTTCACGGCCACATTGCGCACGAACTCCTCCGTCGGGCGGTCGTGGATGCCGTAGTAGATCACCGTCGCCAGCGCCAGGGAAACGACAACAGGTACGCGGTTCTCAACGAGCCGAGGCCATATCGAGGCCATAAAGGCGCGGCGGGACTTCTCGCTTGTCATGCCCGCCCATATCTCCCGCAGCAGCGCGGCCCCGCGCCTGGCCATGTCTCTTTTGCCCTCGCTCATGACTGCGCCTCCTCTTCCTTTTGCTCTTCAACTTCCTCTCCAATCGCCTGTGCCAGACGGGCCGCAAGCCCGCCCTTGGGGACGATGCGGTTAAGCAGCCGCACAAGCGCCTCGCGGCTTAGGTCCTTGAAGAAATGGCCTTCGCAAGCCACGGATATGGAACCTGTCTCCTCACTCACCACCACGATTGCGGCGTCGGTGCGCTCGCTCAGGCCCAGCGCGGCCCGGTGGCGCGTCCCGCGCCCCAGCTCCTCATTTGACAAGGGGAACACGCACCTCGCCGCAACTATCGTCCCGTCCTTCACGACGACGCCGCCATCGTGCATTGGCCCACCTGGATGGAAAATCGTCAGGAACATGTCGCGGCTGACCGGAGCATCAACCCTTGTCGCGCCTTCGGTCCACTCGCGCAGATGCGTTCTGCGCTCGATGGCGATGAGTGCACCAACCTTCTTCATCGACATGACTTCGGCCGCCGAGCAGATCGTCTCAATCACGTCGCGCCGCGCCGCCGCGCCGCCAAGGGACGGTCGCCTCTTGCCGATGCTCAGGAATGCCTGGCGCAGCTCCGGTTGGAAAACCACCAGCAGCGCGATGGCGATGACAGTGGTCAGTTTTCCAAGAAGGAAGAAGAGCACGTCGAAATCAAAGTAATAGGCCGCGCAGTAAAGCATGGCGCCTATTATCACCACGCCCCAGAGCATCTGCTCGCCGCGCGTCCCATGCAGGATTCCGTAAACGTAGAGCATGATCGCGGCCAGTATCACGATCTGCACGACTGCATTAAAACTGAAACTTATGGTAGCAAGTGTCATGGAAAAGTCTCCAGCATTTCCCGAGCCGCGTCGCGCACCGCCTCCGGCGACACCGCCTCCAGGCAGGCAAGGTCGCCGCGCGCGCAGCGCCTCTTTACGCAAGGCTGGCACTCCAGCCCTGCAGCAACCACGCGATGGCCATCGCCCCACGGCCCCGTCCACTCGGGACGCGTCGAGCCGAAGACCACCAGGCAGCGCGTCCCGACGGCCGCCGCCATGTGAACCGGTCCCGTGTCGTTCGCGACAAGCAGGTCGCTCTGCGCCAGCAGCGCCATCGTCTCGGCAATCGTCGTCTTACCGCAGAGGTTCTCGACGCGCCCCGGCAGTGCCGAAGCGATCTCCGCGCCGACAGCGGCGTCGCCCTTCCCGCCCAGCACTATGAAGCGCGCACCAGGCGCATCCGCGCCAAGCAGACGCACAAACGCCGCGAACTTCGCCGGCGGCCAGTTCTTGGTCACCCACCGCGAGACCGGCGCCATCGCCACAAGCGGCGACCCTGCGGGGCGCGCCACCTCAGGCAAGATAAAGTCATCTGCGCCCAGGGGCCTCTTTGGCCGCGCCAGCCCGAGGTAGTCAAGAGTGTCGAAAGCCTGCTCTACGGCATGGCGGCTCCTGTCCATGCGCCCGGCGCGCTCCCGGAAAAAGAGGCCGCTTCCCTCGCGGGCGTATGACGGCGCGATGCGCCTGTCGGCACGCGCCAGCCGCGTCACAACCGCGCTTTTTGCAAGTCCCTGGAGGTCAACCGCCATGTCGTAGCGTTCGCTGCGCAAGTCGCGCAAGGCCTCACGCAGCCCCGCCAGCACGTGGTGGCGCGGTATCTCAACGATGCGCCTCACGCAGCGAAAGCACCGCACCAGCGCCGCGAACTCAGGATGGACGGCCCAGTCAATCTCTGCGCCCGTCTGCTCGCTGATCGCGCTTACCGCCGGCAGGACATGCAGGATGTCCCCCAGCGAACTCAGTTTTACCGCCAGTATCTTCATGTGGCGCAACCAGTATAGCACAATCGCGCCACTTCACAATCTTCCCCGCGACACCCTAAACGATCTTCCCGGGATTCAGGATTCCGTTGGGGTCGAATGCGGCCTTGATGGAGCGCATGATTGTGCGCACCTCTGGCGACAGCGACTCGGCGAGGAACGGCTTCTTCGCAAAGCCGATGCCGTGCTCGCCGCTGACCTGCCCGCCGAACTCGCGCGCCTTTGCGTAGAGGTCGCCGAAGGCCGCCGCTAGCTTCGCCTTCCAGGTTTCTTCGTCGAGGTCGTCGCGCAGCACGTAGATGTGCAGGTTGCCGTCGCCGGCATGGCCGAAGGAGCGGATGCGGACGCCGTGCTTCTCCTGCAAGGCCCGCGAGAAGAGGACGAAGTCCGCCACATGCGAACGCGGCACAACGACGTCGCACTCGTCCATCTCCGTCGTCGAAGCCTTGATGGCCTCCAGGAACGCGCCGCGCGCCGACCAGATCGACTCGTTGCGCTCCTGGGTGTCGGAGAGGAATACGTCGATGGCGCCGGCCTCCAGGCAGGTCTTGGCCGCGGCCTCGTATGCGAGGTCGATCTCCTGCTGGCTCGCGCCGTCGAAGGTGAGCATCAGGTAGGCGTCGGCCGAATTGTCAGGGAACTTGCGCCCCTGGAACTGCTCGGCGGCCAGGATGACCTCGCGCTCCATGAACTCCACGGCCGTCGGCACCGACGACGCGCGGATGACGAGCGGGACGGTCCTTATGGCGGCCTCGAGGTTGGGGAACGGGACAAGCAGTGATATCTTGAACTTCGGCAGCGGGAGCAGGCGGAGCGTCGCCTTGGCGACGATGGCCAGCGTCCCCTCAGAGCCGACGACGAGGTCCTTGAGAGAATAGCCCGAGGAGTTCTTCGCGACCTTGCCGCCAAGCGTGGCGACGGTGCCGTCGGGGAACACGACTTCCAATGCGCGGACGTAGTCGCGCGTCACCCCATACTTGACGGCGCGCATGCCGCCGGCGTTGGTGGAGATGTTGCCGCCAATGGTCGCAGTCTTCTCGCCTGGATCCGGCGGATAGAGGTAGCCGCGCTCTTCGGCGTATTTGGCGACGTCCATCAGCAGGACGCCCGGCTCAAGTGTGAGCGTCATGTTCTGCTCGTCGAGTTCGAGGATGCGGGTCATGGCGCTTGTGTCAAGCAGGATGCCGCCGCAGAGGGGCACCGCGCCGCCCACGAGGCCGGTGCCGCTGCCGCGCACTGTCACGGGGATGCGGTGCTCGTTGGCGTAGCGCATCACGGCGGAGATCTCCTCCGTCGAGGAGACGACCACGCGGGCGTCGGGGCGGGCGAAGCCGCCGCCAAGCTCGTCGTGGCAGTAGTCGTCGCCGATGGCGTCGCGGGGCGTCACGCGCGCCTCGCCGCAGATTGCGCGGAGGGCTGCGAGGTCGGCTTCATCGAATTTCTTGTTCATTGTTGGGCCTCCTTTTTGGCGCGGATGCTGGCGATAAGTTCGGGCACGATGGCGTAGAGGTCGCCGACCAGGGCGACGTGCGCGACCTTGAAGATCGGGGCTTCGGGGTCGGTGTTGATGGCCACGATTGTCTCGGAGCCGCCCATGCCGGCGACGAACTGGATGGCGCCGGAAACGCCGCAGGTGATGATCAGCTTGGGCTTGACGGTGCGGCCGGAGAGTCCGATCTGGTGGCGGGCGTCGAGCCATCCGGCTTCGACGACGGCGCGGGAGCAGGCGAGGCGGCCGCCGAGGACCGACGCCAGCTCGCGCAGCATGTCGATGTCCTCAGGGCGCCGGACGCCGCGGCCGCAGACCACAAGCACCTCGGCCTCCTCGATCCCCTTCTCCGCCGTCTTGGGCGTGCGCCCCAGGACCTCGATGCGCGAGAGGAGTTTCTCTGGCGCGAGGGTGTGGCGCACCACGCTGCCGTGCGGCTCGCACTTGGGAGGGATGGGGAAAATCTTGTAGCGGACGGTCGCGAACTGCGGACGGTGGCGCGGCGTGTTGATGTGCGCCATGATGTTGCCGCCGTAGGCCGGGCGGATCTGGTCGAGGTCTGTCGATGGCGACATGTCCAGCACCGTGCAGTCGGCAGTAAGCCCAGTGCGGAAGCGCGCGGCGACGCGCGGCGCCAGCGAGCGCCCGTTCACCGTGCCGCCTACCAGCACCGACGACGGCTTTACCTTGCTGATGAAGTCCTCAAGAGCCGCAGCGTAAGGCTCGACGCGGAAGTGCTCGAGGGCGGGGTCTTCGTAAACATGGACTTCGTCCGCGCCATGCGCCAGCAGCGCATCGACGGCACCCGCCGTGCGCGCGCCGAGGACGACCGCCATCACGGGGTGGTTGATCTTGGCCGCCAGCTCGCGCGCCTTGCCGAGAAGCTCCAGTCCCACGGGGTGCAGCGCGCCGTCGGGGGAAAGCTCGGCCACCACGGCCACGCCGCGCCAGGCCGACTTGTCAACGCCGGGCGCCGCGTCTTCGATGAACTCGAATGCGCCGCCGCCCTTGCGGACGCATATCCGGCACATGCGGCAGCCCGCGCCAATTGCCAGCGCGCCGCTGGCGTCCTGTTCGATTGCGCCGAATGGGCAGATGGCCATCGCGGCCGCCTTGTCGGCGATCTTCTCCTGGTGAATCTCAATGCGGCTCATCGTAGGAACTTCCTTTCGTCCAGCAGGTCTGCCAGGGCCGCGGCCTTGGCCTTGTCGTCGCCCTCAAGCGTCACGCGCTTCACGTCGTTCTCCGGCGGGAAGATGCGCTTCACCTGCGTCGGCGAGCCGTTGAGCCCGTAGTGCTTCGGGTCGTTGTCGTCGAGGTCCTTCAGCCCAAGCCACGAAATCTCGCGGTCGGCCGTGGCGCACTTGAGGCGGTAGGAGGGGAGGCGCGGCTCGAATATCCCCTTCTCCACCGTCATCAGGAAGGGATAGGGGATGCGCTCGGAGACGGTACAGTCCGGCTCGTCGACGGTCAGGTCGATGGAGTCCTCGCCCACTCGGTCAATCGACTTCACCCCGGCCACGTGAGGGATGTCCAGCCACTCGGCCAGCTCCGCGCCGACCTGGGCGGTGTCGCCGTCAGTCGTCTGCTTGCCGCACACGATGACGTCGAAGGGGCCGGCCTTGGCCACGCCCTTGGAGAGCGTGAAGGAGGTCATCAGCACGTCGGCGCCGCCAAAGGCGCGGTCCGAGAGGATGGCGCCGGTGTCCGCGCCCATCATGAATGCCTCGCGCACGACCTTCTCGCACTGCGGCGGCCCCATGGTGAGGACGGCCACCTCGGCGCCGCCCGGGGCGGCCGCGCGGATGCGCATGGCCGTCTCCAGCGCGTAGAGGTCAAAGGGGTTCATCTTCGCTGGAACGCCGTCGCGCTTGAGCGTCCCCGTCTTCTCGTCGATTTCCACCTGCGACGTTCCAGGCACCTGCTTGATGCAAACAAGAATTTTCATTTTTTCAGAAGTATCCGCCTTTGTCGATGATTTCGGAAATGGTGTCTCCCTGGTGGACCCAGGAGAAGATGTCCACCTCGTTCTTCTCGATGCCTTCGGCGCGCTCCAGCACGTCGCACGCGATCTCGCGCGGGATGCAGAGGACGCCGTCAATGTCGCCGAAGATGATGTCTCCGGGGCGCACGGTCACCTTGCCGATCTTCACGGGCACCTGGTAGTGGGTGATCATGCAGCGGCCGAGGGAGCCGTTGGAGGTGCGGTAGCGGTAGAAGATCGGGAATTTCTGCTCGAGGATCTGCTTGGTGTCGCGGATGCCGCCGGCGATGACCGCGCCGCGGATGCCCTTGGTCATGGCGGTTGCCGTCATCACGCCGCCCCAGAGGGATGCCTCGACGTCGGACGACGTGTCCCAGACGACAACGCCTTCGGGCTTGAAGTCGTCGAGCATCTGGGCGCGGAAGGTCATCTCGCCCTCGATCATGACGTTCGGCGCGCTCTTGACGGTGAATGCCTCGCCGCAGACGGTCATCTCGTCGCGGAGCGGCATGATGTCGCTCGGCAAGTTCTGGTCGAGGAGGGTCAGTTCGCGCATGACGTCGTTGATGGCGCCGGTGTAGAGGCGCTCGTAGCGTTCGCAAAGCTCGCGGATGGGAATCCGCAGCGGCGCGTCGGGGATGCGCTGCCTTGTGGCGATGAGGCGGTCGAGTTTCATAAGGCCGGCTTCCTTGGCCTGGCCCCGCATGTCGCGTAGTGATGGCATCGTTTAATTAAGTAGGAGTTAAGATTGGAGTTGGGGTTTCGCGTTTCTAACTTCCAAGGTTAAAAACCGAAACTTGTTCAAATGATTATACCAGTTGCCTGAATTATGGTAAACTTCTAACATGTTACATATCCGCCATGCCCCGTCAACCGTTGTTATGAACAAGACCCTTTTCGCAAAGAGTTTCGTCCTCGTCGCCCTTGCGGCCATGGCAGGCGCGGCCGAGCCATCCCCCATTGTCGGCACCGCAGTACAGGGTCGCGGCGGCGCGGTCTTCACGGTGCCGCCGCAGCATCGCACCGTATGGGCGGATGTCGAGTGGGTTATTTCCGGCGAAACCAACAGGGCCTCGCGCCACATCCACCTCTTCGGCGACGGCAAGGAGCGGCGCTACTTCTTCGACGGCGCGGCGCCGGTCCGCTGGGGCGCGAACTACCCCGAAAGGAGCATCGCCGACAAGTGGAGCGGCGAAATCACCTCCTTCCGCGTCCTGAACAACAAGACCAAGGAGGAAATCCCCATCGGCGACTTGAAAATCGTCAACGGGAATCCCGGCATTCCGCCGGAGCTGATCCTCTCGCACGCCAAGGCGCCCATGAAGCTCAATCGCGCGGGACGCCCCGTGGACATCGAGGTCGGCGTCTTCAATGCGGGGACATTGGCCGCGACCGGCGTGGCCGTGCGCGTGGAGGGGCTGCCGGAAGGCGTCCGCATCGTCAACCCGGAGAAGGCGGCGCGCCTCTGCGACCTCGGCGGCGGCGACTCGGTCCTGCACCGTGTGGCCGTCATGGCCGACGCCCCCTGCGCCTTCACCGCCCGCATCTCATTCTCAGGCGGCGGCGCGCCGGAGGCCGTTGCCGAGGTGCCCGTGGAAATAGGCCCCTCCCTCAACCTGCCGCAGGATCTCCCCTACATCCCGGAGCCGAAGCCCGTCGCCACGGAGCCGTGCGAGGTCGGCGCATTCTATTTCCCCGACTGGGCGCGGGCGCACCACTGGCTGAAGATCTGGCGCTCTGCGCCGGAGCGCCGCCCGGCCCTCGGCTGGTATTCCAACGACAACCCCGAAGTCCTCGACTGGCAGATAAAGTGGGCCGTCGAAAACGGAATCTCCTTCTTCCTCGTCGATTGGTATGGCAAGGACTGGCACTTTGAAAAGGCGCTGGCCGAATCGAAGTTCGCGAAGCACATCAAGTTCGCCAACATGTGGTGCAACCACATACCCGCGCCGCTGTGCGACGAGGAGCACTGGACCAACATCATCCAGCGCTGCCTTGAAAAGGACTTCCGGCACCCCTCCTACAAGTATGTCGACGGCATGCCCCTCTTCAGCGTGTGGAGCGGCGACCGCATTGAGCGCGACAACGGCCCCGGCGGATGCAGGCGGATGCTCGACAAGGCCCGGCAGATGGCGCGGGATGCCGGCTACAAGGGCATCTACTTCCAGGGCCAGTGCCTGGGTTATTCGGTCGATGTGAAGCGGGTTGCTGACTACGGCTTCGACGAGACGACGACCTACCACTACATAGAAGTCCCGGCGGGGCCGGACGGCTTCATCCCCTGGGTGCGCGAATATGACGACGTGGTGGCGGCGAGTCCCGCCTACTGGCGCGCCATGCGCGAGGCCAGCGCCGCCGCATTCCTCCCGAATCTCACCACCGGCTACTGGGACTACCCGTGGAACGACGGCCCGATTGAAGTGCACAACCGCTCGGTTGAGACCTTCCGCCGTCTCTGCCAGGAGGCGCGGAAATACGCCGAGGAGACTGGCGCGAAGCGAGTCTGCCTGGGGCCGCTCAACGAATGGGGCGAAGGCTCCTACGCCGAGCCAAATGGCGAGTTCGGCTTCGGGATGTATGAGGCCGTGCGCGACACTTTCGGCGTCAAGCCCGACGACGGCTGGCCGCTGAACTACATCCCCGGGGACATCGGCCGCGGCCCATATCCCGTCGAGGACGAGGACGGCGGTCCTGCGAAACCCTTCAACGGCCTGCGCTGGCGATAGACCCCTCCCTTGCGCCGCAGACATGGCCATGATATGATTGACGCGATGCCAGCGAAGCCGTCAATCCTATACCTTTATTTAAATGACAAGCCGCGCGACCGCGTCCAGGAGCTGATATGGTCGGGGATCAGGCGCTATGTCTCCGCGCGCGGCTGGGAAGCTGTCGCCTGGCAGGACGCGCGGCCGGAGGCCATGGCGGAATTTCTAAAGGCACACAGCCCCGTCGCCGGCTGCGTGGTCGAATGTTCCGATGACAACGGCACTCTGCCCCCGCGCATCTTCGGGCGCATACCGGTGGCCTACCTTCATGCCGCGCCGTCGCTCTACCGCGGACGGGGGCTGCGCGTCGTCACGGACAACGCGGCGGTCGCACGCCTCGCCTTCCGCGAACTCTCCGCCGGGCGACCGGAAGCCTACGCCTTCGTAGGCGACTACCGCGGCTTCTCCTGGTCGCGTGTCCGTGGCCGCGCCTTCCGCGCGCTGGTCGTCGCCGCAGGGGCGAAGTGCATCCTCTTCCGCCATGTCGCCGACCGCGCGGAACGCGCCGCGCGTTTGAAGAAGTGGGTCGCCGCGCTGCCGCGCCGCACCGCCATCTTCGCGGCGAACGACTTCGCGGCGGCCGACGTCATAGCCGCCGCGCAGGCCACAAGACGCGCAATCCCCCAGGATCTCACACTAATCGGCGTGGACAACAATCCGGCCATCTGCGAAGGGTCGTCGCCTAAAATCACAAGCATTCAACTTGACCATGAACGCGCAGGATATCTCGCCGCCAAGGTGGTGGGACATGCGACACGCGACATGCGACATGCGGAAATGTCGCGCGAGTCAGCCCCTTGCGTGTCGAATGTCGCATGTCGCTTGTCCCAGGAAATAATGTCCACTCTGCTCGTCAGCCCCATTCTCGCTGTCCGGCGCGAATCAACTGGTGGCTCAGGGCGGCACGAGCCCCATGTCCTCGCAGCAGTGGAGACGATAAGGCGCGAGGCGTGCGACGGCCTCACGGCGCAGGATGTTATTGACCGTGCGCCGGGGTCAAAGAGCCTCTTCAACCTGCGATTCCGCGAGGCGATGGGTCATTCGGTGCACGACGAAATTGAATATGTCCGCTTTGAGAAAGTCTTCACCCTTCTCGCCCAGACCGACACCGCCATCGGCGCGATTGCGGACATGTGCGGCTACCGCTCGAACATCGCCCTGCACAAGGCCTTCCGCCTCCGCACCGGCATGTCGATGAGCGCCTGGCGCGCCCAAAACCGCCGCTAGCGGCGCGGCGCAGCGCCAGGGGCGGCAGGGGCGGCGCAAGCGCCGCCAAAAGGGACAAGCGACACGCGACATGCGACATGCAGAGGGCTGACGCACGCAGCATTTCCGCTTGTCGCGTGTCGCGTGTCGCATGTCGCATGTCGCATGTCAAAAAATGCTAAAATACCCTTCATGCAAAACACGACACGCGACATGCGACAATCGACACGCAGTTCCGGCGCACATCACCCAACGCCGGTCATCGGGCACTCGGGCGGATGGCGGAAGACCATCTCTTTTGGGCTGGCAAGTCTTGTGCATTACGCCACGGAACTCTTCTGCCGGCGGAACTTCAACCTGAAAAACGACCCGCTGGGGAAGTCGTATGGCCAAATGGTCGGCGCGGCGAGAAGCGCAAAGCAGAACATCGTGGAAGGTTCCTCGCGGGCGGGAACGAGCCGCGAGACGGAACTCAGGCTTTACGACGTGGCGAAAGGCTCGCTGGAGGAACTCGCCGGGGACTTCGAGGATTTCCTTCTGATGCGCGGTGAGTTGCCTTGGAGCGAAGGCGATCCGAAAGCCGTAAAGGCGCGCAGCATCCAGTTCGACGTTTTCGAGGCGCAGGACGATTTGCGGCACAACTTTGCCGCGCACCTGATGGAAATGCGCAAGCGGTTCGCGCCTGCGCTGGAGCATGAGGATCCGGTAGTCGCGGCGAACGCGCTTTTGGTAACGATTGACAGGACCTGCGCCCTTCTGCGGCGGCAGATGGAAACGCTGGGCGAAGACTTCCGAGAGCGTGGCGGCTTCACGGAACATCTCACGAAAGTGCGGCTGGAGCATCGCGAGGCGAAGGCCGCTACGGACGACGACGCCCCAAAATGTCCGAAATGCGGCGGGCCGATGCGCAAGCAGATGGCGAAGAAAGGCGCAAACGCCGGAAACCCTTTCTGGAGCTGCGCAGCCTATCCGAATTGCGACGGCACCCGGAAGTGGGATTGGAAGTAGGGCGCAGGCGCCAGGGGCTGGTGCGGCAGGAGCGGCGCAAGCGCCGCCAAAAGGGACAAGCGACAAGCGACACGCGACATGCAGTAACGCGCGCGCCAGCCCCCAGCTTGTCGCGTGTCGCCTGTCCCTTGTCGTCCCCTCCTCCGCTTGTCGCGTGTCGCATGTCGCTTGTCGTCCTCTTCCCCGCCTGTCCCCTATCGCCTGTCCTCCTCCTTCGTCCCCTCTTCCCCAAATATTTTTTGGCCAAAAGTATAACTGTTTCTCCTTCGTCGTGGTATAATTATTTGCATCGCCGCAAGGTGTGTCCTGCGTGGGGCGCATTGCGTGGCACAGCAATCGGATCGCCCGAACGGGCGCTTCCGAAAGGAGAAACAAAATGCGAAAGCAAATTGGCCCAATCGCAGCGGCGCTCGCCGCATTCACCATAACCGTGTCCGGCACGCTGGCGGACACGGACGTGTACGGCAACGCAATACAATATGACGGCAGCGGAAACGTGACCTACCGCTTTTGGTATGGGAACGAGACCGCCGAGGCGATGTCCGCCTCAGGTTCCGCATCCGCGGAATACATATCGCCGGACGTTTTCGAGCCGCGCTTCAGCACCTGGGACGTTTCGGATGGCAAATGCCCTGTCGCCGGGATGACGATTATCTTCCGCTAGCCGTCAAGCAACATCAACTCAAAACCAATTAGGAGTCAAAGACAATGAACTTCAAGGCTATTTCCACAATGTCGGCGGCCGGTGCCGCCATCTCCCTGTTCGCCGCCGCGCCAGTCGTCTCTAACGTGAGCATGACCCAGAACACGAAGGGAACCGCAACAATCACCTACACGCTTTCCGAGGCGGACGCCGTTGTCACGCTTGACATACAGACGAACGCGACGGGTGGCGCCTGGACGTCCATCGGCGGCGAGGCGGTGTCTTCGGCGTTGGGCGATGTCTGGAAGGCCGTCGGTACTGGCACCCACACCATCAAGTGGGACGGGGCGACCAACTGGGGCACTCGCCAGATTCCAGTCAACGGGATTCGCGCCGTCATCACGGCATGGGCGCTGAACAATACGCCGGACTACATGGTGGTGGACATCGCCGACGGAGCGCAGCCGAACTCGCAGCGCTACTATCCCTCCGTGGACTTCCTCCCCGGCTCCGCACCGGGGCAGAAAGGCGCGATCACCAACAATACGGCCTACCGCCTCACGAAACTCGTCATGCGCAAGATCATGACCAAGGACATCGAGTGGACGATGGGATCCACGGCGCTTGAAACACTGCGCACCGATGCGAGAGAGAACACCCACCCAGTCACGCTCACCAACAACTACTACATCGGCGTCTTCGAGATTACCCAGAACCAGTGGGCACAAATCCAACCCGCACGGACTGCGCCATCCTACTTCTCGAAGCCGGGAGAGTGCGCAATGCGCCCCGTCGATCGCGTATGCTACAATGAAATCCGCAACAACGACGGAACCTCCGCAGCCGACAACACAAGCTACAACTGGCCGCACGACCCGAATCCAGCCTCGTTCCTCGGTCTCCTGCGCACACGGACGGGCATTCCGTTCGACCTCCCTTCGGAGGCTCAGTGGGAGTTCGCCTGCCGTGCCGGCAACGGCGACACGAAGTGGGGCGACGGCTCCGCGATGCTGAACAACAACACCGACTCGAATCTGGCGAAGATCGCCCGCTACTATCAGAATGGGGGAAGTGCGGTTTCCTACAACGACGCCAACGGCGCGACCCACGGGCCGGAGGTTGGAACGGCATACGCGGGGACCTACCGCCCGAACAGCTGGGGGCTTTACGACATGTCCGGCAACATCCCAGAATGGTGCCTCGACTATTACGAGGAAAACATCGCGGGGCATGGGGGCATGGTAAACATAAATCCTGAGGACGGAACCCAAACTCGTTCGGGGAATTCACCTATTCAAGACTCCACTTACGGCCCATACCGTGTCGTGCGCGGTGGCGGATTCGGTGCCTGGGCTTATGCGAACCGTCCGGCATTCCGCAACAACAAAGGGCAGCGGCTCCGCTACGACATCGGCCTCCGCGTCGTCTGCCCTGTGGAACTTCAATAGGCGGGTCAATGCCATGAAGTGGAGAATCATCGCGGCGGCTTCGGCCGCCGCATTGTGCATCGTGTGCCTCGCGGCATCTGGAAGCGAACTGGTAAAGCCGATATACACGATTCCAGGCGAACTGGACGAATTGTTTTTTGCGAACGGGCCGCACCATCCACAGGGTGCGACCTGCTCCGAGGATGCCATCTTCATCTCGTGTTCGCGGGGCATCGTCAAACTCGACTGGGACGGACGCGTGATCAAAACCTGCATGGCGCATTCGGCTCTTCGCGACATGGCATACGCCGACGGTTCGCATCTTGGCGACATCGCATACGCCGATGGGCGGATCTACGGCGTGTTCGGGCTACACGAGCGGCCGGAGGGCGAGTCGCCTCTCATGGTCGGCGTATGGGACGAGGACTTGAACTTCATCGTCAGCCGCTCCTACGACTATCCGAACGCACGAGGCTTCGACGGCGCGGTCGTGCTTGGCGACACCCTTTACACGACAATCGACCACTACTGGGACGGGGTTGGCAGGTTCCACCATCCGCCGCATCGCGACAACACGGTGATGATGATTTCGACCAAGGACCTTTCAGTCAATGGAATCAAGGATGTCGTGTTCGACTACCCAATCCACTTCTCCACGCAGAACCTCAGCACGGACGGGGAGAATCTCCTGTTCGTGAACTATGGCGCAAACAAAGACGAGGGAAATGACCCATGGCTCAACTATACCCGGACCACGCCTTCCCTTGAGACGATTGGCGGCCCCGGCCAATTCTTCGGGCAATGGGGATTTGCCAGAGTGCCGAAGTCAAGGGCGAAACGGGACACGCCCGTTTTCTTTACCGTAAACGCACCGGAACACGGGCAATGGGGTTGCGGTCCCGGCAAAAAACGTCCGCAACTCCGGTTGGATTTCTTCGCGTATGACAGGAATACAGGCGCGATGAGGGACATTACAGACCGCTCCTGGAAGCCGGTCGGCTTCTGGCGAGTGTCGCGTGACGGCGACGGGCGCTGGTGGGCCGTTTCCCCGAACGGAAGTAAAACGCTTTTGCGCGGAGTGGATCACGTCAACTGGGGAGGAATGTGGTGCGAGGCGCTGGGGACTAGCCCCTATCGTGAAGAGATGGAAAGGCAATTCGCCTCACGCGCCGACTGGGCGGAGCAGACAGCGGGGCGACTGAAGGAGTGGGGATTCAACGCCCTTGGGGCAAGCTGTTCGGAAGAGTTGCGTGGGCGCGGCCTCGCGCACTGCGAGTTCCTCGGCATCGGCGAGAAGTTCTGCGCACAGGGCGGCGACCATGCGCTCGTCGCGTTCGAGGGCATTCCGGGAACGGCATTCCCGAACGTCTTCCATCCAGACTTCGGGCGGTTCTGCGACGAACTCGCGGCCAAGACGTGCGCACCGCAAAAGGACACCCCTTCGCTATTCGGCTACTTTTTCGACAACGAGCTTGCCTGGTGGGGACGCGGGTCTTCTTCGGCCGGCCTTTACGACGCGGCACTCGCCATGCCGCCGGGTTCCCACGCCCGCGTGGCGGCCGAGTCAGCGCAAGACTCAGGGGATTTCGTGCGCCTTGCCGCACGCCGCTACTTCGTGACGATTGCAACGGCAATCCGACGCCACGATCCGAACCATCTTCTTCTAGGTTGTCGCTTCGCCGGACTCGACACGGCGCACCGCGTCGTATGGGAGGAGGCGGGGAAGACATGCGATGTCGTGACGTTCAATCAATACCCTTGGGCCGACCTTGATGAGAACGCCGTTTATCTGTGGCGGGATTCCAGAGTCAAAGTCGCCGACGCCTTTGCCGAAAGGCATGCCTGGGTAAAAAAGCCCATGCTGGTCACGGAATGGAGTTTCATCGCGCTCGACTCAGGACTCCCTTGCACGGGTGGCTACGGCCAGCGCTTCCGCACGCAAGGCGAACGCGTCCAGGCTGCGGAACTTTTTTCAAAGACCTTGTTTGCCATGCCGTTCATGATTGGCGGCGATTTCTTCATGTGGGTCGATGAACCAGCGCTGGGCATTTCAATGAAGTTCCCTGAGAACTCCAACTACGGACTGGTTGACGGGCGCGGCACACCGTATGCGGAACTGACTTCGATGTTCGCGCGTGTCAATCGCGAGGCGGAGTCGATTCACGCAAAAGGCGAGGCGCCGAAATTTTGGAATGCCGATGCGGCGTCGAAAAAGAAGGCGGAGCTTTTCCCTGCGGTTCCCATGATTGCGCCCGACGCCTCCGCGTCATTCGTCCGCAAGGGCGACGAATACGTCTTGACGACTTCGGGGGGACTCGTCCTCAAAGGGCGCGTCGGTGGGCACTTCGCCCTGAACTCGGTGGTGGCTGATGGACTTGACTGCGGCCCCTTCACGTTCATGGTCTATCATGGCGACTGGCAGGACATAGACCGTGTCGAATCAGTAGAATGGTTGGCCGAAAGCGATGCCTTGCGCATAGCCGGGATTGGCAAGAGCGGCGGGAAGTCGTTTCGTGTGACTTGCGACATCGTGCCTATTGCCGGGAAGCCGTGGTTCGGTTGCAATGTCCTGTCAGTCGAGAACACCGGGACGGAGAATTTCGCCGATGCGTCTGTCTGGCTCCGCCAGTATGCGCCGTGGGCGAAGGATTCCGCCCTGACGGGCGCGGTAAAGCCCGCCCCCGATGTCTGGAGGGATCCGGCCTGTGGTGTTTGGATTCGCGCCGGTGACGAAGCCTGGTGCGGCGCGGCGACGCGGGCGGACACCGTGAAGCAGTTCATCTACTATGTGTCTGCGGACGGAGCCTCGCATCCCGATGCGGCGTTCGGCAAATACGGGGCGAACGCCCCAATGCGCCTGGCCGCAGGTTCGACATGGAAGCCCGAAGGTAGGGCCTGGATGGTCGCCGCAGCGGGTAAAGGCGGGGTGGACGGCTGGCGCA
The DNA here is from genome assembly GCA_017962605.1 of Kiritimatiellia bacterium. Taxonomy (GTDB): domain Bacteria; phylum Verrucomicrobiota; class Kiritimatiellia; order RFP12; family JAAYLN01; genus RGIG5952. Next base: position 14,801 of record JAGCUY010000065.1, on the reverse strand, counting down.
AGTTTCTGGAGGACTTCTCCGCATTGTTGAAATAAGCGCGATGTATTACATTATGGAGGCTAAGAACGAAATGCCTCAACCTGCCAAAAGTTCTTCGAATGTTGACTTTGGGCTGATTATATGATTTGCATTGCATTGACAACGCAGTCTCTTTCTCGTATAATATTAGTGTTTTTTAGAAATTGGAAGGACATCTGCAATGACAACGACCCTCACCATTCGAATGGACGACACCCTCAAGGCTGAGGCAGAAGAATTCTTCGACGACATCGGCATGAACATGACAACGGCCATCACCTGCTTTTTCAAGAAGTGCCTGGCCGCCGGCGAAATTCCTTTCAAATTAACCCGTCAAAGCAAGCACGAGCGGCTTCTTGCCGCATTGAAAGAAGCCAGGGAAGTGGTGAACGACCCGAACGCGGAATACTGCGATGACCCCGCGAAACTCAAGGAGTTCATCCTCTCATGAAATACAGGGTTTATCGAACGAATCGCTTTCGGAGAAGCCTGAAGAAACTTCTCCGGCGAGGAAAGGATGGAGATAAACTCGACGCAGTGGTGCAAATGCTTGCCCGCGGCGAAACCCTGCCTCCCCAATATCGCGACCATGCGCTCACCGGTGACCTTTCAGGCCTCCGCGACTGCCATGTCGAGAACGACTGGGTGCTGCTCTACAGCATCCAGGACGACATCCTCGTCCTTGTCCTTGCCGATACGGGGACGCATTCCGATCTCGGCCTCTAGCATGGCTGAACCATGGCTGAAAGGCTGATGACGGGGAATGGCCATAGTTCGGATATTTCCGTTACTGAAAAAACCGAATCCAGTTGCAAAAAGAGGTTGAATTCTGGTATAATACATTGTAATAATTTCCAGAGAGGTCAGTTTAATAGATGCCCAACCCTTTCAAATACGGCAAGGAGGTTTCCGGCTATCAGTTCTACGATAGGAAGTCTGATGCGGAGAATCTCCATAGAAAACTGGCGGACGGTTCGACGAATGTCGTGCTGTTCGCACCCCGACGCTATGGGAAAACCTCTCTGGTTGTGAAGGTTCTTGATCGCCTTTCCACGGAGGACGGAATTAGCGGGATATGCTTTGACATGATGCGCATCCCAACTCTCGAGCGATTCTGCGAAGAGTATGCCAATTCCGTTTACGGCCTTTTCGGAAAACACCGGGAACTGCTTGGCAAACTCGGGAACTATCTGGCGCACCTCCATCCGACAATTTCCATTTCGCCAACCGGAACTCCATCGATCTCCTTTGAATATGGGGAGAGAATGACCCCGACGTCAGTCGCCGAGGTTCTTGACCTGCCGGAGCGCCTGGCGGCCGATTGCGGCGGCAAGCCTTTTGTCGTCGCCTTCGATGAATTCCAGGAGGTTGCCGGACTGTCAAAGGAACTGCCGCTTGAAAAGATTTTCCGAAGCTGCCTTCAGACGCACCGACTTGTCCGATATGTGTTTCTTGGGTCAAAAACGCACCTGATGAAGCGCATGTTCGGAGAAAGCACGCGCCCGTTCTACAACTCGGCCTTCCCGATGCCGCTTGGCAAACCTCCCGTTGACGACAGCATGGAATTTCTCATCTCCCGATTCGGCGAGGCGGGAATTGCATTGCCGGTGTCCCTTGCCGACGCGATTGTATCCGCATCGGAAAACATTCCGTATTACCTCCAGGCCATAGCCTCCCTGACCTTCGAGGAAGTCGAGTCCGCGCGACGGAACGAGGTTGCGGCCGACGACGTTGCCTCGGCCATCGACTCCTTTGTCTGCGCCAATGCAGAACTGTTCGACGAACGGCTTCGTGGTCTCTCCAATGCCAAGCGTTCTCTTGTCGATGCGTTGGCCGAAGAGCCTGTTTCCGGCTTTGACGAGCAGTATAGGAAGCGCCACGGCCTCCCTGTCTCTTCCACGCTCCACACCGCCCTGAAGGAACTGGTTGATGACGGCATTGTCGAAACCAGTTCCGGCAAGTACCGACTTTCCGACCCGATGTTTGCCCTCTACATCAGGCGTGCTCCAGCCCGCACGTTCATTTCAAAATGACTGAACCGACCATGACGGATAAAGTTGCTTCAATTGAAAAGGACAATGCGGCGAGGCGGCTGGTGGTCGCCATCCCCGACTATCTCCAGAAAGGCGACATCGTCTCCGCAAGGCGCAGCATGACCGAGGCCCTCGTCGCGACGGGGCTTGTCCCCGTCGTCCTTCCCGAAATGGACGCGGCGGCTGCGGATCTCTTCCTCTCGCGCTGCGACGCCGTGATGATCGGCGGCGGGATCAAGGACCAGGACTACGACCGCCGCTGCGCCTTCGAGGACATCGTCATTGCGCTTGCCGTCAGGCGCGGCCTGCCCATTGCCGGAATCTGCCACGGCTGCCAGGTGATCAACAGGCACTTCGGCGGCACCCTTGCGCCAGTTCCCGCAGGGAGAGAACTCATCCACAAGGATCCAGCACTCTTCGAGCGCGGCCTTTCCGCAGAGCACTTCGCCACCGTCCTGCCCGCGCCCTCGCTGATGGCGGACGTCTTCGGCGAAGGCCGTCTTCAAATCAACTCCTCGCACACGATGCGCTGCGACAAGCCCGCCCCCGGCTTCCGCGTCACGGCGGTTTCAGAAGACGACGGCGTAATCGAGGCCATCGAGCACGAAAGCCTGCCAATCGCCGCATTCCAGTTCCACCCCGAGAAATACTGGCCAAAAGACAAGAGGTTCCTCGAACTAATCCGCCGCGCCCTCGCCCCCTTCCCCCTAACCACTTCCCACTAACAACTTACAACTTTCAACTTTCAACTTTCAACTTACAACTAACTACTAACCACTAACCACCATGAAAAAACTCATCTCCATCATCGCGGCCATCGCCCTTTGCGCCCCGGCCTTCGCCTCCTCGGCATTCTCCATCCACAACTGCTACGGCGACCACATGGTCCTGCAGCGCGACAGGCCCGTGCGCATTTCCGGCACCGCCGCGCCCGGGGCAGACATCTCCGGCAAGTTCCGCGACGCAAATGCCTTTGCCACGGCCGACGCCGACGGCAACTGGACCCTCGAGTTCCCCGCCGGCGGCGCAGGCGGCCCCTTCGACATGGTCGTTTCGGCGAAATCGTCCGTGACCTTCCGCGACGTCATGGTCGGCGAGGTCTGGTTCTGCTCGGGGCAGTCCAACATGGAATACCCCGTGTGGAGTTCCGCCAATTTCTGGGGGCTGCCTGACGGCGAGGCCGTCGCGGCCGATGGCGACGCGGGCATCCGCCTCTTCCACACGCCCCGCGCCGTCGCGCCCGACAGCCCCTGCGACGAGCCGCCCGGCCGCCCCGTCTGGCGCCTGGGCAACGATCCCGCCGCCGTAAAGCCCTTCAGCGCAGTTGCCTGGTTCTTTGGACGCGAACTGCGCCGCCGCCTCGGCCCCGACATGCCCATCGGCCTCGTCGAGTCGGCCTGGGGCGGGACGCTGATCCAGCCATGGATTTCCGAAGCCACATTCGCCGCCGCGGGAGAGGATGCAGTGCTTGACGCCATCGCGGCCGCCAAGGCGGCTCTCGGCACCGATCCCGAAGCCAGCAGGGACGAATTTCAGCGCAAGGCCCGCGAGAGGCTGGAAACATGGCTTCGCGACAAATACTTCGCCCCCTTCGCCGATGTCTCGGCCAAGGCCCTCGCCGACTGGGCCAAGCCTGTCCTGCCACCCGAGGAGGAAGCCCAGTGGAAGCGCTGCCCCATGGGCGCTGGTGGCGGTCTGGAGAAGGTGGGCGTGACCTGGCACCGCCGCGAGTTCACACTCCCGGAGGACTGGGCCGGCAAGGAGGTCGTCCTGCGCATCAAGACCCTCGACGACTGCGACGAGACCTTCCTCGACGGAGTCAAGATCGGCGAAACTGGAATCTCCACCCCGAAGTACTGGGATGCCGAGCGCGTCTATCGCACGACGCTTTCCGCGCCGGAGGGTGGCCGCCACGTCCTGGCCATCCGCCATCAGAACCACTTCATGGTTGGTCGCTTCGAGGGACCGGTCACAATTGCGCTCGCCGAAGCTGGCGACTCCAAGGTGGCGCTTGACGGCGGGGAATGGGCCGAGCGCGTGGAGTTCCATGTCGATCCCGCATTCGCCGGCGTGCGCCCGACGGTCGATGTCCTCGCAACTGACCCGCGCACGTCGCAACAGACTCCGTCAACGCTCTTCAACGCCATGGTCAACCCCTTCATCTGCTTCCCGATGCGCGGCGCCATCTGGTATCAGGGGTGCTCCAACGCCGGCCAGCCCGTGAAGTACCGCGACTTCCAGCGCGAGCTCGTCGAGGACTGGCGCAGGGCCTGGAACGACCCGGACTTCGTCTTCATCGGAACCCAGCTCTCGGCATTCCGCGCCCACCATCCGAAAGAGCGCTTCCCCGACGACTTCTGGAAGAACGACACCCCGACCAGCAATCGCGGATACGCCCCTATCCGCGACTCGCAGGCCATCCTCTTCGACATCCCCGGCTGCGGCCTGGCCTGCACAATCGACGTCGGCGACCACTCCGACATCCACCCCTCGCGCAAGCAGGCCGTGGGCGAGCGCCTGGCGAACGAGGCGATGCGCCTCGCATACGGCGACGCCTCCGCCCTTCCCGGCCCGCGCGGCGCGTCCGCCAAGGCCGAGGCTGACGGGACGGTGCGCGTCACGCTCCGCGACGCCGGTGACGGCATTGAACTGCGCGGCGAGGCCGCAGCATCCGGCCATCCAGGGCCGCACCTGTTCGCCCTCCTCCGCGAAGACGGCACCGGCGAGTGGGCCGACGCCCGCATCGATACCGACGGCACGCTCGTCGTCTCGGCGCCGGGAGTGGAACGCCCAGTCCGCGTCGAATACGCTTGGAGCGCCTTCCCGCCCGACCCGTGCCTCTACCGCAAGGGCGACGGCATCCCGCTCTTCCCCTTCAGCCTTGAAGTCCAGTAGGCCGATTCGCGCCGCATTCCACCTCCGCCATTACTTCGACAATGACTACTTCGCAAACGACGTGCCGCCTCGACCTCTCCGGCCAGTGGCGGCTTGATGGGACAAACGAGAAGGGCGCCGCCCTGTCCTGCGCCGCAACCGTTCCGGGCGACGTCCACTCCGCCCTCTTCGCCGCCGGGCTCATGCAGGATCCCTACTGGGGCCGCAACGAGCGCGACGTCCAGTGGGTCGCCAAGCACGAATGGGCCTTCTCGCGGGAGTTCGAAGTGGCGGACGGCTTCCTCGCCCATTCGTCCGTGATCCTGCGGCTGGAGGACTGCGACACCTTTGCGACGGTCTTCGTCAACGGCGCCAAGGTCGGCGAGACGCACGACCGCTTCAGGCGCTGGGACTTCGATGTCAGCGGCGCCCTTCGCCCGGGCCGCAACGACATCCGCCTCGTCTTCGCGAGCGCCTGGCGCATAGGCGACGAAATGGCCGCCGCCTCGCCCCGCCCGTACCCGATGAGCATGAACACCTGGTTCAACAACGGCGCGTTCATCCGCAAGCCCGCCTGCCACCGCGGCTGGGACTGGGGCCTCGCGCAGATGACGGCTGGCCCGTGCGGCGCCGTCGAGCTCATCGCCTCCGACGGCGACCGCATCGACTACGTCTATTGCGACCAGGAGTTCAACGACGACCTCTCGCACTGCACTCTCCGCGTCCACGCCATCCTTGAAACCGGCGAGGACGTCACGAACACCCTGGAAATCGACAACCCGCCCCTCTGGTGGCCCAACGGCCAGGGGGAGCAGAAGTTCTTTCACTATGCCGTCCCCGTTGGGAGCGGCGTAGTGAAAGGCCGCGTCGGCCTGCGCAAGATAGTGCTCGACACCGCTGGCGGTGCAGTCTGCTTCAAGGTCAACAACCGCGCCGTCTTCATGAAGGGCGCGAACTGGATCCCCTGCGACGCCTTCGACACCCGCCAGACGCCCGAACGCTACCGCAACCTGCTTGAGAGCGCACGCGCCGCCAACATGAACATGGTTCGCCTCTGGGGCGGCGGGCAGTTTGAAAAGGACGCCTTCTACGACCTGTGCGACGAACTCGGGCTTCTGGTCTGGCACGACTTCATGTTCTCATGCGCCCTCTACCCGGCGAACGACGCCTTCCTCGCGGATGTCCGCGCCGAAACGGAACACCAGGTGCGCCGCCTGCGCGACCACGCCTGCATCGCCCTCTGGTGCGGCGACAACGAGTGCATCGGCGCGGCCCGCGGCTGGTATGGCAATACGATTTCCGCAGCCGACCGCAAGACATACATCGATGAGTGCAAGAGGCGCTTCGAGGTCCAGGAGGAGGTCGTCTCCCGCTGCGATCCATCGAGGAAGTTCTGGCCATCCTCGCCGTGCGCCGGAAGCGCCGACTTCGACCACGACGGCTGGCATGCCGACGGCAAGGGCGACATGCACATCTGGGCGGTCTGGCACGAGAACAAGCCCTTCGGCCACTACCGCAGCTTCAGGCCCCGCTTCTGCAGCGAGTTCGGCTTCCAGAGCTTCCCGTCGCGGGAAGTCGCTGAAACCTTCTGCCATCTTCCGCCCGTAGGTCTTGCACCCGGCGCCCCCGCAGGTCTTGCCCCCAGCGCCCCCGCAGGTCTTGCACCCGGCGCTCCCGCTGGTCTTGCACCCGGCGCTCCCGCGCCGGGCTCCTCCTCCGCGTCGGCTGGCGCCCCCCTTTCCGAGGATTTCGAGTGGCACCAGAAAAACGACGGCGGCAACGAGCGCATCCGCAAGACTACGGAAAGGCTGTTCCGCCCGCCGCGTGACATCGACGAGATGCTCTACCTCTCGCAAGTCCAGCAGGCCTGCGCCATAAAGACGGCCGTGGAAACTTGGCGGACGCTCCGCCCCTACTGCATGGGAACGCTCTTCTGGCAGCTGAACGACCTCTGGCCCGTCTCCTCATGGAGTTCGCTGGAATACGGCGGCAAGTGGAAGCACCTCCACCACCACGCGCGGCGCTTCTTCGCGCCCGTGGCGATTGTGGCGAAACCCTCTGAAGACGGCGCCTCGCTTGAATTCTGGGGCATCAACGACACCGCCGAAACCGTGGCCGCCGAAGCGTCGATCAGGACGCTCGGCTTCGACGGGACGGCCTTCGGCGCCGAGGCCATCGACGCCACGCTCCCGCCCGGCAGCGCCGTCCTCATCGCGGCGCGCCCGCTCTCCGCCTATGGTTCTGAAGAGGAACGGAAGGCCCGCTTCCTCTCGCTGGCCCTTGGAGAGGCGCGGAACGACTGGTTCTTCGCGCCTTTCAAGGAAAGCCCCGTCGCCGAGGCGAAAATCAAGGCCGAAGTCTCCGGTGGAAGCGTAACCCTATCGACCGACAAGCCCGCCTTCTTCGTCTGGCTGGAACTACCAGGCGTAAAAGGCGAGTTCTCGGACAACTCCTTCACCCTTCTCCCGGGCGAAAAGCGCACCGTGGAGTTCATTTCCCAGACATCGGACGATGACGCTTCTCAGGCGTTGAACGCCAATTTTTCAATCACGGCGCTTGCGCCCAACCTCTAAACCTCCAGGGCGCATCGCGCCAAACTTCGCCTGAAAGGCTCAAACATTCTTCCCATTTTTCTTGACGGCCATGCTTCATTATGGTAGCATTGACATAGTTTAGCGGGTGCGCCAAAACATCTAAACCTTTCAACTTTCGACTTTCGACTTTCGACTTTTGACTTTCGACTTTTGACTTTCAACTTAACCTGACATGGCAAAGTATCTTGACCCCAAAGCGGATGTGACGTTCAAGAAGGTTTTCGGCGAGCACAAGAACCTCGTCATAAGCCTCCTCAACGCCCTATTGCCACTTGAAGACGGCAAGAAGGTCGAGTCAATCGAATACCTTCCATCTGAACTCGTGCCGCGCACCCCGACGAGCAAGAACACGATTGTGGATGTCCGCTGCGAGGAGACCGGCGGGCGCAAGTTCATCGTCGAGATGCAGATGAACTGGACGGCGGATTTCCGCGAGCGCGTCCTCTTCAATGCGTCCAAGGCGTATGTCAGGCAGCTTGACAAGTCGGAGCAGTACAATCTGCTCCAGCCCGTCTATGCGCTCAACTTCGTCAACAAGGTCTTCGAGCCGGGCATGGACGGGTACTACCACTACTACAGGATGGTTCACGCCCAGGACAGCGGGAAAGTCCTCGAGGGCCTGCACCTCGTGTTCATCGAGTTGCCGAAGTTCAAGGCGCAGAACCTCACCGAGAGGAAGATGCAGGTCCTGTGGCTTCGTTTCCTGACTGAGATTGACGAGAAGTCGAAAAGCGCGCCGGCCGAACTTCTGGACAACCCGCAGACGTGTCAGGCGCTTGAGATACTCGAAGAGTCGGCGTACAGCGAGGCCGAGTTGCTCGACTACGACAGGTACTGGGATCAGGTTCGCCGGGACAAGGCGCTGATGGAAGCGCACGATGCGGCGATGTCCAAACTCGACGCGGCTCGTGCTGAACTGGACGAAGCCCACGCCAAACTCGACGCGGCGATGGCGAGAGCCGACGCGGCGACGGCCAAACTTGATGCGGCGGCGGCAGAGCGCGACGCGGCGGTTGAAAAGTTGCGGCAGACCGCTCATAATCTGAAGAGAATGGGGCTGCCTGTTGAACAGATTTCGGCGGCAACCGGTCTGTCCGCCGCCGAAATCACCTCGCTCTAACACCAATCCTTTATCACATTCGTCGCGGGTGCGCCGGAAAACTTCCAGGGCGCGCCAGCGCAAACCTCTAAACTTCCAAAATTGCCATTTGCGCCCGAAGGCGCAATGTGTTAGAATAATTACACAATTCTCGCTGGCGCGTGCGCCCGCGAGGCGATAAAGTTCTTTGGATATACTCTGCCGCAGCCGCTCCCGGAGCCGCTGCGCAGGGGTTGGGGCTGATGAACGGAAAAGTTCCAGAGTCGCGCTCACTGGCGACTAAAACGATTCAATAAATCGACGCTTCATCGGCAAGGGTCTTGCAAGACAAGTCGAAAGTCGAAAGTCTAGCGACTAGCGACTGGCGACTAATCCTGCAAGGCTGCGTACGCGACAGCGTATTTTCGCTTTGTAGAAACTTCGCCAAAGTTGATAAATAGGAAGCGAGATACGAAGTCGCGCTGCGCGGTGAATGCCGCGTGGCGTGTCTTCATTCATGTTTACTTTTGGGCGTTTGGCGACGCCTCTGTCTAGACATGGATATAGGCACGCCACTGTTTTTTCCTCCGCGTCCGGGTGGTGCGTCCTTGGTCAAGATGGAATCGGAGGGGAGGAGGAGAGGTAGCATATGAGCGCGAAGGGTTCGTCGGGCGAGGACTGCAGTTGGCTGGACGACGTGCAATGGACGCCGGGGCTTGCCGAACTGACGCTCGGCTCCGCGTTGGACGCCCCCGGACTCGACTGGACAACTGGCGGCGAAGGTGCCGGGGAATGGTCCGCCGTGCCGTCGCCCTCCTGGGACGGCGTGGACGCCTGCGCTGCCTACGCGGAAGGCGCAGGAGGCGTCGCGCGGCTTGCGACGCGAGTGAACGGCCCCGGAACGGTTTCCTTCCGGTGGAAAGTCGCAACCGGAACTGCGCTGGCGGGCATCGCCTTCATGGTCGATGGGAAAGATGTCGAACTCTGCGATTCCGAAACATGGTCGATTTGCACGCTCTCCGTCGTCGGCTCCGGCCAGCACCATCTGGCGTGGGAGTTCTTCTGGGACGGGACGCCAGACGGCGACTCCGGGTTCCTCGACTGCGTGTCGTGGACGCCCGCCGGTGGCGGGGTGCTGCCAGAGCTTCCCCTGCCCGCCACGCCTGAGACTGTGACCAACGCCATTGCAGGCGCCGGTTTCACTGACGCGACGGCCGTCATGGCGGCCATCAGCGGTGATTCCACAAAGTATGCGGCCTTCAGGGAATGGGCGCAGGGCGTTGCGGGTGGCGAGACGGCTGTGGTTGCATCGTCGAACGCGGCGGTGTCGTGGCTGCTGGGCGCAGAGGCGCTATTTGAGAACGAGCCGGCAATCACGATTACGGGGTTGAGCTTCGATGACGCGGGCGAAGCCACGTCCTCCTTGAACGTGACGGTCGAGGTGAAGGACGGCGAGGATGTCGTGAAGGTCGCGGCGGAGAAGGTCGCGTCGATGTTCGAGGCTACAAGCGACCTCCGCGACTGGGACGGAGCGGCAAAACTGATGCCAACCGTCAGTGGCGCCACTCGCAATGCCGACAACACCATGACCTTTACCGTCACCCCCGGCGACGGCACGGCAACAAGCGCCTTCTTGCGGATCAAGGTGAAGTAGGCGGCCAATGCCGCCTTGAAGTTTAGATGTTTGGCGCGTTGCGCCTGACCACAGGCTAACTGCTATCCGCGCCAGCGGCGCGGCTTGTATTCCTGGTAGATGCTGTCCTTGGAGACTAGGTGCATCGCGCGGGGGCCGATGTCGCGCGACATGTCTTCGGCAAGGGAGAAGTCAGGCGCGACGGAGTAGGCGAAGGGGATGTCTATGTGGACGACGTTGCCCTCGCTGTCGCGCATCGAAAGCGCCACCGGAACCGTGCCCGGATGGCCGGCCAGCACCTTGGAAACCTTCTCGGCAAGCGCCCCGTCTTCGGAAAATGGCAGCGAGACGATTACCTTGTCCGTGAAGGCGGATGCGGCGTCGGCCAGGCGGAACGCCTCGTTCGCGCGCAGGCTGACCTTCTCGCTCTCGTAGTGGAGTTCGCCCGAGAACATCACTGGCTCGTTGAGCTGGAGCGCCGCCTTGTTGGAGCCGAAGGCGTAGGCGCGCGGGAAGAGGATTACCTCCATGTGGTCGCCGCCATCCTCGATGGTGACTATGGCCATCTGCTCGTGCTTTTCGCGGGTGGTCTTTATCTGGATGTCGGTGACGAGGCCGCAGATGCGGGCCTCCTGGTCATCCGGGCCGCGGAAGGACAGCGCCTGCGAGACGGAGCGCGTGGCAAGCTCGCCTATGAACACGCGGTATTTGCCGAGCGGGTCGCCTGAGAGGTAGAGGCCGACAAGCTCCCTCTCCGTCTGGAGGGCCTCGCGCTGCGACCACGGCTGGCAGTCGGGGAGGTCGGAATCTGTGACCCCGACCTCTTCTCCCATGTCGAATGCCTCGAAGAGGTTCCCCTGCCCCGCCGCCTTGTCGCGCTGCTTCTCGGCGGCATAGGCGAAGGCGAACTCTATGCCCTGGACAAGGCGCGCCCGGTGTATGCCGAAGCCGTCCATCGCCCCCGCCTTGATGAGCGACTCCACGTCGCGCTTCTTCACGACCGTGGGATCTACGCGCTCACAGAAGTCGATGAAGCTCTTGTAGAGACCGTTCGCCTTGCGTTCGGCCACAATGGCCTCCGCCGCATTCTTGCCGACGTTCTTGATGCCGCCAAGACCGAAACGCACGGAGTTGTCGCCCGGCGAGAAGCGGCCCAGCGAGAAGTTGACGTCGGGCGGCTCCACCTTCATGCCGAGGTCGGCGCATTCCGCGACCAGCGCCGCGACCTTGTCCGAGTTGTTGATTTCGGAGTCGATCTGGGCGCACATGAACTCCGCCTTGTAGTGGGCCTTGAGGTAGCCCGTCTGGTAGGCGAGGTAGGCGTAGCAGACGGCGTGCGACTTGTTGAAGGCGTATTCCGCGAAGGCGCGCCAGTCGTTCCAGATCTTGTCTATGAGCAGCTTCGCGTCATCGGGTTTCGTGAGGTCGAGGTTCCTGGTTTCGACGTGGAACTGCGGGACGCCTTTGGCGTCGGCCACGATGTTGCCCTCCTTGTCGCGGTCGAAGATCGGAACTGCGGCGGTGGTCTTGCCGGTGCAGAACTTCGGGTTGGCGAGGCAGCCCTTCACGAACTCGCCGTAAAGCTTGTTCATCACGTCGATCTGCTTTTTGCCCATCGCCTTGCGGAGGGTGTCCGACTGGCCTCTGGTGAAGCCGCCGAGGCGGCGCGACAGCAGCATCACCTGTTCCTGGTACACGCAGATGCCGTAGGTGGTGTTGAGATACTCCTCCATCAGCGGGTGGTCGTAGACAATCGGCTCGCGGCCGTGTTTGCGGGCGATGAAGTGCTCGATGTATTGCATCGGGCCGGGGCGGAAGAGGGCGTTCATGGCCACGAGGTCCTCCAGCCGCGTGGGCTTGAGGGCCCGCAGGTATTTCTTCATGCCCTCCGATTCAAACTGGAAGAGGCCCGTGGTCTCGCCCCGTGAGAACAGCGCGTATGTCTCGGCGTCGTCGAGCGGGAGGGCGTCGGGGTCTATCTCGATGCCGTAGTCCTCCTTTATGCCGGCGATGCACTCCTTGAGGACGGTGAGGGTCTTGAGGCCCAGGAAGTCCATCTTGAGCAGGCCGATTGGCTCCACGAAATGGCCGTCATATTGCGTCGTGAGCAGCGACTCGTTCTCCGTGGGCATCACTGGGATGACGTCGATCAGCGGGTCGCGCGAGATGATTACGCCGCAGGCGTGGACGCCTGGCTGGCGCAGCGTGCCGTCGAGGGTGCGTGCCAGACGCAGCGCCCTCTGGATTTCGGGCGTGCCCGAATCGAACTCCTTGCGAAGCGGCTCGCTCTCGTCGAGCGCCTTGTTGAAGGTGATCTTCGGCGTGGACGGCACCAGCGCCGCGAGGCGGTTGGAGTCCGCCAGGGGGATGTCCATCACGCGGCAGACGTCCTTGATGGCCATCTTTGGCGCCATCTGCCCGAACGTGACGATGTGGGCGACGTGGTCGGTGCCGTATTTGCCGGCGACGTATTCGAGGACGCGGCCGCGGCCGTTGTCGTCGAAATCGACGTCGAAGTCAGGCATCGAGATGCGGTCGGGGTTGAGGAAGCGCTCGAAGAGGAGGTCGTATTTGAGCGGGTCGATGTTTGTGATGCCCAGGCAGTACGCCACGATGGACCCGGCGCCGGAGCCGCGCCCCGGGCCGACGGAGACGTCCATCGACCGCGCCGCAGAAATGTAGTCCTGGACGATGAGGAAGTATCCCGGGAAGCCCATCTTCTTGATGGTCTCCAATTCGAAGACCAGGCGCTCCTCGGCCTCCGGCGCGAGGCCGTCGGGCCAGCGGCGGGCGGCGCCGGCGCGGGCCAGGTGCTCGAGGTAGTCGGCCTCGAACTTGATGCGCACGACCTTGTCCAGCCCGCCGGCGGAGAGCTTCTCGAAGCGGTCTCCGAACTCCGCCCTCAGCTCCTCCTCGCCGTAGTTCGCGCGATAGTCCTCCTCGTTCCCGAACTCCGCCGGAATCGGGAACACGGGGAGGATGGGGTCGCGGTTCAGCTTGTATTCCTCGACCTTGCCCACGATCTCCAGCGTGTTGTGGATCTGCTCGGCGAACCCGGGGAGGTTGGCGAGCATTTCATCGTAGGACTTCAGCCACTCCTGGCGCGTGTAGCGGAGGCGGTCCTTGTCGGTGACCTTCTTGCCGGAGCCAAGGCAAAGGAGGATGTCGTGCGCCTCGGCGTCCTCCTCGCGCAGGAAGTGGACGTCGTTGGTGGCGATTACCTTCGCGCCGAGCTTGGCCGCGATTTCCATGACGCCCGCGTTCACCTTGTCCTGCATCTGCTCAAGCGGCTCCTCGCCGTCGCGCAGCACGGCCACATCCGGCGCCGCCTGGTGGCGCATCACCTCAAGGTAGTAGTCCTCGCCGAAAAGGTCGCGGAACCAGCGGGCCGCCGCGAGGGCGTCGTCCATGCGGTTCTCGAGAATCAGGTTCGGCACCTCGCCCGCCACGCAGGCCGACGAGCAGATCAGCCCCTCGTGGTATTTCTCCAGCAGCTCCTTGTCGATGCGCGGGCGCATGTAGAAGCCCTCGGTGTAGGCGTAGGAGATGAGCTTCACGAGGTTCTTGTAGCCGACGAGGTTCTTCGCAAGGAGGATGAGGTGCGCGCCGGAGCGGTCGATGCGCTCGGACTTGTCGAAGCGCGAGCGCCGCGCCACGTAGGCCTCGCAGCCGAGGATGGGCTTCACGCCCTCCTTCATGCACACGTCATAGAAGGCCTTGAGGCCGAAGAGGTTTCCGTGGTCGGTGATGGCGCAGGCCGACATCCCCAGCTCCTTGACGCGCTTCACCAGCGGCTTTATCTGGCATGCGCCGTCGAGAAGCGAATAGGTTGTGTGGACATGCAAATGTGCGAAAGGGACGTTGTCGGCCATTAATTACCTCGATGATGTCTTTCCATTCTACCAAAACTCCCCCCAACCCGTCTCCCGTGGATGCGACAAGATTGTTCACACAGAGGCACAGAGACACAGAGTTGTCAACGAATGGCGCTCCGCGCGAAACATGGAAGTATGGAACGTAAGTATCCCTCAATAGGCGCTACCGCGCCGATATTTGGAAGCTGCCGGGGATGCGCTATGCGCATTCTGCGGCGTGGCTGCCGACGCACCGAAGCAAGCTTCATGCGTCACCAGCCCAGCCACACGGCCTGTGGCCGTTCCCCGGCAGATTGGGAAGGCCGCATTGCGGCATGGGAAATCTTAGGAATAGAAGTTGAAAGGATGGAGGTTTGTTGTGCATGGGCTTCCAAGAACTTTCCTAGTCCGCCGGAGGCGGTTCCCAATCTGGTCCGCCGTGGCGAAGCCATACGGCATGGACGTGGGCGCATGGGGCTTGTCCCAATGCGACGGCGTCAGGGCCGTTGGCTCGCGAAGCGAGACGGCGCACCAGTTTCCCAATTTCGGCGCGGTAGCGCCCTCTGCACCTCCGCAGCAGGCTTATCCCCCAAAAATGGGGGGATAAACTGTCCCCCGATTTCTGAGACCCGCATGGATACTGGGTTTGGCAGGAGTTGCCGTATGTGAAAAAACGGGAAGACTTTTCGTTTTGGCATAATAGCCATGCAAAAAAAC
>JAGCUY010000064.1 GCA_017962605.1 Kiritimatiellia bacterium | reverse complement strand
CGGCGCGGGCTTCCCCACCGCCGTCAAGCTCACCCCGCCCAAGGGCAAGGAGATCGACACCGTAATCATCAACGGCGCCGAGTGCGAGCCATACCTCAATGGCGACAACCGCCTGATGATGGAGCGCGCGCCCGACATCTGGATTGGCGCCCAGATCATCCGCCGCGCCGTCGGCGCGAAGCGGATCGTCGTGGCCATCGAGGACAACAAGCCCCGCGCCATCGAGTCCATGCGCGGCGCAATCGGCGAGGCCGACGGCGAGATCGCCGTCCTCCCGCACTCCTACCCGCAGGGCAGCGAAAAGCACGTCATCTTCTCCGTCACCGGCCGCACCGTCGCCACCGGCAAGCTCCCGGCCGACGTCGGGTGCCTCGTGGAGAACGTCTGGACGGCCGTGGCCATCTGCCGCGCGGTCTGCCAGGGCATCCCGACGGTGATGCGCACCGTGACGCTTGCGGGAGACGCCATCGCGCGCCCCTGCAACCTCGTGGCGCCGGTGGGCACCTCGGTCGCCGACCTCGTCGCCGTAGCCGACGGCTTCCGCGCGAAGCCGGCAAAGGCCATCTGCGGCGGCCCGATGATGGGCTTCGCGATGGCGACCATCGACGTGCCGATCACCAAGACAACTTCGGGCCTGCTCTTCCTCACGGAGGAGAGGGTCTTCGAGTTCGAGTCCAACCCCTGCATCGGCTGCGGGCGCTGCATCCGCGCCTGCCCGATGGGGCTGATGCCGGCGGAGCTGAGCCAGGCAATTGAGGCGAACGACCTCGACCTCGCGCGGAAGCTCCACGTGATGAACTGCTTCGAGTGCGGCTCGTGCGCCTACGTCTGCCCGGCGCACCGCCCGCTGGTGCAGCACAACCGCCGCGCCAAGGCCGTCATCGGCGCGAAGATCAGGGAAGAGAAGGCGCGCGAGGCCAAGGCGCGCGAGGCGGCTGCCGGAGGTTCCAAGCAATGAGTGAAGAAGCAAAGATAGAGGCGGGGACGCTTCTGGTTAGTTCGTCGCCCCACGCGCATGCGCCGGGCAGCGTCCGCTCCATCATGCGCGACGTGATAATCGCGCTTGTCCCGGCGCTGCTGGCGTCATGGTGGTTCTTCGGGGCGAGGGCGCTCATCCTCGAGTGCACCTGCGTCGCGTCGTGCGTGCTGGCCGAGTGGCTCTGCCGCCGCGCCATGGGGCGCCCCGACACGACCGCCGACCTCAGCGCCGTCGTCACCGGCCTCCTGCTGGCATTCAACCTGCCTCCGGGGATATCCCCGCTGCTGGCCGCAGTCGGCGGCATCTTCGCGATCGTCGTCTGCAAGCAGTTCTACGGCGGCCTGGGCTACAACCCCTTCAACCCGGCGCTGGCGGCGCGCGCATTCCTGCTGCTCTCCTTCACCGGCGCGATGACCACTTGGTCGGCCTCCGGCTGGGTCTCCGTGGCCGACGTACTCACCACGGCCACACCGATCTCGCCCGACGCCATGACGACGGCCACGCCCCTCGGCTTCGCCAAGGGCGGTCTCAAGGCCGGCGCCGCCGCGCTCGGCATGACGCCCGCCCTGGGCTGGCGACTCTTCCTGGGCGATGTCAACGGCTGCATCGGCGAGACCTCCGCGCTGGCGCTCCTCCTCGGCGGCGCATACCTCCTCGCGCGCAAGGTCATCCCCTGGCAGACCCCGCTCGCATTCATCGGCACCGTGGCCGTTGGCGCGACCATCATCCACGCCGCCAGCCCCGCCACGCAGATGCCCGCATCCTTCCACCTCCTCACCGGCGGCCTCCTCCTCGGAGCCATCTTCATGGCGACCGACATGGTCACCTCCCCGACCACCGGCCGCGGCCAGCTGATATTCGGCTTCTGCTGCGGCGTCCTGACTCTCGTAATCAGGACGGTCGCTTCCGGCGACTACCCGGAGGGCGTCAGTTTCTCGATCCTGATCATGAACGCGTTCGTTCCCCTGATCAACCGGTTCACGCGAAAGATACCATTTGGAGAAAGCCATGCGTGAGACGATAAAGCTATCTATACTTCTCGCCCTGATCGCGGCGCTCTGCGGCGCCCTGATAGTGGCCATCGCAGACAAGACCGCCGACGCCCGCGCCGCGACTGGCGCGCGCAAGCGCCTCGCCGCCGTTGAGAGCGTCCTCGCCGCAACCGGGCAGGATGCTCTCCGCATCGAGCCCGCCGGCGGCGGCGACCCCGCCGAGGCATCGGCCTTCGCCGCCTTCGCGCCCGACGGCTCCTTCGCCGGCGCGGCTCTCATCGGCTCATCGACACACGGCTACGGCGGCAACGTGCAGCTGATGGTCGGCTTCGGCGCCGACGGCAAGCTGCTCGACTTCGCCGTGGTTGAGGGCAACGAAACCCCCGGCCTCGGCGCGAAGATCGCACGCGACGAGTTCCGCGCCGGCTTCCGCGGCCGCCCCTTCGACGGCGTGTGGAAGGTGCGCAAGGACGGCGGCGAAATCGACGCCGTGACATCGGCAACAATCTCTTCCCGCGCCGCAACGGAGGCAGTCGCCGACGCCGCGTCGCGCTTTGGCGCCGTCAGGGAGGCGGCAGCGAAATGAAGATATTCTCCGAATTCACCAAGGGCCTCTTCAAGGAAAACCCGACATTCCGGCTTGTGCTCGGGATGTGCCCCACTCTCGCCACCACCACCTCGCTTGAGAACGCGCTCGGCATGGGCGCCGCCACGACTTTCGTCCTCTGCGGCTCCAACATCGTGATTTCGCTTCTCCGCAAGGTCATCCCCGACAAGATCAGGATCCCCTGCTTCGTGATTGTCATCGCGACCTTCGTGACCGCCGTGGACCTGCTCATGCAGGCATACGCCCCGGCGCTGTCCGAAAAGCTCGGAATCTTCATCCCGCTGATCGTGGTGAACTGCATCGTCTTCGCGCGCGCCGAGTCCTTCGCCCGCAAGAACGCCGTGACCGCCAGCTTCCTCGACGGCCTCGGCATGGGCGTTGGCTTCACGATGTCGCTCTCGCTGATTTCTATCGTCCGCGAACTGCTCGGCACCGGCGCCGTGACGGTCTGGGGCAACATCTCCTTCGCCCTGCCCGCCTCGATTGCTCCTTCAATCGTTCTCTTCGTCCTCCCCGCCGGCGGCTTCATCACCCTCGGCTGCCTCCTGGCCGCGATGAACCACGCCAGGAACAGGGCCGCCATCAAGGCCGGACGCGAGATGCCGCCCCCAATGCAGCTCAACTGCCGTTCGTGCGCGATCTGCCACTTCGGCGCACCTGCCAAGAAAGAGGCCTGATTGAGACATGGATGCGGCGCGCGAGACAATCGACGGCTACTCTCTCCTTAATCGGCTGCATGACCGCGGCTGGTGCGACTCCTGGCTGGCCGAATCGTCTGCCGACGGCGGCCGCGTCGAGATCCTTTTAGCGCACCAGGACGCCGACGCCGGGCGCGTCGCCCACGGGATGCTCGCACTCACGCGCATCGCAAAGGCCGAGGCCGAAGGCGCCCAGCGGATCCTGTCCGTCTCGCCCTCCGGCGGCCGCCCGTTCGCCGTCCTCGAAGCGAGGCGGGGAACCAGCCTTGAGGAAATCGTTTCCACACGCGGCCCGCTGTCTGGCGAGGACGTCGCCAACCTCGCCCTGCACATTGGCCAGACGATGCTCGCGCTCAACACAAGCTGCGAAGTCGCGCTCCGCTCAATCAAGCCGGGCAACGTAATGCTCGATGACCAGGGCGGCATAACGCTCTGCGACTTCTCGCAGGTCATCTTCCCCGCGATGCCGGGCCATGGCGCTAGCGTCGACGGCGACGCAATCGTCGGAACGCCGCAGTATCTATCGCCCGAACAGGCCGCCGCATCCGAAGACATCCGCTTCTCGTCAGACCTCTACGCCCTTGGCGCAACGCTTTACTTCGCGGCGACGGGCGTCGTCCCATTCGGCGACCGCGACCCGATGGAGGTCCTCAACCTCCAGCAGTCCGCAACTCTATCCAACCCGTCCGCCATCAACGGCACCCTGGGCGTTGGCATCTGCCGCCTGATCCGCATCCTGATGATGAAGAATCCGGCGCACCGCTACAAAGACTGGCAGAGCTTCGTGGACAACGCCGAAACGGTCGCCTTCGGCGGGCAGCCGGCCTTCGCGCCGCCTGCCGGCACGGTATCAACAGTCGAGCCTCTGTCGGGCGACAAGGCGACCGGCAGGCCAATCGTCAAGAAAATCGTCGCGAATAACGAGGAAGCCGCAGCGCCGGCCAAGAAGAAATCGCCAAGCGGCGCGGTCAAGCTCGTCCTTTGGCTCCTGCTCATCGCCTGGCTTGCCGTTCTCGGCAACTTCCGGATCGGCAACCCGCTGCACCTCCCGATGCCGCACATCACCTTCGAGAAGGCGCAATGACATCCCCACGAGAACAAGGCGGAGCGACGCGCAGGATAAGCCTCGGATGCGTGGAAATCGGCGGCGGCGCGCCTGTCTCCGTCCAGACGATGTGCTGCACCGACACGCGCGACGTCGCCGCCACCACAGCGCAGATTTCGCGCTGCATGGATCTGGGCTGCGACATCGTCCGCCTCGCCGTTCCCGACAAGGAGGCGGCCGACGCCCTTGCGGCCATCAGGCGCAACCTGCCCGGCGTCCCGCTCGTTGCGGACATCCACTTCGACTGGCGCCTTGCCCTGGCGGCGCTTGAGGCCGGCATCGACGGCCTCCGCATCAACCCCGGCAACATCGGCGACGCGGAGCGCGTCCGGACGGTGGTCCGCGCAGCAAACGAGCGCGGCACGCCCATCCGCGTCGGCGTGAACGGAGGCTCGCTGGAGCCGCGCCTCTTGGAGAAATACGGCTCCGCCACGCCAGAGGCCCTTGTCGAGAGCGCCCTGGGCCATGTGAAGCTCCTTGAAGACGAAGGCTGCGAGGCGATAAAGATTTCCGTGAAGGCGTCTGATGTGGCGCGGACGCTCGCCGCATACCGGCTGCTGTCGTCGAAGACGCGCTGGCCGCTCCACCTGGGCGTCACCGAGGCGGGCACCTTCCTCGCCGGAACGGTGCGCTCGTGCGCCGCGATGGGGGCGCTGCTGATGGAGGGCATTGGCGACACCATCCGCGTCTCGCTTACGGACGAACCCGAGCAGGAAGTGCGGGTGGGCGTGGAACTTCTGCGTGCGCTGGCGATGCGCGCGCCGGGGCCGAGCGTGACCTCCTGCCCCACCTGCGGCCGCACCCGCGTGGATGTCGTTGGAACGGCGCGGCGCGTAGAGGATGCGCTTGAGGCATTCTACCGGGCCAACCCTGCGGCCCCCCGCCCGCATGTGGCGGTGATGGGCTGCATGGTGAACGGCCCCGGCGAGGCGCGCGGGGCCGACATCGCCGTTGCCGGAGGCGACAAAAAATTTGCCCTCTACCTGAGAGGGCAAATGCTCCGTTTGGTTCCAGAGGAGGCCGCAGTCGCGGAAATCCTCGCTCTGGTGAAAGATTTCAAATAACCGGATTAGACGTGGATGACGCTGTTCAGCGTCCCGAAGGAGTTCTGCACCCACTCGGCGCAGTTCGGGTCGATGGACCAGGTGTCGTTCACGATGAACTTGTATTCATACACGCCAGGGGCGAGAAGAATGGTGGCGGAGTAG
Organism: Kiritimatiellia bacterium; assembly: GCA_017962605.1. Lineage (GTDB taxonomy): Bacteria > Verrucomicrobiota > Kiritimatiellia > RFP12 > JAAYLN01 > RGIG5952. The sequence continues at coordinate 5,461 of JAGCUY010000064.1, read as the reverse complement.
TTGCCGTCGCCCTTCTTGTCTTCCATCGGGCGTCCTGCGGCGTCCCAGTTGTTGAAATCACCCGAGACGGCGACGCGGCTACCCGGCTCTGCCGAAACAGAGAAGGTCACGCGCTTGCGCGACTGCGTCTTTTCGACGACCTCTGCTACGGGCTTTACAGCCTCAACCTTGCGCGGTGTCCGCTTTGTCGTTTTCTTGACTTTTGCTGCCATAGTTGCACCTCATTTCTTGAATTTTGAAGCATAATATACTGCCACAATCTCTCACATTTGTCAAGCAAAACGTTTTTTGCTACTTGTCGTCGCCGCCGCCCTTGAGGACGGCAATGAAGGCCGACTGCGGAACGTTCACCTGCCCGAATTCCTTCATCCGCTTCTTGCCTTCCTTCTGCTTCTTCAGCACTTTCTGCTTGCGGGTGACGTCGCCACCATAGAGCTTGGCCAGCACGTCCTTGCGGAAGGGGCGGATGTCCTCGCGCGCCACAATCGTGCGCCCGATCGCCGCCTGCACCGGAATCTTGAACATGTGCGGCGGGATGGTTTCCGAAAGCGCCTTGCACATCTGGCGGCCACGCGCCACCGCCTTGTCGCGGTGAACCATACTTGAAAAGGCATCGACGCATTCCCCGTTGAGGAGGATGTCGAGCTTGACGATGTCGCCCTTTTGATAGCCGTATGGCTCATAGTCCATCGAGGCGTAGCCGCGGCTGATGGACTTTAGCGTGTCGTGGAAGTCGATTAGGATTTCGTTGAGCGGGATCGTGCAGGTGAGCATGACGCGCCGCGCATCGACGCTCTCAGTCGAGACGATCTCCCCGCGCCGCTCCGTGACGAGGCGCATGATGTCGCCGATGTTGTCGCCGGGGCAGATGATGGTGGCCTTGATGATCGGCTCCTGGATCTCGGATATGCGGGTGACGTCAGGAAGCTTGACCGGGTTGTCCACCTCGGTGGTTGCGCCGTCACTGGTGATGACCTTGTAAACGACCGACGGGTGCGTGTTGATGATGTCGAGGTCGAACTCGCGGCGCAGGCGCTCCTGGACGATGTCCATGTGGAGGAGTCCGAGGAATCCGCAGCGGAAGCCGAAGCCCAGCGCCACGGAGCTCTCCGGATGGAAGGTGAAGGCCGGATCGTTGAGGTGGAGCTTTTCAAGCCCCTGCCGGACCTTCTCGAACTCGTCGGAGGCCACGGGGTAGATGCCGCAGAAGACCATCGGCCGCACTTCGGTGTAGCCGGGCAGAGGCTCCTCGGCGCCGTCGCGGGCGGCGGTAACGGTGTCGCCGTTGCGGACATCCTTCGGGTCCTTGACCGTTCCCACGATGTAGCCGACCTCGCCGGCACGCAGGCTTTCGACGGGTTTCTGGTCGGGGCTGAAGATGCCAACCTCGCGTATCTGCGTGGTTACGCCGCCGGCCATCATGGTCACGGCGTCGCCAGCCTTGATGGCGCCATCGACGACGCGGATGTAGATGACCACGCCCCGGAAGATGTCGAAGCGGGAGTCGAAGACGAGCGCGCGCAGCGGCGCGCCTTCGCGCGTCTTAGGTGGAGGAACCTTCGCAACTACGGCCTCCAGGACATCGCGCACATTCAACCCCGTCTTCGCGGAAATCCTTATGTGCTCCTCGGCCGGGATGCCTATCAAATCCTCCACCTGCTTGGAGACGCCATCGGGATCGGCCCCCGGCATATCGACCTTGTTAATCGCCACGACGATCTCCAGGCTGTTGTCCACCGCCAGATAGGTGTTGGCGACGGTCTGCGCCTCGACCCCCTGCGTGGCATCGACGACCAGAATCGCCCCTTCGCACGCGCGCATCGAGCGCGAGACTTCGTATGCGAAATCGACATGACCCGGAGTGTCAATCAGGTTGAAGAGATAGGTCTTGCCGTCGCCCGCCTTGTATTGCATCGAGACGGGGTGGCTCTTGATGGTGATGCCGCGCTCGCGCTCGAGGTCCATTGCGTCGAGGGTCTGCTCGCGGATAAGGCGCTGCTCGACCGCTCCGGTAAGTTCGAGGATGCGGTCGGAAAGCGTCGTCTTCCCGTGGTCGATGTGGGCGATGATGCAGAAGTTGCGGATCAGGGATATGTCGTGCGCGGGCATGGGTAGTTAGGGTTTCAATGATAGCAAATCGCACCGCGCCGCGCAATCCGGCCGCGCGCCAGCCGGGGCTCACGCCCCCTTCACTGCGGCGACCATGCCACGCACGTATTCGCCGACGGCGGCCGGCGCCTCGCGTCCGTGCGCGGCTATCAGCTTCACGATTGCCGAGCCGACGATCGCGCCGTCGGACGCGGCGGCCATCTTCGCCGCCTGCTCCGGCGTCGAGATGCCGAACCCAACCGCGCATGGGATGGAGGTCACCTCCCGCACATGGCGGACGATTGCGCCGATGTCGGTCGCGATTCCGTCGCGCACGCCGGTCACGCCCAGCGACGACACAATGTAGAGGAACCCTTCCGCCGCCTTGGCGATCTGGGCGATCCGCCCGCACGACGTTGGCGCGACAAGGGAAATGAAGTCGATGCCGCGCTGGCGGAATGCCGGCGCGAACTCCTCCTTCTCCTCAAAGGGCACGTCTGGCAGGATGAGGCCGTCGATGCCGACTTCGGCGCACCGGTCCGCGAACCGCTCCGTCCCGTAGGAGAATACGACGTTGGCGTAGGTCATGAAGACCAGCGGCGTGTCGATGTCGCGGCGGAGTTCCGCGACCATGGCGAATATCTTGTCGGTCGTGACGCCGCCGGCCAGTGCGCGCATGTTCGCGCCCTGGATGACAGGCCCCTCGGCCGTTGGATCGGAAAAGGGAATCCCCAGTTCGATGATCCCCGCGCCGGCGGCGGAGATGGCCTTGACGACCTCGGCCGTCGTCCCAAGGTCGGGGTCGCCGCACGTCACAAAGGCGATGAACGCCTTGCCATCGGAAAATGCCTTCTGAATCCTACTCATGGATGTCCTCCCCCCTGTATCGGGCGATGGCGGCAACGTCCTTGTCGCCGCGTCCTGAAATGGTGATGCCGACGATTGCGTCCTTCGGCATTTCCGGCGCGATCTTCATCGCATGCGCCACGGCGTGCGCCGATTCGATAGCCGGAATCACGCCCTCGATGCGCGAAAGGGTCTCGAACGCCTCCACGGCCTCGTCGTCCGTGACCGGCACGTATTCGGCGCGGCCAATGTCATGGAGCCAGGCGTGTTCGGGGCCGACCCCAGGATAGTCCAGCCCCGCCGAAATCGAATAGACCGGCGCGATCTGCCCATATTCGTCCTGGCAGAAGTAGGACTTCATGCCGTGGAAGATGCCGAGTCGCCCGGTGGCGATCGTCGCCGCCGTCTCGAAGGTGTCCACGCCGCGCCCGGCCGCCTCGCAGCCAATCAGGCGCACGCCCTTGTCGCCAATGAAGTGGTAGAACGAGCCAATCGCGTTCGAGCCGCCGCCTACGCAGGCCAGCACCGCGTCCGGCAGCCGCCCCTCCTTTTCAAGGAACTGCGCCCGCATCTCGCGCGAAATGACCGACTGGAAGTCGCGCACAATCGTCGGGAATGGGTGCGGCCCCATCACGGAACCGAGGCAGTAGTGGGTGTCGTCGATCCTGCTCGTCCACTCGCGCATCGCCGCCGACACGGCGTCCTTCAGGGTCGCGGTGCCAGTATCCACCGGCACGACCGTCGCTCCGAGCAGCCGCATACGATAGACGTTCAGCGCCTGGCGCACGGTGTCCTCGCGGCCCATGAAGACTACGCACTCCATGTCCATGAGGGCGGCGGCGGTGGCCGTGGCTACGCCATGCTGCCCGGCGCCCGTCTCGGCAATGAGGCGCTTCTTGCCCATCTTCTTCGCAAGGAGCGCCTGCCCCAGGACATTGTTGATCTTGTGCGCGCCAGTGTGGTTGAGGTCCTCGCGCTTGAGGTAAATCTTGGCACCGCCGAGGTGGCGCGTAAGACGCTCGGCGAAGTAGAGGCGCGACGGCCTCCCGGCGTAGTCGTCAAGCAGCCTCTTGAGCTCGGCGTTGAACTCCGGATCGTCCTTGAAGCGGTTGTAGGCCTCCTCAAGTTCAATCACCGCGTTCATCAGCGTTTCGGGGATGAACTGCCCCCCGTGGATGCCGAAATATCCCTTTCTCATTTTCTAGCCTCCGAAATGAATTTTTCCATCTTTGCGAAATCCTTGAAGCCGTCCGCCTCCAGCGACGAGCTGGCATCCACGGCGAATGGACGGAAGCGAGATATTGCCTCCGCCACGTTGTCCGGCCCGAGCCCCCCGGCGAGGAACCAAGGGCGCTGAAGCGGGTGCCCGGCGAGAAGCGTCCAGTCAAAGGCGCGGCCCTCGCCAGCGCCGGCGTCCAGCAGGATGAAGTCGGCGGCCGACGCCTCCGCGGCCTCCAGGTCGCTCGCGGACCGCACCTTGAAGGCGCGGATCAGCGGCGTTCCCGGAACAACCTGGCGCAGCGCCGCCGCGCGTTCCTCGTCCGCCTCCCCGCCATGCAGCTGGATGATGTCGATTGCGCCGCTCATGCGAATCGCCGCGATTTCCTCCACCGCCTCGTCCACGAAAACCCCGACCGCCTTGATGACCGGATCAAGGAGGCGCCTCAATTCCAGCGCCTGCTCCAGTGTTATGCACCGCCTCCGGCCAGCCGCGAACACGAAGCCGACATAATCGGGCTTCAGCGCATTGGCGGCCTCGATGTCCGCCGTGCGCCTCATTCCGCAGATCTTTATTTTCGGGGCTGGTAACATTTTTCTCGCACAGAGACACAGAAGCACAGAGGGCTATTGGCCACGAAGTTCGGACAGTTTGGCGCGCTTGTCAGGCGCGCGCATCATCGCCTCGCCCACGAGGATGGCATCGACCCCGGCCACGCGGAGCGCAGCCACGTCGTCGCCGTTCCGCACGCCGCTCTCCGCGACGAATATGGCCTCCGGCGGCACGAGCGTGCGTAGCCGCGCCGCATTGCCAGAATCGACGGTGAAGTCGGCCAGGTTGCGGTTGTTCACGCCGATGATTCGCGCGCCGCAGCCGAGAGCCGTTTCAATCTGCGCGGCGTCGCGCGTCTCCACCAGCGCCGACAGGCCGAGTTCCCCGCAGAGGGACAGCCAGTCGCGCAACTGCGCCGCATCAAGAAGCGAGACAATCAGCAGGACCGCCGAGGCGCCGAGGGCGGCCGCCTCGTAGATCATGTAGTCGTCAACGGTAAAGTCCTTGCGCAGACAAGGCACGGCGACGGCTGCCGCGATTTCGCGCAGGTGGTCGTTGGAACCCAGGAACCACTTTGGCTCCGTGAGGACGGAGATCGCGTCGGCGCCGGCCGCCGCGTAGTCCCCTGCGATGTCAAGGTAAGGGTAGTCCGGCGCTATCAGGCCCTTTGACGGCGAAGCCTTCTTGCACTCGCAGATGAAGGAGACGCCCGGCGCGCGCAAGGCGCGGGCGAAGGCGTCCGGCGCGGCACCGGCG
>JAGCUY010000063.1 GCA_017962605.1 Kiritimatiellia bacterium | reverse complement strand
CGCCATCCGGGAGCGGAACCCCAATCGCTGGATCGTGGTGGGGCCTACGCGTTGGAACGCGCCCGACAAGCTTGGCGTCCTCAAGGTCTGGGACGACCCCAAGGTCGTCTATACCTTCCACGTTTACGAACCCTTTGAGTTCACTCACCAGCGCGGCGTCCTGCAAGCCCCGGCGCTCTACCCCAACATGGTCCTCGAATACCCCTGCGCCGACGTGGACCGCTACCGCTACTGCCGGCGGCTGGCGTGGGGGGAGGAGGACCGCTACCCCGACGACGCGGAGATCGGGCGCGACGTGGTGGCCCGCTTCATGGAGGGGGCTTTCGCCTTCCTCGCCGCACACCCGGACAAGATACTCTGGTGCGGGGAGTTCGGGACAATCCGCCACGCCCCGGCCGCAAGCCGCATCGCCTGGATGCGCGATGTCGTCTCGCTCTGCCGTGAACACGGCATCCCCTGGTGCGTCTGGAACTACCTCTCCACGCCAAACGACGGCAACCGCTTTTCGCTCGTCGATGACGACACGCGCCAAATCCTCTCGCCGGAACTTCTCCGCGCCTGCCTTGGCGAATGAACACACGCGCGCGAATGACCGCCCTTTGAACCCAGTTACATGATTTGGTAGAATCGTCGGCATGGAAACAAAACGCAGAATCCCCTACGGCGTCATCAACTGGGCGCAAATCGTCAACGAGTGCCACTTTGTCGATAACACGGCCTACATCCGCAAACTTGAGGATGTAATAACTCCCGTGTTCCTGCGGCCGAAGCGGTTCGGCAAGTCGGTCGTCTGCTCGATGCTTGCGCACTACTACGACATCGCCCTCAAGGACCGCTTCGACGAATTCTTCGGCAAGACCGACATCGGGCGCGACCCAACGCCCCTGCGCAACTCCTTCCTCGTCCTTCCATTCGACTTCTCCACCGTGCAGGTGGGAACGCTCGCTGAGATTGAGCGAAACTTCTGGGAGAACATTAAAGGGGAGGCTGGCTGTTTCGCGGTAAAATACAAGGACATGGCAGACTGGTCGAGAGTCATGGAAGCCACCGGCCCGGCTGACTGCATCACAAAAATCCGGGAGGTCATCCGCGAGAACCACCTGCCGCCGCTCTACGTCATCATCGACGAATACGACAACTTCACGAACGAACTGGTCGTCTCGAACCGCGACGTGGAATACAACGCCATCTGCTGCCACGACGCGCAAGGCGACGCCACGCGGGAGTCGTTCTTCAAAACGTTCTTCAAGGCCTTCAAGGCAGGTCTCGCGGACGGCACCGTCGGCCGCACCTACTTCACGGGCGTCCTGCCGATCACGCTCGACGACCTTTCGAGCGGCTTCAACGTCGGGACTGTCGTGAGCCTCGACCAAGACAAACTCGGCCTTGTCGGCTTCACAAAGGAACAGACCCGCAAGTACGTTGACGAAATCTTCGAGGAGCACGGCCTCGATTCGTCATTGAAAACCAATGTCCTGGCCGACCTCGAAAATTTCTACGACGGCTACCATTTCCTTCCCGGCGCGGAACCGCTCTACAATTCCACTGTCTGCAACTGGTACTTGAGATGCCTTCTCGTCGAGCGGAAAATCCCGGCTCTCATAATCGACTCCAACGTGCGCACGGACATCGGCTGGTTCAGGCGGCTTGCGCGCGATTCCGCCAATGCGCTCGCAAAAGTCAGGCGCTATGTGGAACAGGGTTCAGGCGAGAGGGCGGACATTGGCGCGCTCTCCGCCAAGTTCGGACGCGCGAAGTTCTTCTCCGGGGAGTTCTTCCCATACGCGCTTTTCTACCTTGGACTTCTGACTTTCGAGGACGAGATGACATTCAACATCCCGAACCTCACGATCAAGAACATGTTAGTCGATTACTACGACGAACTATCCGAGGTGACGAACACAGACGAGGCACGCCGTGCTTTCATCGACGCCTGCCACGCCCACCTCAAGACGGGCGGCGCATGGCGCGACATTTTCGACGCCTACTGGCTGCACTACGTCAAGGCGCGCATCCCGGCGCAGTCCTTCGACAAGATGAACGAGAACTTCTTCCGCACGACCTTCACATCCCGCTGCATGGACGTCATGCCGATGCTGTATTCCTTTGAGACGGAATACAACTCGTCCGAGGGACGCTGCGACTTCCTCGCCATCCCCAAGCCGGGCGTCGGCAAGCCCGCGAAGCTGGTAGAGTTCAAGTATTTCACGAACGAGGCCGCCGCGAAGGGCAAGGTCCTCGGCCGCGCCGAGCCAGATGCGGAGACTGTCGAACAGGCGCTCGACTACCGCGCCGCCCTCGCCCGCCGCCCAGACTGGAAGCACCGCGTCTCCACGACCATCGTCGAAGTCTGCGGAAGCGCAGGCTATAACTGGTTCGACCTGGCGGAATAGCGCCGCACACGTGGAATGTCCCGTGAAAAGACTGGTTTCTGCACTACTGGCAATGACTACTTCCACATCATTTGCGGCCGCTCCTATTGCGGCAGTGGCCCCCGGCGTCGCAATCTCCGTAGTTGAGAATCGTCCCGGCTACAATTCCTGGCCGATGATCCAGGCCGTCGGCGACACGCTCGTCTGCGCATACAGCCGCGGCCTCCGGCACACGACCGGTGATGGCGGGCGCGGCACGTTCGCCCGTGTTTCGCGCGACGGCGGCGCGACTTGGGGCGATCCAATCTGCATCGCCGATTCGCCAGAATGGGGCGAATGTGCCGCAGGAAAGGGAATAGACGCATCAGGCGCAATGCTCCTTTGGGTTCGTCGCCAAGACCGTGGCGGCTGGGATACAGGCACCTTCCACGACCTTTACCTCTCTTTCGACGGCCTCGCATGGGAGAAAAAAGCGTCGCCTCCGCTCGCCCCTGCGCCTATCCAAATAACCGATGTCTTCCACCTGCCGGGCGGCGCCATGATGTCGCTTTGGTTCAGCGGCAACTACCGCGACGAGTCGAAAAACGCATGGGGAACCCTCACAAGCCGCGATGGCGGGCGCACATGGGAGCAGCGGACAGTCGAAAGCGGTCTTCCGAAAGCCGAGTGGCCCACGGAGCCGTCGGCCGTCGTGCTGCCCGACGGGCGTATCCTCGCAGTCACGCGCACCGAGATTTCGCGCGCAGGCCAGCTCCAACTCGTCTCCGCAGACGGCGGCGAAACATGGACGAAGAGGCGCACGAACATCACCGATGTATCGGCATCAACGCCGTCTCTCATTCTGGACGCGGCCCGCGGACTAGTCCACTGCTACTACTTCGAGCGCGGGCCGGGGCTGCTGAAGCGGCGGACTGCGCGCGTCGCGGACATCCTCGCCGACCCGGCGTCATGGCCGGAGCCGGAAGTGCTGGCCCTCGGCGGCAAAGTCCGCCCATACGACTCCGGCAACGCAAACGCGACGGACATCGGCGACAGGCATTTCATCGCCTACTATGCCGGCGACCCGACGAACGCCGCCGTCGTAGTCGCCGCGACGAAAGCGCCCGAGCAGTCGCCATGAGTCGGTTTCACGCACATCATGGGCGAATGAACATAATTGTGAAAAAACATCTTTGAAACCATGAACAACTCAAGCACCAATAATTCCATCGCACCGACCAAAGACCGCATCGCGGTCGTGGTGGCTCATCCCGACGACCTGATTCCCTGCTTCGGCACCATGCTGCTGTCACGCGACATCTTCGAGTGGCATGTCATCGAATTTACGCGCGGTGAGCGCGGCATGGGCGAGCAGGGCTTCCGAGACGGCTCAACCGCGAAAATCCGCATGGCCGAGGAATCGGCCGTTTGCGACACCCTTGGCGCTACGCCTCACTGGCTCGACGAAATCGACGGCGAGGCATACGCCTCCCGCGAGACATGCGGGCGCATGGCGGAACTCCTCGCGGAACTGAAGCCCCGCGCCGTCTTCACGCACTGGCCGGTGGATATCCACGGCGACCACGCCATGGCGGGCGTGGCGGCCCTCAAGGCGCTCTTTCTCGCCAAGCTTTCGCCTGAGGTCTATTTCTTCGAGGAGGAATACCAGGCAAAGCGCTTCGTGCCCGACCAGTTCGTGGACATCACCGAGGTGATGGCGCGCAAGTGCGAACTGATTCGCCTCTACAAGTGCCAGTATCGCGACGGCGGAATAGAACGGCGCAACTGCGCCGCGGCAACCACGAACGGGATGCACTCAATGCTCCTCGCCGACGGCGATGCCGAGGGGTTCATGACATTCGTCCAACCACTTCAGGGACAGGCGAAAACGATTTTCCAAGAGCTCCCGCCGCCCACACATTCTCCAGCAATCCGCTTCCAAGGGGCTAAATGATGGATACTCCCAAATCGCCTGCGACCGGCGTGGCGTCGCGTTGCCCGCTGCCATCGCTCGTGCCAACCGATCCCGACTTCTGGCCAACCGGTGGCTACTGGCGCGGCTCGGTCTGGCTGCCAACGGCCTACATGGCCATCAAGGCCATTGACGGCTGCGGCGACACCGCCCTTGCGCGCAACCTCGCCCGCGCGCTACTTCGCCACATGGACGCGACCTACCGCGACTTCGAGCCCCACACAATCTGGGAGTGCTACTCGCCCACGGAGGCCAAGCCGGGAACATACGCCAAGCGCCCCGGATACAGCCGCCCCGACTTCTGCGGATGGTCCGCACTAGGCCCAATCTCCATCTTCATTGAAGACGTAATCGGCGTCAAGCGGGCCGACACCTTCGCCAACCGCCTTGTCTGCGACTTCCCCGCAGAACCAGTCGGGCGCATCGGCGTGAGGAACTACCGCTTCGGCGATGTCGTCTGCGACATCGTGGCGACTAAGGACGAAATCTCAGTTACTTCTAACCGCCCCTTCACCCTCGTCGCCGACGGCCGCGAGATTGCGGTGCAGGCTGGCGAGAACAGATTCGCCCGCACTGCCGCCCCCTGCCCCGATGGCCGAATTGAGTTCGGCCAGAACGAACGCCCCTCCGTAGCGGACGGCTGGCGCGCCCTTCTCCCCCGCCCCGTTTTTGACGAGTGCCCAGAGTGGATTGCACTCTACGACAAGGCATGGGAGCTGGCGCACGCGCATATCGTGGAGGTGCCGGGCCTCCCCGCCCCGCGCTACATGGACTGCGGACACCGCTCCGACCGCATCTGGATCTGGGACACCTGCTTCATGGCGCTTTTCTGCAAGTACGCCCCGCAGGAATTCCCCGGGGTGGAATCGCTTGAGAACTTCTACAAACTGATTCTCGAAGGCGGCGACGCGCCTCTGCCCAAGGTGCTCGGCAACCGCTGGTGCGGCGACGGCGAGGGCAAGATGCTGGACTTCATGGTCCACATCGCCGACAACCCGCCCCTCTTCGCCTGGGTGGAACTTGAATACGCCCTCCAGACCGGCGACCGGGCGCGTCTGGAGAAGGTCTATCTCGAACACCGCTGGCTCCAGCGCTGGTTCGACCTTTTCGACTCCTTCGACCCCGCCGCGCCCAGGCCACACGGCGTCAGCGCGCCCGTCACCCTGAAGCGCGTCCCCGGCGGCTACCGCTGGAGCGGCGGCGCCTGCGGCATGGACAACACCGCGCGCGGCCGCGTTGGCGACGG
>JAGCUY010000062.1 GCA_017962605.1 Kiritimatiellia bacterium | reverse complement strand
AGGTTGCGGCGGTAGGCGTCGCGGACGATGGTGCGCGTGAAGGTCGTGCCATTCGTGAGCGTCAGCGTATATCCGGCGTCAAGGCGATCAGAGGTGTAGGAGTATTCGACGACTGCCTCGGCGTTGGAGATGGCGGCGATCAGCCCGTCAGAGGAATAGGAAATCTCACGCGGAGGCGCAAAGCCGCAGAGAGAGTCTTGCACCAGTCGTCCGTATGAATCGTAGGCGCGTTCAATGGTATTGGTGGATGCGACCGCAGGGGACTGCGGCTCTCCCGCAAGGACGATGGTCTCGTTGGTGCAGTTGCCGCAGTTGTCCCTGAGATAGACGGTTGAGGCGACTGAGTTGGATTCGGCGATGCGCTGGCCGAATGCGTCGTAGGCAAAGCCGTTGGTTTCGCCATCGGAGTATTCCGTTGCGATGAGGCGGCGGCTGTTGTCGTAGGCGTTCTCCTTCCAGCGCCCGCTGGGGTAGGTGGTGCGCAGCGGCTTGCCGTCCGGCGTATAGGTGTAGGCGACCGTGGAGCCGTCGGCGTAGGTCTTGGAAACGCAATTGCCCGTGCGAGGGGCGTAGGCCCACGTGGTCGTGTCCCACGAAACGCCATCGCGGGTGGTGGAGAGGCCCGTGCGGCGGCCGTGCGCGTCGTAGGCGTAAAGGGCCGGATAGGCCGCGCCGCCAGTTGCGACAAGGCGGTTTGCGGCGTCGTAGGCGAAGAAGGTTGTGTCGCCAAGCGCGTTTGTGGTTGCGACGCGGTTGCCAAAGATGTCGTATGCGTGGAGGTCTGACAGCCAATCGACCTTGGCGCGGAACACGGCATATTCCTCGATGTCCCCGCAATCGTTGCGGCCGTAGGCGTCAACCCTGCGATTGTTGAGCGTCTTGAAGAATGCCCGGCCGTAGGGGTCGAAGAAATGCCGTGTCCTGCCGGTGGAGTCAATGGTCTCTATCAAACGCCCGAATTTGCGCTTGACGGTGTTCGTGCCGGAAGTGGCGGATTCCGTCACCTCCGTGAGAATCAATGTCTCGGCATCGAATGACGACTGGGAATGGGATACGGGCTCCCCATTGTGGAATGTGAGTCTTTCGCTTCGCAGTTGATCGGAAAGGCCGGTCAGGCGCTCGCGGGCAACAGTGGATGAGTTGGTGAGTGGGGGAGTGAGGGAGTTCGAGTTGGAGTTGGATGTGAAGATGGTTTGTGCGGTCACGCGCCAGAGGATGTTGGAGACGACCTCGTAGCCTGTCTCGGTGCGGGTTTCGACGCCGGAGACGATCTGCCCGACCTGCTCGCCGAGGTCGTCGTAGAGGTTGGTCGTGGCAATGCCGGAGATGGCGTCGGATGACGACAGCAGGCGCGCCGTTGCGCCGTCGTATGCGTAGGTGGTGTCGGAAGACGGGGTAATGGCGCGGACGGTTCGTCCGAGGAAGTCGTGGAAGATGATGGAGTTCGTCGTGCAGTCGCCGTCGGACGACGAGACAACTACGTATTCGGCGCTGGTGCCGTCGGCGGCGTATTCGGCGAAGCGGCGAGTCTCGCGCCAGCGGGACGACGACGGGGGCATCGTCGCCACATCGGCCCACTCCTCAAAGGTCGCGCTGTCGCCATTGCGGTATGACGTTGCAGTGGTGGTTTTGTTTGAGGCGATGGTCTGCGCCAAATCGGCTGTTGGTTGCCGGCTGACGATTTCCGTGACCTCACCCCCGCGCTGGTCGGTGGCGACGCGGTAGTCGGAGGTGCCAAAAGGGTATGCCACCGAGGACGACGCGCGCCACCCGGCGCATGTCCAGTTCTCGTTCGTGGCGGCGCCTGGATTCCTGCATGTGCGGACTACAGTGTTTGTCTCGCGCCCAAATGCGTCCATGAAGCGCTGCGTCACGCGGTAGGCGCTGTTGGCCTCGGAGGGGCCTTGAACCTCGTAGGGCAACATCTGGCTTCCCGGATTGTCGTCATGCGGCAGTTGCGCAAGCGAGACTTCCTCCATGGCGTAGTAGAGTGAGTCCTTCCCCGTCGTGGCGGAGCGCAGCGTCTTTGCGCCGTCGCTGCCCTGCGTCCAGAGAAGACGGCAACACGAGTAGGCGTTCGTCGATGAGGCACCGTCCGCGTAGAGCGTTGCGACGCGCCTGTCGCGGCAGTCGTAGAGATGCGCCTCCCAGCCGAAGTCGATGCCGGAATCCACATGGCGCCGCGCCGAATAGACCTCGCTGCCGGTATCGGCGTCGATGACGGTGATTTGCGCGACGGGCCTGGTCTCTTCGCCGAACTCTTCCGCGGAGACGCAGAGCCAGTGCGTGTCGCCGGAGGCAAAGGCGGGGATGCCGCTTTCAAGCGAGAAAGCACATGGCGACCAGACACGGTGCGTTACGGCTCCGTCCCCGTCCTGTTCCATGATTGACTTCCCGCGCAGGACGCGCGGGGTTCCCGGCGCGTCGGCGTCGATGTCCGTTGAAACCGACACGGCATTTGCCTGGTCGTCCATTGAGGCATTCTGCGAGGCGGCGCGGATGGCCGTGGCTGTGTGCGTCTGCCAACCCTGTTCCAAGCCCCTCGCGTGGACGAACCACGTCCGGGCGACAAGAACCGGTTCGCCGTCCGCGTCAGTCCTATATTCGTCAATGCGGCGCGGTTCGTCACGGTCGCGTGGGTCGGCGTCGTCTCCGGTGAGTGGCTCGTATGACGTAACGGTTTGGAAAACGTCGAATGGGAAGGACTGGAAGAACGAATGCCCTTCGCCGGAATAAATGCCAAAATCTTCGAGCGTATCCCTGTCGCAGAAATACGATATGGAGTTCGTTTCACGTCCCAGGCCGTCGAAGGCCGTGTAGCGGCATGGGCGGTCGTCGCCCCACGAGAACATGGGCTTCCCGTCTGGCCAGTATATGGCGAAGGTCTCGTTCGTGGCCAGCGGGGTCATGCTGCGGCGCATGGTCTCGCGCTCCACTGCGGAGCGCCCTTCGCCGAAGCGCCGCAGCAAGGTCTCAGTCTCTTCGAAGACTGTGCCCGAAGCGTCGGATACGGTGCGGCGTTCGAAAACTTCCGATTCCGGATCCTCGGTGAAGGCGCCCTGGCGCGAGACCGTTTCGATGCGGCCGGAGATGTTGTCGATGCGCGTTGTCTCGCCTTCCGGGCCGCCAAGGGCGAAACTCTCGTCCTGCATCAGGTTCCCGGCGCGGGAGATCTTGCGGAGGCGCATCATTCCGTTCGTCTGTGTGATTTCCCAGATGTGGTCGAGTTTGCCGCCTACGCCTTCAAAAAGATTCGTCACTGTCAGCCTGACGCCTCGGCTGATGCCCTCGATGTTGATTTGGCGTCCGCGCGCACCGTTTGAGCGGACCATGCTTATGGAACCGTGCCTGCGGACGATTTCCACGTCGGCGTCATGGCGCGTCTTGATGTTGAAATAGCCTGGGGTCGGCCAAAATGTGAAATCCTCGTTTAGGAAAAGGAATCCATCGACATGCCCGTCAAGTGGAACGCTTAGCGGGATGCGGAAGCGAAGGGAGCCGATGTCTGGGTTTTCGAGGTCGTCGCAGCTGCCGCCTTCGCACGAACCGCATGGGTCTCCGCATTCGCCGGAATCGGGCGACGAGAGCAATGTCGTGCCCGATTCGCCGCCGCTCCAACTTTGGTAGCGGCTATGGCTTGAACCGCCGCTCCAGATTTCCGTGCCGCCGAGCATGACCCGGCCTGTCGCGCCGTAGTCGGTTTGCTCAATCGACGTGGTTATTCCGGGCGGAACGTCGCCGTCGCCCAGATTGACGCTCGCGGTGCATGTGCACTCGAATTCGCCCGACGCGCTGCGGAACCATTCCGTCCAGATGCATCCGCTGTTTAGCGGGTATTCGCAGGTGTTGGAGTATGTGCCGGTCGCGAGATCGAAGGCAAGGGCGTCGCCGCCATAAGAGGCGTCATGGTTGCTGCTCCACTCGATGAATGGCGCGATCGCCAGTATCGCGGAGGGGCCCGGGCCGGAGTCGTCGGTGCGTGGCGGAGTCTCTGGGAATGGCCTTGCTCCAGCCCGCACAGGCACCGCCTCCACTGGCGATGGCAGGGGATGGACGCCTAGGCTTGAGACCGTGAGCGGGAGAACGCAGGTCTCGCTGTCGAGCGATTCGCCAAGACCTTCATCCGGCAGTCCGACCTCGATGTCGGATTGCATGAGGAAATCCGAGAGGCTGTCGAATACCGATCGGACTGTCCTGTTCGTCCCCGGGGTCTCCGAGCAATCGACCTCGATGTCAACGTGTCGCGTCGCGCTGAAATCGGTGGCGTAGTAGGTGACGCCGTTTGCAACTGCGGTCGCCGCGGCATTGACGGTTGTCCGTGGGACCGAGGCCAGGAGATAGAGCGGCGAATCCATCAGGACGGCATCCCCGTCGCGCCGCAGGGTCAAGGTCAGGTCGCAGTCCCGGTATGCGTCGAGCGGGAGCGGGAAGGCCGCCGTGTTCGTCGGCACAGTTCCTTGCACGGTTCCATCGTCCCATTCGAGCGCCATGCCGCAGAGATTCAGAGGCATCGTGCCTTCAGGCGAGCCGGAGAGGAAGTATTGCCGGAGACCGGTCAGCGGTTCGACGTGGATTGTCCTTTGCCAGACATTCGAGCATGTGAATGTTGCGGGAAACTCGGCGTAGAAGGCTGGAATCAGTTCAAGGGCGGCCAGCGTGTCGCTTTGGGCGACAAACTCAGGCGGCTCTGCGGAGGGGTCGAGGCCGGCGAGATATTCGGTGAAATCGTCAAGCCCGTCGCCGTCTGTGTCGATGAGGCTGGGGCTGGAGCCGATGGCAAGATGCTCGAAGGCGTCGGGGAGTCCGTCGCCGTCCGTGTCCAGGCGGTCGCCGAGGTTGAAGAAGGCGCGCGGCGGGTTGTCCAGCCATTCCAGCGGAACCTCCGCCGTGGCCTCGCCGTCTGCGGCGTCAACGTCCATTTCGGCCAGGTGCCGCCAAAGCCGCTCCACCAGGTTGGTTTTTGCGTAGATGTCAAGTTGCCCGGAGGTGTTCGTAAGCGCTATCCAGCCGATTCCAAGCGCGACATTGGTCGGCGTTGCGGCGATGGATGTGAAGCAGAGGTTGGATAAGACAGCATAGCTTGAAGAATTGAGAATTGAAAATTGAAAATTGAAAATTTGTGGGGTGGTTCTCAATTCTCCATTTTCACTTTTCCATTCTCCATTCTCATTTTTCCATTCTCCATTTTCACTTCTCAACTCGCCCTTCCCGCCGCCGTAGATGACGGTCGCGGCGAAGAAGGCGAATGCGGCGACGCGCATGTAAAGCGGTTCATGCGAAAGCGCGGAGCGCAATATGGACAGCCCCCGCATTCGCCAGATGACGGGCAGCGCCATTCCTGCGAACACGAGAAAGACCAGCATTTCAAATGGCCACCGCATTGCTAGAGGGTAATGTTGCGTTGCGGCGGCAGTCACTAATGTGTTGCTATTTTATTGCTAGGCGCGGCGTGATAGGACGTCGCGCTCGTAGGCGACGACCTCGTCGAACCATTCGCCGTCCTGGGGTGCGCCTTGGCGGCGGCAGTATTCGGCCCAGACTTCGCCGAATGGGTAGAACTTCAGCTCTTCCTGCGTGACGAGGAGGCGGGTGAAGTCCTGCGCGTCCTGCATCGCCTTGAGCGCGGCGTTGGGCTGCAACAGCGCGTATAGCAGCGCCTTCTGCATGTTGCGGAAGCCGGTCGTCCAGGCGGCGATGCGGTTGATCGAGGCGTCGAAGTAGTCGAGCGCGATGAAGACGCGGTCGAGGGCGTTGCAGCGCACGATCTCGCGGGCGATTTCCTTCGTCTCGTCGTCGAAGATGACGACGTGGTCGCTGTCCCAGCGGACGGGGCGGGAGACGTGGAGCGCGATGCGCTCGTCGTAGGCCAGGAGCGAGGAAATCTTGTCGGATATGACCTCGGTCGGGTGGTAGTGGCCAGCGTCCATGAGGGAGATGACGCCCTTGTCCCTGTTCTCGGCGGCATACTTCAGGCAGAACTCGCTGCTGCCGACTGTGTAGGACTCAACGCCGATGCCGAAGAGCTTGGCTTCGACGGTGACGAAGACCTTGGACTTGTCGAAGGGCTCGGCGATGATTTCGTCGAAGGACTTGCGGTAGCGCAGGCGCGGGCCTAGACGGTCGGCGGGGATGTCCTTGAAGCCGTCGCCGGTCCAGATGTTCATTACGCAGGGCTGGCCCAGCTGCTCGGCGAAATACTGCGAGATGCGGATGCAGCGGCGGCCGTGCTCGACCCAGAAGCGGCGGGTGTCCTCATTGGGCGAGGCGAGGGTGAGCGGGTCGCACTTGGGGTGGCCGAAGAAGGTGGGGTTGAAGTCGGCGCCGAGGCCACGCGCCTTGCAGAACTCGACCCACTTCGCGAAGTGCTTTGGCTCAAGGGCGTCGCGGTCGGCCCACTCGCCTGGCTCGAAGATGGCGTAGCATGCGTGGATGTTGATCTTCTTGGTGCCGGGGCAGAGGGCGAGGACCTTGTCGATGTCGGCCATCAGCTCCTCGGGGGTGCGTGCCTTGCCGGGGTAGTTGCCGGTGGTCTGGATGCCGCCAGAGAGGGAGGCGTCCTTGCGGTCGAAACCGCCGACGTCGTCGCCTTGCCAGCAGTGGAGGGCGACCGGCACCTTGGCCAGCGCGTTGATTGCAGTCTCGGCATCGACGCCGATGCCAGAGTATTTCTTCAGTGCTTCAGTGTAGGACATGGGAGGTTGAGAAGTTGAAAAGTTGGGAGGTTGAAAAGTTGAAAAGTTTAGAAGTTTAGAAGTGTGGAAGGGTGAAAGTGTGGAAATGTGGAAGTGTGGAAATGTGAAAATGTGAAAGTGTGGAAATGTTAATTCATTGGCTGTTGGCTGTTGGTTGTTTTCACAATTTCACAATTTCACATTATACCGGTCGTTTTCACTTTTTCACATTTTCACATTTGGCAAGGCCCATGCGGTAGCCTGCGAATTCGCGGGTGTTGTAGGGCGGCTGGTTTGGCGGCACGGAGAGTCCGTTGGCGCGGCGGAGGTCGAGGAATGCGCCGAGGAACTTTTCCGGCACCTGGTTCACGCGGCCCTTGTGGAGGCCGGCCATGAGGAGCATCTTGCAGTAGGCGTCGGCGTTTTCGAGATACCATTCCGCTTCCTCGATGTCGGCCGCGCCGGCCACGACGCCGTGGTTCTCCATGAAGACGACGTTCGACTGCTTCGCCGCCTTGGCCACGGACTTGGCGACCTCGACCGACCCCGGCGTCGCGTATGGGGCTAGCGGGATCTGGCCCAGGAAGATGTCGGCTTCGGGGTTGATGCCGTTGGGAGGCACCAGGCCGGCGAAGAGGAAGGCGTTGCAGCAGGGCGGATGGGCGTGGACGCAAGCGTTCATGCCGGCGGCCTTCATCATGGCGATGTGGACCTTGACCTCGCTGGTCGCGGGCCTGTAGCCGCAGAGCTGCCCTGCATTCATATCGACGAGGCAGATGTCCTCCTCGGTCATGAAGCCCTTTGAGCAGAGGGTGGGCGAGCAGAGCACCAGGTCCTGCGCCACGCGCACGGAGAGGTTGCCGCCGTTGCCATCGACGTATTCGCGCTTGTAGAGGCGGCGTCCCATCTCGACGATCTGGCGCTTGACGGCGCAGACTTCTTCAGAGGCGAAGAACGCGTCGATCGCCTTGCGCGTTTTTGGGTTGTGGCGCTTCCAGTCAAAGACCCTGTTGACTAGCGGCGGCTTGATGTAAAGAGATTTGTTGGCCATAATGAAACGATTATACCATATTTCCGTTGGAAGAAAGCAGGAGGTTAGCCCATGCGGCCATGGCGCATGCGGTATTCGGACATGGTCATGTGTTCGAGCAGGCGAAAGCGCGCGGTGAGGTGGCTCACGGTGGAGAAGCCGCATGCGGAGGCGATGGCCTTGACCTGTTCGTTCGTCTCCGCGAGCAGCGTCTTCACGCGCTCGATTTTGGCGCGCTCTATGGCGTTCTGCACGGTCATGCCGGTCTTCTTCGCGAACCGGCGCTCCAAAACGCGCACCGAGACGCAGGCGTGACGCGCCACGTCCGCCACGGATGGGCTGCGGGCGGCGTTGATGCCGATGAACTCCGCCGCAGCCTTGACGACCGGATCGTCCGCGCCGCCGACGGCCCCCGTGGCATCACGCATCGCGATGCCTACCGGGCCGTAGCCCACGACGCCGCGGTCGCGGGTGCCGCGCAGCATGTCGTCCAGGAGCCTCGCCGCCTCGTAGCCGGCCCGCTCGGCATCGAGCCGCACGCTTGAGATCGGCGGAACGGACGAGAGGCACAGCTCCTCGTCGTCGTCCACGCCGAGGACGGAGACCTCCTCCGGAACCTTGACGCCGGCCATCCGGCATGCATCGACCACCTGGCGGGCCCGCAGGTCCCATGCGCAGAATGTCGCGCACGGCTTGGGGAGCGACAGCAGCCAGTCGCCGATTTCGCCAAGTTCGTCGGAGAGCGTCGGCCCCGTTTCGCGGCGGATGTGGAATACTGAGACCTGGAACCCGGCTTCGCGCACGGCGTCGCGGTAGGCCGTGAGCCTCTCTTTCGACCAAGTGTTCCCGGCGGGGGCGCCAACGTATGCGAAGTGGCGAAAGCCCAGGTCTATGAAATGCCGCGCAGCGCACCGCCCCACCTCGGCGGAGTCGCATCGAATCAGGGAACTCCTTTCCAGGACACGGCGGTAGGACGGCTTGACGGTTGTGACCTGTGGATCGACAAGGACCATTGGGCCACGGATCGACGACACCATCTTGACTTCATCGTCGGTGACGGGTTCGCCGATGAGGCCGGAGTAGAGTTCGTGCGAAGTGGAGAGCCGCTGCTGGCGGCTGCGGTCGTCGATGAGATGCAGAGACCAGGGGCCATGCGTGCGGACATAGCGCAGGACCCCCTGCCGCATGTCGCGGCAGAGCTTTATCGACGGTGGCAACATCACCGCGATCTGCGGCATCTTGTCGATGAAATCCATAGCGGAAATGTGGAAATGTGAAAGTGTGGAAATGTGGAAATGTTAATTCATTGGCTGTTGGTTGTTGGCTGTTTTCACATTTTCACATTATTTAAATGGGCTCTCAGCGTTCCGCGGGAAATGCCAAGGGCGCGGGCGGCCTCGGTGCGATTGCCGTGGTGGCGTGCCATGACATTTAAAATGTGGGCGCGGATGGCGACGTCAAGGCTTTCCGTGCCGGAATCTATAGGGTATGGGGCTGGAACCACCGCATCGGCGGCGGGTGCGGAGGGCGTTGGCTTGTCCGCACCCGCCACAGAAGCGGCTGGCGCGGGGGATTCCTTTTTCAGGGAAATGCACTTCTCCGCTTCCTCGGCGACGAGTTTTGCAATAGTCTTGTTGGGGAACAGGGCCGCGCGTTCGAGGACGTTGTGCAGCTCGCGGACGTTGCCGGGCCAGTCGTAGGCGGCCAGCGCTGCGATGTCGGTGCTGGAAAGCGCCTTGCGGCCTGGCGCGTTCTTCTTCCAGAAGTTCGCCGCTATTGTCGGCAGTTCGTCTGTCCGCTCCCGCAGAGGCGGGACATGCAGTTCGACGAGGGCGAGGCGGAAGTAGAGGTCTTCGCGGAAGAGCCCCTTGCGGACTAGGGCGGCGAGGTCGCGGTTCGTCGCGGCAACTACGCGCACATCGACGGCGACCTCCCTTGTCTCGCCAACGCCCTGGACGCGGCCGTCCTGGAGGACGCGCAGGAGCAGTCCCTGCATGTCAAGGGGAAGTTCGCCGATTTCGTCGAGGAAGAGCGTCCCGCCGTCGGCCTCTCGGAAGAGTCCGGGGCGATTCTCGTTGGCGCCGGTGAAGGAGCCCTTCGCGTGGCCGAAAAGGCGGCTTTCGAGGATGTCGCGGGAGACGGTGGCGCAGTTGAATGAGAGGAAAGGCCCGGTGCGTCCGGACTGGACGTGGATGATCATGGCGACCGTTTCCTTGCCGGTGCCGTTCTCTCCGGTGACAAGGACGCGGGCGGCATCGCTCTTGGCCACTCGGACTATGTCCTTGCGCAGGGCTTTCATCGTAGGGCCGACAACTTCCAGTTCGCGGTTGCCCCAGCGGGCGCATGCGGCAATGAGGCGCTGGGTCGCGGCATCCCATTGGGAAGAGGGGAGCTTGCCTGCGAGGTCGCGGGAGAGGTGTTCGAGGTGGGAGTAGTCGCGTGTGTTTGAGAAATTCCAATCGACGGCGTCGATGCGGTCGAGCCAGGCCTTTGCGTCGGCGCCCTTCGGCTTTCCGTTTGACATCGCCTTCAGGTCGTCCGCCTCAACGTTGAAGCGGGCGGCGATGCCCTCGACGAGGCTGGTGGCCCCAGGGCTGAACTTGTCTTCAAGGAGGCCTCCAAGAACATCCTTCAGGTCTTCGGGGAAGGGATATATGACGCTGTGCCAGAAGACCCTGGTGCCTGCGGTGCGGCAGGCTTCGAGGGCTTCCTTCAGGCGTGGCGGGTCGCCTGTGAGGCCGATGCCGAGAAGGTGGACCTCGCCGCCCTTTTTGGGCCTGTTTTCTGCGAGGATGTCCGGCAGGGCGGCCATGCTGGAGAAAAGCAGGCGTGCGTCTTTGAAGTGGCGCAATGCGGCTGCTGCGGCGGAACATAGGTCGGCGAGATTGCCGAGCCCGGAGATTATCAGTGTTTCGTGTTTCATTTTTCTGACCAATTATACGCCATTTCAGCCAAAAATCAAGCGGCAGTGGAAGAATTTTGTCCGATAGTTGCAGTTGCTGGCATGCATTGGTCGCTCAACTGCCACGCCAATCCAGACGACAAAGGTAGAAAGCACATTACAAATGTGAAAGAACTTTGCCGTAGTTGACGAACTTTTTGCCGAATGGTAAGATGTTTTTAGCGAACTGGCATATGATCTACTATATCAGCGACTTGCATTTCGGGCATGCGAATGTCATCAAGTTCGACGAGCGGCCGTTCGCCGACGTCGATGAGATGGACTGCGTCATGATCGAACGGTGGAACGAGACCGTTGGCGACAACGACGACGTCTATGTCGTCGGCGACTTCTGCTACCGTTCAAGGTATGCCCCCGAATGGTATCTTGAGCAATTGAGGGGCCGAAAGCACCTTGTGACCGGAAACCATGACTGGCGGACGCTCCAGAACGAAAAGGCCTTGGCGATGTTCGCTTCCGTGTCCTCGATGCTGGAGATTGAGGACGGCGGCAGGACGATAGTTCTGTGCCACTATCCAATGGCCGAGTGGCGCAACTCCATGCGGACCGCATGGCATGTGTATGGGCACATCCACAACTGCCGCGGAAAGACCTACGAATTCATGCGGACGCTTGAGCGCGCGCTCAACGCGGGAGCGCCGGTGAATGGCTACCGCCCGGTGTCTTTTGACGAGCTTGTAGAGAACAACCGGCGCTTCAACGAAGAACGCTAGCCGTTCCCCATTCCCCGTTCCCTCATGCCGCTACCGCGCCGAAGCATGAAAACCGTCGGCAGCCGGGATTCGGGAGCCGGGGTTCGGGATTGGCCATTGGCAACATTGGTAATTGGCAACATTTCCACATTTCCACATTTCCCCCGCGCCCCCGCGAACGCTTTCGCATGAAAGCGCATATAATAAAAAAAGGGGCATGGTCTCTTGGAACGCGGGCAAACAGAAAACGGAGATGCGCAGAGGCGGATTTCGGAGTTTTTCGGCGAATACGGCGAAAGACTCTGGAACACCGCGCTCAAGATGTGCCACAACCGCTCCGACGCCGAGGACCTGACGCTCCGCACGTTCGAGCAGGCTTTGAGGAAGTTTTCCCTCTACGATGAGAGCCGTTCGCCCTTCCCCTGGCTTTGCGGCATCCTAGCCAACCTTTACCGCATGGATCTGCGCGGGAAGGCCCGCAATGCCCTGGACTTTTTCGCCGACCCGCCCGATCCACCCGACCCCGCGCCATCCGTTCCTGAGGTAATCGCCTCCGAGGCCGACGCCGAGGCTGTCCGCGAAGCCCTTGCGCGACTCCCCGGCAACTATCGTATGCTGGTTGTCCTACGCTATTTTGACGATCTCTCAGTTCCGGAAATCGCCGCCCAGCTTTCACTCCCGGAGGGAACGGTCAAGCGGCGGCTCCACGAGGCGCGCGCCCTGCTGCGCGAGGATCTTTCGCGAACGATTGGCCCCTATGGCGCATAAAAACAGGAGGAAGGACATGGAAAACGACCCTACAGACAATTTCGATACGGCTGAGGAGCGCGCCCTCTCCGCTGCGTTGAAGGCGCCGGAGGCTCAGGAGCCTATGCCGCCGCGCCTCGTGGCCGAGATGCGGCGGCTCCTTTCCGACGTGCGGCCGGCGTCGCCATGCGTCGGCGTCAGGCGCTGGCTGCGGATTGCCGCCGCCCTCGCCATTCTGGCCGCCGGCGCCGGCCTCGCCGCCACAATCGTTGCCAATCTTGGAGGGGCGCGCTCTGCCGCGACCGATTCAACGGAGGATGTCGGACAAGCGACAGACGACACTCAACAGGCGCAAACCATCGCCGCCACCCCGTCTTCAACCTCCTCCAACTTGCCGCAATCCCCTTCAGGGGTTGCGGGTTCCCCCCGGCGGGGGGCGGAGGGGGGCACCACTTTTTCAACTCAAGGAGAAAACATGAACATAAGCAAAACCACCACAAGAACGGCGGCAATCGCCACCGCATCATTGGCGCTAGCGGCAACGGCCCAGGCGACCGATTTGTGCTATCGCCTCCCCAGCGCCACCCCGTACACCTGGGATGGCGGCATTTGGATCACCCACACGAACAAGGTCGTCCACGGCGCCGTACCCACCGCCTCGGACAACGTTTTCATCTGGGGAACCGGCCTCAAGGCCGACGAAAACGACGCCGGGAAGCCGCTTTGCGTGGCAAGCGGCGAAGTCGCCCTCACGAAGGATTTCACCATTGGCTGGAACGGCGTGGCCAACTCTTCGTCCAACAACAAGATTCTCTTTGAAGTTCAGGATGGCGGCGTGATGACCAACGCCGGACCCGTGAAACTTGGCGTCGTCGAGGATGGCTACACCAAGCAGACGAACCCCGGCGGCCTGGCGACGGTGCGCGCCGGCGGCTCATGGGTCGCGCAGAACGGCGTAACCGTGGGTGCCTCCAGCACCGGCAACCGCAACCGCATCGTCATCGAGCAGGGAGGCGAAATGGACGCTGTCTCCGGCAGCGGGGACAGGGAGTTCATCGTGGCAAATGTCGCGGGCCACGGCGCCTGTGTCACGAACGCCGGAACGCTTGCCGCCTACGACTTCTTTGTCGGCGGCTACGGCAACGGCGACTTCGAGAACAGCGGCGACCTGACTGTCGCCCGCAAGTTCACCATCGGGCGCCAGGCGGGCTCCTACGGCCATGTCCGCCACTCCGGCGGCACCTTCTCCAAGGGGACTCCCTCCACGCAGCCTGTCCATGTCGGCTACAACGGCACAGGCGTCTTCGAGGTCTTCGCGCCGCTCACTCTCCAGAAAAACGAGCGCCTGGTTCTTGGCGGCACCGCCACCGGCGATGGGACGCTTGTCCTCGGACCGAATGGCTCAATCAACAACGTCACCAACATCTCCGTCGGCGCATTCGTCGCTGGCGCGCGCGGCCATCTTCAAATGGCGGGCGGAACCCTCACCGTTCAGGCCCTCGCGTCTGGCAGCCCCTACGCGCTTCTCGTCGGCCGCATCGGCTCTTCCGGCGCCCAGCAGGCGTGGGGCGACATCAGCGGTTTCGGCACCATCGCTCGCGACGACCAAGAGCGCTCCATCCGCGTCAGGCTCTACGGCCAGGTGGTCGCCGATGGGGGCGACCTCGACCTTGGCTCCATCAAGACTGTCGGCGACAATGCTGTCAATGCCAATGTCTGCGGCAGCAACGGATGGTATGCCGTGAACGGCGGCCGTCTTCTCTATCCCGCCGCCCAGGACTTCTCCTACGCTGAGCATACGACAATCGGCGACTACGTCTATCGCGGCGGCGTCGGAAGTCGCGCCGACGACATGGACATCACCCTCGTGAACTCGCTCCAGCTTCGCCTCTTCGATGGAAGCGGCGCACAGTTGGTGGACGGCAAATACAACCATGTGGCGCTCTACGCCGCCGACCGCAACGACATTCCCGGCCAAGTTCCCGGCACCGCCAGCCAAAACGACATCGCCCTTGGCGTCTGGCGACTCGGCCATATCGACAAACCAGGCGACAATGCCGGCGCGGAATCCGTTCCGTTCGACAAGGCGTGGCTCCGCTTCCGCATTGATTCCGACGCCATTCCAGAAGATATTGACTGGTCGCAGTTCAAGGTGCGCCTCTACCGCTGGGACGGCTCCGCATGGAAGGTAGTCGGAACAGCCTTCGGAAATGACTTGCAATACGTCGAGACGACGACTAGTCAGCCGGCCTACTCTGGCGCTGATGCCGACGGCTGGAACATAGGCTGGTACGCGGCGGCCCTTGTCCGCAACGGCGCCACCACCATCGTATTCCGCTAGGCCCGCATAGGCTCAACCGGCACCGCCGTGAAGCTGCTCCCCTGTCTAATGATGTCGGCGCTTGCGGCGGTGTCCTGCCGTTCTGCCAACGCGACTGCCCCGCGCTTCACCCTCGCGCCCGGCGCGCGCATGGAGGGCGACATCCTAGTGGCGGAAATCCCCGTCGGCGCCAGCCGCCTCGACTGCCGCTGCGAGGCGCCTCTCGATCTGTCGCCATGGCTTGACGGCGGGGATGGAATCGTGGTGGGCAT
The DNA here is from genome assembly GCA_017962605.1 of Kiritimatiellia bacterium. Lineage (GTDB taxonomy): Bacteria > Verrucomicrobiota > Kiritimatiellia > RFP12 > JAAYLN01 > RGIG5952. Next base: position 5,376 of record JAGCUY010000062.1, on the reverse strand, counting down.
CGACTTCCGGGCGAAAGACGTGGGCGAACCGGACAAGCCCTGGAACGGGGTCAAGGCGCAGTTGCGCTGCATTGACGCCGAAAACGGCCGCCTTCGCTGGATTGGCTCCGGCCTCCCCACCGGCACTTACGGCTGGCGGCGCGCCGAAATGCGCCTCGGCGGCCTTTCCGCCATATTGCCCGAAGGTGGCCGGGCCACGCTCGTCCTGGGCCTTGAAGGCTGCACCGGCTACGCCGAATTCGACCTCGCCTCCCTCCGGATCGAGCGCGAACCGCTGCCAGTGCCGGTGGTGAACCGTGACTACATCGTGCGGTATCCAGCCCCGCCGGATACCGCCAAAGATGGGACAAGCGACATGCGACATGCGACAAGCGGGGGTGCCGCAAGCCGAAATATCGAAAAGTCGCTTGCGCCCCGGCAAACCAACTTGCCGCAAGGCGCTTCGGGCCTGGTTGGTTCCCCCCAGCTGGGGGGCGGGAGGGGGGTGCCGCTGAAAGGCTGCATGCTTCCGGGCCGCGCCACGACTGAGGACGACATCGCCACCCTCGCCTCCTGGGGCGCGACGCTGGTGCGGTTCCAGATCGTGCGCGGGTTCGGCAAGGTCGGCGTAGGCGCCGACCTCGGGGAATACTTCCAGTGGCTCGACGGCCGCCTCGACAATCTCGCCGACGTCCTCGGGTGGTGCGCCGCGAGGGGCATCAGGGTCTGCGTCGATCTTCATTCGCCCCCAGGCGGCAATAGCGGACTTCGCCAGGCGGAGCAATACGCCATGTTCGAGGACGACCGCCATGCCGCGGCATTCGTCGCAGCATGGCGGCGCATAGCGCGGCGCTTCGGCGGCCACCCTGCGCTTTACGGCTACGACCTCGTCAACGAACCAAACCAGCGCGGCCCCGTGAAAAACAACTACTGGGACCTTCAGCGCCGCGCCGCCGAGGCCATCCGCGAAATCGACCCGAAAACGCCAATCGTCGTGGAGGCCAACCTCTCAGACGCCCCCTCCGCATTCCGCTATCTCTCGCCGCTGGCGATGGACAACGTCATCTACGAAGTCCACTTCTACAGCCCCGGCGACTATACGCACCAGGGAGTCGGCAGCCGGCCGCGCCACACTGAAGAGAGGCCACTTGCGTGGCCGGGAGTTTCGCCGGAGGGGCGCGTTTGGGACAAGGATCACATGCGCCGCATTCTGGAGCCGGTGCTGGCCTTCCAGCGGCGCCACCGCTGCCGAATCTACGTAGGCGAGTTCAGCGCCATCGCCTGGGCGCCGGGGGCGGAATGCTGGCTCCGCGACGCGATAGACCTCTTTGATGAATATGGCTGGGACTGGACCTACCACGCTTTCCGTGAGTGGCCGCCATGGAGCGTTGAGCACGAGGGGCCGGACAGCGGGCATCTGCGCCCCTCCGCCGACAACCCCCGGAAACGAGCCCTCCTTGACGGGCTTGCGAAATAGCAGACATAGAGAGGCGCTACCGCGCCGAACTTTGGAAACTGCCGGGGATGCGCGATGCGCATTCTGCGGCGTGTCTGTCGCCACATTGGAGCAAGCTCCATGGGTCGCCAGCCCTGCCGCACGGCTAGTGGCCGCCCTCCGGCAGATTGGGAAGGCCGCTTCGCGGCATGGGAAAGCCAGGAAAGTCGAAGGTCGAAGGTCGAAAGTCGAAAGTCGAAGGTCGGGAGGGACGCGCTTCGTCGCGTCCGCGTCGCAAGGCGCTGCGGCAGGAACGGAAGCCGCCCCTAGCCCCTAGCCCCTAGTCCCTAGCCCCCATTTTCACATTGGATGTTGGCTGTTTTCACACTTCCACATTTTCACATTTCCCAAGGCCGGTGGCTCGCGCAGCGAGACGGCGCACCAGTTTCCCAACTTCGCGCGCGGTAGCGCCTTGACCAGAGTGACTATCTTTTCCCCATAGGTGACACATGGCATTGGGCTGGGCTATGGCCGGCCGGGGGTGAGGTCGAAAGTGCGGCCCGGTTCGGTCGCGTCGCCGGGGTAGAAGCGCATGAGGACCCTCTCGTCGGAGACTTCAAGCCTGAAGTGCCCCGCCCCCTTGCCGAGGTAATATTCCTTCAGCCCCGCCTTGAAGCGGGCGATGTCTGCGTCGTAGGCCGCCCGGTTTTCCTCCTTCACGTTCTTGCTGTGCCACGTGCCGAAGGCGGATGGGGTGTCATGGCCGGGGATTGGATCCACGCTGGCAAGGTTTCCGCTGCTCCACACGGAGTTGGCCGTGAACTCCGTGTAGCCCCCGAACTGGTTCTCGTTGCGGTAGAATGCGGGGCGGTGCGTGTGGCCGGAAAGGACGATGGCGCGGCGGCGCGAGATGGCCTCGAAGAGCTCCGGAACGCCCTGGCCTGTTCCGCCCTTGGACTTCCAGCCGCTGAGTCGCCAGATCCAGTTGTTGCCGCTTTGGGAGGCCGTGAATGGGCCGTGCGTGACGAGGAAAACGTAGCGCGCGGAGGGGTCGGACTCGATTTCTTCGGCCACGTCGAAGAGACTTACCTTCTCGAAGTCGCAGAAAATCCAGCGGTCGTCGTCGATGCGGAAGGAGAAGAGCGGGTAGGCGACGTCCTCGCCGAGTTCGCGCGAGAGGAGCGATTCGGCCCACTCGAAGTATATCTTGCGCCCGTTGGGGCTGCCGCGGAAGTCGTGGTTGCCGAGGACTGTTAGGAAAGGCAGGGGGGGGGTGGGTTCCCCCGCGCCCGTCGCGGCGGCGTATGGCGCGCGCGTGGCGGCGAGGGCGTCCCGGAGCATCCGGCGATGCGCGTCGTCGTCGTTGCAGTCGCCGTTGATGATGTCGCCACGCTGGAGGACGACGCGGGTGGGGGGATTGGCGTCTTGCAGCGCGACCTTGGCGCTGGCGGCGAGGAGGGAAGGCATGCGCTCCCGCCACATTTCGGCGCTGCGGCTTTGTTCGGTGACAACGTGTGCGCCATTGGGCGCGGAGGTGTCGTAGGCGGCGTGGTAAACGGTGGCCGGGGCCGCGTCGAAGTGCGTGTCGCCGAGGCCGGCGACGGCGTATGCCCCGCGTCCGTCGGCGGCGGGCCTGTCGCGCCATGACGGCGCGCGGCCGGGTACGGCCGTGGCTCCGGCGCCGCCGGCGTCCGGGGCGATGGCGGGGCCTTTGGATGGCACGTCGGCGGTGGTGCAACCGGCGAAGGCGAAGCTTGCAGCCGCAAGCAAAGCAAGGGAACGCAGGGAAATGTGTTTGACCATGTTGTTGTCCACAGGTGAAGTTCAATTGGCTTTGAGACAAGCCCAACATAGTTTACACGATTTTGAAAACCTGTGGTATGTCGCCAATGCCAACACCCCGCCCTGACGACTTGCCATCCCCAACCCTTTTCGTGTATCATGGATGCACAATTGAAAAAGGACGCTGGACAATGAAAAGCCTGTGCGAAACGCTTGCGCCGTGCGCCAAGGAGGAGGAGGTCAAGGCCGAATTCTGCAAGTTCTTCAAGATGAAGATCTTCGCCTTGCGCGGCATCGACCACTACACCGAACACGTCCTTTTCGAGTTCAAATACGACCGCAACTTCAGAAACGCAGAGAACGTGGCGCGCGTCCTCGCGCAGACGATGTATTACGCCCGCCTCCTGAAATTCGGCGCGGGGCTTACGCGCTACCCGCTGCCCCCCGTCATCTGCGTCGTTGACAAGAACGAGGCGTTCTTCGCCGAGACGAAGGACTACGCGAAGTTCTACGCCTCCAAGGGCGGGAAATACGACTGGGACCGCGCGCCGTCCACGCCCTGTCCGAAACTTGTCGCGGATGTGTTGGATTATCTCACGCAGAGACGCGGAGGCGCGGAGATAAACCTCCCCTACATCTACGACCTCGCGAAACCAGCCGAGGAGGAGCAGTTCGTCAGGAAGTGCCGCGAACATCTCGTCGCCCAGATGACGTTCTTCGACCTCCTCGACAAGAAGGCCATCACCGAGGAGAACTTCCTCGACGTCTTCGACTACTGGGACGGGCTTTTCGGCGCATACGTCCGCAACGGGCGGAAGTCGTCGGAATACTTCTTCGCAGACATCGAGCAGGGGAAGTCCATCGTCGCGCAGGACGGCCAGGTGCTCTTCTCCGTGAGCGGCGCCGAGGGCTACATCCCCAAGACGCTCCAGCCCGACAAGTACCGCCACTTCTGGCAGAACTACGAGAAGGTGCCGCCGCCCGCCATGACGCGCATCCGGCAGAAGGCCGACCGCCTCACCGAAGACTTCCGACGCCGCTTCACCGGCGAGTTCTACACGCCCGTCGAGTTCGCCGCCAAGGGCCTCGACTACCTTGGGCGCACGGTTGGCCGCGAGTGGTGGAAGTCCGGCGAATACCGCTTCTGGGACATGGCCGCCGGCACCGGCAACCTCGAGTTCGGGCTGCCGTCCTCCGCGCTCCCCTACTGCTACATCTCCACCCTCGACCACGAGGACGCCGACTACTGCAAGAAGATATTTCCCGCCGCTTCATCAATCCGCCGTTCGCCACGGCCAACACCGTCGGCGGCGAAACGGGCAAGAAGTCCAAGGACACGGTTTCAAAGACGACCATCCGCGAATGGATGAACGAGGAGGACTACGGCGAGGCTAGCCGCGAACTCTTCACGCAGTTCCTCTTCCGAATCTCCAAGGAGTTCAAGGGGAAACAGGCCCGTCTCTGCATGTTCTCGAAGTTGAAGTATCTCAACTCCAACAACGACCAGAAGATACGCGACGGCTTCTTCCAGTACCAGTTCGAGCGCGGATTCATCTTCCCGATCAAGTGCTTCTACGGCGCAACGGGCAACTTCCCCGTCGGATTCCTCGTCTGGAACCTCGCGAAGCAAAAACACCTGAAAGACCAGTCGATCACGTTGGACGTGTTCAACACCGACGTGGAGAAGATCGGGACGAAACAAGTCCCGTCTGTCGAGCGCACGGCAATGCTCAACAAGTGGTGCCCGCGCCCGAAGTGGGATGGCAAGTCCGTCATGCCGACGTTCGTCAGCGCGTTCAATCTCAAAACGGACAACAAGGACCAGCGCAACCACGTCGCGCCCGGTTTCCTCTGCTCCGTGTCGAGCAACGGCGACGATTTCCAGCACACGAACAGCGTGTTCATCCTCTCCGCGCCCTACGCGAACGCTGGCGCGTTTTCCGTGACGCCGGAGAACTTCGAGCGGGCGATGGTGCTTCACGCCGTGAAGAAGATTCCGAAGGCGACGTGGACGAACGACCGCGACGCGTTCTACGCGCCGAGTATGGAATTACCCGCCGAATTTGTTACCGATTGCGTCGTGTGGTCGGCGTTCGCGGATTCAAACTACGCCGTGTCGCTGCGCAACGTGCAGTATCAGGGGCGCGTGTGGCAGATCGCAAACCAGATGTTCCCGTTTT
>JAGCUY010000061.1 GCA_017962605.1 Kiritimatiellia bacterium | reverse complement strand
CGCGCTCCTCGGCCTCCGAGCCTGAGGCGCGGACGGGCGTGCCCTTGCGGTGCATCTCGCGACGACGCGCGGCGGCGGCCTTGTGGGCGGCGCGCGCAGCGGCGACTTCGGGTGCTGGTTCCTTCTCCGCAGGTGCGGCGGGGGCTGAACCCGCGGAGAAGTGGCGCACCAGTTGGGCGGCCTGGTCGTCCGTCAGTGTCGTGAAGTTGCCGGCCTTGTCTATGCCAAGCTGCTCCTTCGCAACCTTGGCGACGTCGCCTGCCTTCGCGTTGATCTGCTTTGCCAATTCGTATATCTTCATTCTATGCAATCCCGGTCGGTATTAATCAGAAAGTCAAAAGGCCAAAAGGTCTTGCTACCCCCTTGCGGCAATCGCCTTTTCAACAATGACCGCCGCTGCGGCTTCGTCAAGTCCGGTCGCTTCCGCGAGGCCGGATGCGGATTCCTCCGCGATGCCCTCAAGCGAGGTGTATCCGGCCGTGGCGAGGAGACGGGCGTCCGCCTCGGAGATGCCGGCGCCCATGAGCGAGCCGACTGTGTTTTCAAGCATGGCCTCGAAGGAAAGCGCTGCCTCCTTCTTCGTGATGTTGATGGTGCATCCAACGAGCTTGGTGGCGAGCCGGACGTTCTGTCCGCCGCGTCCAATGGCGAGCGAGAGCTGGTCGCCGGCGACCAGCACCGAGACCTTGCGCGGGTCGTCGGGGTCGATGGTCACGGAGAGCAGCTTTGCCGGCGAGAGCGCGTTCTCCACGTACTTGCAGATGTCCTCGTTCCACCGGACGATGTCGATCTTCTCTCCGCCGAGTTCGTTCACGATGGTGCGGACGCGGCGCCCCTGGGTGCCTACGCAGGCGCCGATGGGGTCGATGTTGGCGTCGTGGGAGAGCACGGCGATCTTGGAGCGCGATCCGGGGTCGCGGGCTATGCCCATGATCTCGACCGTGCCGTCGTTGATTTCAGAGACCTCGGTCACGAAGAGCTGGCGCAGGAAGGACGAGGCGGAGCGCGAGAGGACGATTGGCGGCGTGCTCGTCTGGACTGCCTCCTCAAGCGGGAGCACCTTGACGATCATGGCGCGGACGATGTCGCCGTCGTTGAACTTGTCGGACGGCAGGCAGTCGCGGCGCTGGATGACGGCCTCGGCGTTGTCTAGGGCGACGATGATGTCGCCGCGGCGCGAGGATACATTCTTCACGCGGCCGGACACGATCTCTCCGACCTTGCCGGCGTAGTTGGCTATGACCGTCTCGCGTTCGGCTTCGCGGAGCTTGCCGAGAATGGTCTGGCGGGCGGTCTGGATGCCGATGCGCCCCAGGCTGCTCGCGGGGATTTCGACCTCGAAGACGAGGCCTGGCGCCGCGTCGGGACGGACGCGGCGCGCCTTGACCACGGGGATGAAGGCCGGGCCGATGTCGGTGTCGCTGACCGTCACCTTGCGGAATGCCTTGACGGCAAGCCGCTTGCGGTCAATCTGCACGCGGACGAGCCCCGGGCACTTGAAGGCGTTGCCGAATACTTTCTCCAATGCCAATTCGATGGCGCGTATGATTTGCTCGCGTCCGACGCCGCGGTCACGCTCGTAGAAGTTTACTATTGCCTGTAGGTCGCTGTCCATGGTCAATGCCTCCTTGCACCCTTTCCCGCTTGGCGGCGGGAAGGGCTATCCCGTTGTCAAACAGAACGAAAAGAACCGACGAAGCCCGGCCTTACAGGCCGAGCGCGGGCGTCACCGCCCGAATCCACGCCTCGCCCAGCAAGGCATGGCCAGCCAGAGTGGGATGGACGCCGTCTCCAAGCCAGTGCTCCGCAGGGGCATCGGCCAGGGCGTCGTCCAATACTTTCTGGAAGGGGATGAAAATGGCGCCTGCCCGTTCGGCGGCAGCCTTTGTGTAGATGCGGCGCTGGTCAACGTCTTCGCGCCAGCCGTCCTTGACGGCCCAGTTCGTGCCGGGAACGCGCCCGTCGCTCGTCTGGTCTGCGGTAAGCACGAATGGCTCGCAGATTACGAGCGTGGCCTTAGGCGCGGCCTCGCGCGTCCAGTCGATAAGCGCGTCGAACACGCGCTTCGCGCGCGGTACTTCAACGCCGTTGCCGAATTCCTCATGCCAGGTGTCGTTCACGCCAATGAGAATGCTGATGACGTCCGGCTTGTGGTTGAGGCAATCAACCTTCCAGCGCTGGTAGAGATCTACGACTCTATTGCCGCTGATTCCGCGGTTGATAAATTCAAGCGGCGCTTTGGGATGGCGCAGTCCAAGGGCGGACGCGATGTAGAGCGGGTAGCCGCGACCGAGGTTCTCGTTCTGCACTGCCGTTCTTCCTGCGTCCGTGATGGAGTCGCCTTGGAAAAGTATCTTCATTTTTTAATCGCCTTTTGCCGTGAAAATTCCAAATCTTCGACTTTCTATTTAATCAAAGCAAAGGGAAAAATGCAAATATGGTAAAATCATTGCCATGCGAAAAATCTTAAAAATCCTGCTTCGCCTGGTGGCGATGCTTGTGATATTGAACATGGTTGCCGCCATGGCCGCACTTGGACTTTGGCTGGCGCGCGAGCGAATCGCCGAGAAAACGCTTCGCGCATTTCTCCCCCATGGCGATGGCTTTGCAAACACCTTCGCCATAAAAAGGCTGGATTTCGGCGGCATCGAAATCGCCGATGCCCGAATGGGCGGCTTCCCCTTCGCACCTTCCTTCAAATCGCTGCGCGTGAAGTGGACGATGAACGGGCTAATAAAATCCCATCGCATAGACTCAATCGACGTCGACGGAATCTCAATCGACGCCTCGCATCGCGTTCCCGGCTTCGCAATGCCGTCGCTCGGCAAGGCGGGTTTGCCGCCTCCAAGCCACGACATCCTAAAGGGCTGGACAATCGGCAGGATTTCGGCCCGCACCGGGCAACTTGACTTCGCGCCGCTGCTTGGCACGAACATGCCCGAATCGGTGACGAGCGCCGCGAATGGCTCGTTCGCCCTCACCGGTGGTTGCGTCGGTGGCCACATGCTATGTGGCATTGACGGCGTCCTGGCCCGCCAGCCACTTAAGTTCGACGTTGACTATTCCCCACTTGAGGCGAAGGGGTCAGCCTCCCTTGAGTGGCGCATCGCAGCTGCGAACCTGGGCCTGACGGACCGTATACAGTTGCGCGCCGTGACTGGCGCAATGGACTTCGCGTTCGCTGAGGCGCGCGGCATTGACTGTTCCGCGGAGGGGCATCTGCGCTTCGATCCTTGCACATGGAAGGTTCCGCTGAAGTTCCGCCTTTCGCCGGATGGAAAGTTCTCATTCTCATCATCGCTCACGGCGTTGCTCCTAACCGGCGAGGACCCGTTTGTCGAGACTGCGCTGGCGGTCGCGAAGGCATACGGCGCGCAGTTGCCGGGGGAACTTTCCTTCTCTGGCGAGCTCGGCGGCGCGGTTGAGGTGAACGGCGGCGTCGGCGCGCCGCCTAGCTGGAACGTCAATGTCCATGCTTCCGACCTCTCCCTTTCGCTCACTGGCGCCGCAGTGCCAATGAGCTTAAATGGCGGCAGGGTTCGTGGCGCGGCCGCTGGCTGCGGCTCCCTTGTGAAGATCGAGCCATGCTCTGTGGGCTTCGACGGCGCCAGCATCGGCATTATCCCCTTTGGCAGGGGGCGGGCTACGATCGTCGCCGACGAGAAGACGGTTGTCGTCTCCGAGGCCGCCGTCGGCTTCTGCGGCGGCTTCGTGCGCCTTTACGCCCTCTACCTCAACATCGAGAAGCTTTCCGCAGGATTCACACTCTACCTCGACAACCTCCTGCTCTCCGATGCGCTTGGCCTCTTCCCGCAGTTGGCGGGGAGCGAAGCGACCGGCAGCCTGCACGGGCGGCTTCCGCTGCGGTACATGGGCAATGGCGAGGTGCGCCTTGGCGAGGGGTTCATCTACACGCCACCGGGCCAGACGGGCAACCTCAAGGTCAAGAACCCGGAGGTGCTGACATCATTGCTGGCCCAGGCCGGCTTGCCGCCTGTGGTCTGCGAGAACGTCGAGATGGCGTTGCGGAACATCGACTACGACGTGCTGCGCCTCGACTTGGTGAATCCGCGCGGCGAAGACGGCCGCATCGCCATAAGGCTTCAGGGAAAGTCATCGGATGGCACCGTCGTCACGCCGGTTAACCTCAGCGCCAATGTCAACGGGCCGATAGAGAAGTTCCTAAACATGTCCATCAGGACCGCCAAGCTCGGCGCACTGGGCAAGTAGCGGCGCCGCGACTGCGGGGCATCAGGCCAGGAGGAGGTCGCAGAGGTATGCGACGGCAGTCGCCGCCAGCGCGACCACTGGCAGCGGCCGCTTCATATAGCCAAGTGCGAGCGCGGTGACTGCGCCTGCCGCCGCCGGCGCAACGGGGCGCGCAGGGTAGGCTGCGCCGCCGGTGGAGTAGAAGATCGCCGGCAGGATCATCGCCGTCAGCAGCGCGTAGGGCAGGGCATCCAGGAAGGCCGCGAGATAGCGGTTGCCGAAGGGGCGCTTGAAGAGCAGCATCGGCAGGGCGCGGAGCGCGTAGGTTATGGCCGCCGTCAGCAGGACGACGCCCAGCAAGGTGCGGTGGCTCATTGTCCGCCTCCTTGTCCGTTGCCCTGTTCAGGTTCCTTGGGGAAGAGGAACGCGGCAAGCGCGGCCGCGCCAATCCCGGCCGCAAGCGTTATCCAGCCGGGGTCGATGCCCGTCGGGACTGCGCGCATTGCAAAGCTGGCTAGCGCCGCGACCGCTACGGCGACCTTGATGCGGCGTGATTCGCGGAATGCCGGAAACACGATTGCCGCGAACATCGCGGGCAGGGCGATGCCTAGCGCCGCGATGAGGCGCGGTGGCAGCAGCGCCTGTGTGGCCGGGTTTGCGCCGAGTGCCGTCCCGCCAACCCAGCCGCACCAGGAGCAGACGAAGAGCCCGAGCATGTAGGGGAAGCGGAGCGGCGGCGTCTGGCGTAGCGAGATGCCCACGATTTCATCGGTGTCGCCCATAGCAACAATCAGGCGCTTCCATGGCGGCATCGCCGCCTCCAGGCGCTGCGAGACGGCAATCGCCATCGGCACATATCGCAGGTTGATTGCCACGATGCCGGCTATTATGGCCGCGAGCGTGCTGCCGTCGCCAATCAGCGATACCAGGACGAACTGCCCGGTGCCGGAGATGTGCGTTATGCTGGCGAGGGTGGGGATGAAGGAGGATTTCCAGTCAGTCGCTGCGGCTATCCCGAAGGTGAAGCCCACCGATAGATAGCCCACGAAGACTGGAAGCGCGTCGATTGCGCCTTTGCGGAAGAGCTTCATTCGCCTTCCCGTGGGGCAAGGAGGCCCTTGCTTTCAAGTTCGCGCTCCTCCTCGGGCGTGAGGTGGATTTCGCTTATGGGTTCCTTGCCTTCTAGCAAAAGCTTGTAGTTCATGTCATGCTCGCGCTTCGCGGCGGCGGAGTCCGACGCCTTGCGGAGGCGGTCAACCTCGTCCTCGCGGCGCTGAGCCTCTTCCTCTGCGGCGGCGGCGTTCTCCGCGCGGCGGCGCTCAAGGACGGTGTTGCGGTAGCCGCCAGCCGCGCCGGGCATGCCGGGGCGGCGCAAAACGCGCGTCGGGATGCGCGGCTTGGCGGAATCGTCGCCTTTGGCCTCGTCGGCCTTGCCCGCCGTTTGCGCGGATCCGCCGCCTTCGTCGTCGGCCTTCCCTTCGGCGATGATTCCGCTTCCGAGTTTCAAGGTGATCTTCACGCCGCCCTTGGATATGGTGGCCGTTTCGGCCACGTAGTCTGCGGACTCCACCGTGAAGCCCGCCTCCGTTTCGCCAATGGAGAGGTAGTGGCTCGTTGCGGGCTTGGCGCTCTTGTCAACGAAACCAACGGAGATTGTCCCGCGAAGCGTGATGTTCACGGCGACGAGGTCGATTTGCTTTGCAAGGGCCTCCTGCTCCTTCGCGGCCTGGGCCTCCTGGGCCGCCGCCTGCGCGGCTTCGGCGTCCTGCGCCTTTTTGCCCTGCGCAAGTTCGCCAAAGGGCTTGCGGTCGATGATTACCTGGTAATCCGAGAGCGGCAGCAGCGACTGCGCCATCAGCGGCGCTTGTGGGAGCAGCGCCAGCAACGTCGCCGCAATGGCCGCCGCAAGGCCGCGCGGGGAAGGTCGCGGCGCGGCGGTTGCAACGGTTCTGGCGGCGCGCCGGCTCATGTCTTTTAGGCCTTGTGGCGGTATGTGATGCGCCCCTTCGAAAGGTCGTAGGGCGAAATCTCGACGGTGACTTTGTCACCGCTCGCAATCTTGATGAAGTGCTTGCGCATGCGTCCTGAAACGTGCGCCAATAGCTCGTGGCCGTTTTCCAGCTTCACGCGATACATCGTCGCGGGCAGGACCTTCACCACAGTTCCAATCACTTCTATAGAATCATCGTTGGGCATGCTCTTTCCCCTAGGGTTCAATAAAAAAACAACTTATAATTCTACAATTGATTGGGCGTCCTGTCAAATCGCGCCATTGCAGAAGAAGGCGTGGTAAAGCACATTCACGGCGCGGGCGCGCTCGCTCTCGCGGACGCCGAACATGATGCTGATTTCGGAGGCGTCCTGGTTGATCAGCTCGATGTTCACGCCGGCTTCGGCCAATGCCTTGGTGGCGCGCGCCGCCGTGCCCACCGTGTGCTGCATGCCTTCGCCAACGACCATGATCAGCGCGTGGTCGCGCTCGCAGACGAGTTGGTCGGGGGCAAGCTCCTTCTTGATGCGCTGGAGGACGCGCCCCTGCACCTCCGGCGGGAACTTGGAGCCGCGCAGGATGATGGTGATGTTGTCGATGCCGGTCGGCATGTGCTCGAAGGAGACTTGTTCCTCCTCGAAAATCTGGAGCAGCTTGCGCCCGAAGCCGACTTCGCGGTTCATCATGTATTTCTCCACATAGACGTGGACGAAGTCGCTGTCGCTGGCGATGCCGACTACGCGGCACTCGTCAACGCGGCGGCTCGGGAGTATCCACGTGCCGGGAAGGTCCGGGTGGTTGGTGTTGCGGATGTTGATCGGGATGCCTGCGCGGAAGGCGGGCATCACGGCCTCGTCGTGGAACACGCCAAAGCCGGCGTAGGCCAGCTCGCGCATTTCGCGGTAGGTCATCTCGCGAATGCCGTGCGCTACATCTGGAACGACGCGCGGGTCGACGGCATAGACGGTATCGACGTCCGTGAAGTTCTCGTAGCACTCGGCCTTCATGGCGGCGGCGAGGATTGCACCGGTGATGTCGCTGCCGCCGCGCGGGAAGGTCGCTACCTTGCCGTCGCGGTTCACGCCGAAGAAGCCGGGGAATACGACAATTGGGTTGTCTGGCCGCCACATGGCGCGCTCGATGGAGTCGTGCAGGAAACCGTATGAGACGTCGCAGAGGACGGCGTCGCCGGATGGCCCTTCGAGGAGCATCCCCGCCTTGGCGGGGTTGAGGTAGATGGCTGAAGCGCCGCGCGCCCGCAGCGCTGCGGCTACGACCTTTGCGGAGTTGTCCTCGCCTGCCGCCTTCATGAGGTCGAGGAAGGCGCCTTTGTCGGATTTGTCGTAGGCCAGACGCGACGCGAGGTCTGCGGCAATGTCGTCGGCCAGGGATGCCTCCAGGCCTAGATCGGCGATGATTGCGGCGAAGCGCTGGGAGATTGCCTCAAGTTCGCGGGAGACGTCGAAGTCCTCCAGCGCGCGCTCGGCGCAGCTGATAAGCATGTCCGTGACCTTGGTGTCGCCCTTTGAGCGCTTGCCAGGGGCGGATACGACCACGACCCTGCGGTCGCGATCCGACATCATAATGTCGCAGACTTTAGATATTTGTGCGGCATCTGCCACGGATGAACCGCCGAACTTGCAAACTTTCATGGTCTTCCATTCTACTCTTTACTCGCTATTATGGCAAGTTTTGGCGACTTTCCCCTTTCCCCGTTCCCCGTTCCCCATTCCCTGTTCCCCGTTCCCTGTTCCCCGTTCCCCGTTCCCTGTTCCCCATTCCCTGTTCCCCGTTCCCCATTCCCTCCGCCGCTTGACAAATCGCGCGGATGAGAGTATAGTATTCTGCAATGATTTTTGGGTTCGGGGAGTAGCGCAGCCTGGTAGCGCGTTTGGTTCGGGACCAAAAGGTCAGGGGTTCGAATCCCCTCTCCCCGACCATCTTTCCCAAAGTCAGAGCACCGTGTCGGGGCGTAGCGCAGCCTGGTAGCGCGTTTGCTTGGGGTGCAAAAGGTCTCGGGTTCAAATCCCGACGCCCCGACCATTTTTCCTCAAAAAAGCGACTGTTCGTTTGGGGGCTGGAGAACAGATGACATCACGCCATGACGAAATCGCCAGGCGTCGGACTTTCGCGATTATCTCGCACCCCGATGCCGGTAAGACAACCCTCACCGAAAAGCTCCTCCTCTATGGCGGCGCCATCCAGCTTGCAGGCTCCGTCCGCGCGCGTCGCAACGCCCCGACCACGACCTCCGATTGGATGGAGCTTGAAAAGGAGCGCGGCATCTCCGTCTCCTCCACTCTCTTGCAGTTCGAGTATGGCGGCTGCGTAATCAACCTCCTCGACACCCCCGGCCACAAGGACTTCTCCGAGGACACCTACCGCGTCCTAACCGCCGTCGATTCCGCCATCATGGTGATTGACGCCGCAAAGGGCATCGAGGAGCGCACCCGCAAGCTTTTTGAAATCTGCCGCCTGCGCGGAATCCCCATCTTCACCTTCATGAACAAGATGGACCGCCCCGCGCTCCCGCCCCTCGACCTCATCGACGAACTTGAGAAGGTCCTCGGCATCTCCGCCTTCCCGGTGACTTGGCCCATCGGCAACGGCGAGACTTTCTGCGGCATCTTCGACCGCCTGAACAACGTAGTCCATCTCTACGAGCGCTCCGCCCACGGCGCGCGCAAGGCGCCTGTCAAGGTCGCCGACTACCGCGACGGCGCAATCGCCGCACTCCTCGGCGCCGACGAATACGCGAAGTGGCTGGAGGAGGTCGAGATGCTTTCCATCGCAGGTGGCGAATTCGACCGCGAGGCCCTCGCCGCCGGCCGCCTCACTCCGGTGTTCTTCGGCAGCGGCATCACCAACTTCGGTGTCCAGAACCTCCTCGACCACTTCGTCGAATTCGGCGCCCCTCCCCAGCCGCGCCGCCTCCCCGACGGCACGCCCATAGACCCCGACTCCGACACCTTCTCGGGCTTTGTCTTCAAAGTCCAGGCAAACATGAACCCGCGCCACCGCGACAGGCTGACTTTCCTGCGCGTCTGCTCCGGCACATTTGAGAAGGACATGACCGTCCTCGACCCCGATGGCGGCAAGCCCATCCGCCTCTCATACCCGCAGAAGCTCTTCGCCCAGGAGCGCGAGACTGTCGAGACGGCCCTTCCCGGCGACATCGTTGGCCTCGTGATGCACCGCGCCTTCAAGATCGGCGCAACCCTCACCACCGACCCGTCAATCCGCTACGACGAAATCCCGCGCTTCTCGCCAGAGGCGTTCGCCACAATCCGCAATGTCGGAACCGACCGCCAGAAGCAGTTCCACGAGGGGCTTTCGCAGCTCCTCGACGAGGGCGTTATCCAGGCGTTCACCACGCCCGAAACCGGCCTCAACACGCGCCTTCTCGGCGCCGTCGGCCAACTGCAGTTCGACGTGGTAATGCACCGCCTCCAGACCGAATACGGCGCAAATCCGCGGATAGAGCCGGCGCCATTTGAGTTGGTGCGCTGGTTCCCGAAGGGCGAGAGCGAGGAGAAGTGGCGCGACGCCTACCTCGGCATTGGCGTGAAGCTGGCGCACGACCTCGACGGAAACCTGGTGATCCTCTTCCCGACGCGCTGGGCGCATGACTACTTCCTGGAGAAGAACCCCACCGCCGTCCTGTCCGCCACATCGCAGATGTAGGGAGCGGTTTCTTTTCCTCGCGCGTTATGCTAGAATAGGGCCTATGAAAACGAAACTCAATAATGCCATCGCCGCAGTGGCGGCGGCGACGTTGCTTCTGGCTACCGGGTGCATGACAGAGGCCGAGCTCCGCGCTGAGCGCATCTCCAACAACGTCCAGGCCTTCTCTTATCTGGACCAGGCGACCCAGGCGCGCGTCCAGCAGGGATACATCCAGCTTGGCGACTCCACCTCGGCCGCATGGTTCGCCTTCGGCGATCCCGGAACGAAGTCCTCGCAGATTGTCTCCAACGGCGTTTACGAAGTCTGGAATTACTTCCGCTCCGTTCCCGAATACTACGAGGAACTTGTGCCGCCCGACCCGCCGCCCCCGCCCCCAAGGCCATACCCTTACGGCCGCGAGACCCCGCCGCCGCCGCCGCGGCGCGGATGGCACTACGAGCAGCGCATGCGCTACGTGGAGCAGCTGAGTCGCCAGCTGATGTTTAGCAACGATCAGTGCGTCGGTATATTCGAGTATTAGCATGGATTGCGCCGCTGGCGCAGAGGAGCGTGAAATGAAGAACTGGACAACCACAAAGCTCAAGAAGTGCAAGGGCGTGGAGAAGATCGCCTGCATCACCGCCTACGACGCCGCCTTTGCGCGACTCTTCGACGCCGCCGGCATCAAGGTCATCCTCGTCGGCGACTCAGTGGGCAACAACGTCCTTGGCTTTGAGAATACCCTGCCGGTCACGATGGACATGATGGTCCACCACACGGCGGCCGTGTCGCGCGGCGTCCGCGACGCCCATGTCATCGCCGACATGCCCTTCCTCTCCTACCAGGTCAACGACGACGAGGCCGTGCGCAACGCCGGCCGCCTGATCCAGCAGGGCGGCGCCGATTCTGTAAAGCTCGAAGGCGGTGCGGAGCGCGCCGCGCTTGTGAAGCGCCTCGTCGACAACGGCATCCCCGTCTGCGCCCACATCGGCCTCACCCCGCAGTCCGTGCTTGCCTTCGGCGGCTACGGGATGCACGGCAAGGGCAAGGAGGAGGCTGACAAGCTCATGGCCGACGCCAAGGCGCTGGCCGCCGCCGGCGCATTCGCCATTGTCCTGGAGTGCGTGCCAGACGCCTTGGCCGCGAAGATCACTAATGAAATCGACATCCCCACAATCGGCATCGGCGCGGGACCGTACTGCGACGGCCAGGTACTCGTGATGCACGACATCCTCGGCATCAACCCGCCGGAGGGGACGCCGAGCTTCGTGAAGCGCTACGCCGAAATCGGCGAAGCCGTCGTCGCCGCCGTCTCCGCCTATGTCGGCGAAGTCAAGGATGGAACTTTCCCCGCTGAGCGGAGAAAATAAACATGATTGACAAGCATTTCCTAGGAACGCCAAACGACCTCTGGACGGAGGTGTTTTCCAAGTTCGCCACCATTTCGCGGATGCGGCCTTGGAAGTGGTTCGCCGAGCGCCATTCCTTCGCCATCCACCCGGATGGCTACTCGGAGCCTTTCTTCGTCCATCCCTGCCGCGGCCGCTACGCCTGCGACAAGGGCCTGGTCATCGTCTATGGCTGGAACGCCGACGCCCTCTACTGCCGCCTCATCGCCGGCGGCGACAAGAACCACGGCGAGACGCGCTCCCTCGAAATGCCCATCGTCCTCTGCTCCCTCCGCAAGTGGGGCGACCTCTCCCAGCTTGAACAGCTCGCCGCGACGACCTTTGGAAACGCCAAGGAGGGCGACGAGGAGGTTCCCGCATTCGTCTCCTTCCGCCCCGGCTGGATGCCCTGGCACCTCAGCAAGGTGGAGGTGGAATCGACTGCCAAGGTCCTCAACCAGACGCTTGGCGTCCTCTTGCGTGCCGAGGAGGACATCTCGCTTGTCGAGCAGCTCGGCCCGAACCGCACCTGGGTGCGCCGCTGGAAGACCGAAGAATCCAAGTGGGAGGAGGGTTGGACTATCAAGCCCCCGTTCACCGAATTCGGCGAGGGCCGCCCGATATCGGTTACCGACAAGGCGGTGGAGAAGGTCAATGCCCTTCCGCAGACCATGCCGGCCATCAGCATAGACTTCGACATCGTGCCCAAGCTGGCTCTGCTGAACAAGGATGCCGTAAACCTTCGCGGCGAGGATGGCCGCCTGCCGCTGGGCTATCTCTTCGCCATCCAGCAGTTCGGGCCCTTGACCGCAGAGGGCGCAAAGCCGCCGGCCCCCGAGACCGGTGTCTTCTACCCCGCTTCCGACATCGGCTCTCTCTACAAGTTCCTGCCTTCGGCCTTGGTGAAATTCCTAACAAAGTCCAAGGCCCGCCCGAAGGAGATCATCGTGTCGTCGGAGCGGATGCGCAGCATCCTGCGCCCACTACAGCTTAAGATCCCCTTCAAGACCGTCTTCCACGAGAAGATTCCCGAATACGCGAAGATCCTCAATATGGTGAAGGGTGCTGTGAGCGTCCAGGTGAAGAAGGAAGCCGAGGAAATTGAAAAAGGCGCCAAGGAGGCCGAAGATGGCGGTTCCAATTAGAATTGACGATGTTGTTAAGTATTTCGGCAGCGTCCACGCAGTCGATCACGTCTCGCTTGAGATCGAGCCAGGCGAAATCTTCTTCCTGCTCGGCCCCTCCGGCTGCGGCAAGACGACCCTCCTCAGGACAATCGCCGGATTCCACGACGTCGATTCTGGCCGCATCTTCATCGGCGGCCGCGACGTGACCTCCCTCCCGCCGCACAAGCGTGACACGGGCATGGTCTTCCAGAGCTACGCCCTCTGGCCGCACATGACGGTTGCGGAGAATGTTGCGTTTGGACTGAACATCCGCCGCGTCCCCAAGGCGGAGGCAGCCGCGCGCGTGGCGCGGGCCCTGGATGCCGTCCACATGGCTGACCGCGCCTCCTACAAGCCCAACATGCTCTCCGGCGGCCAGCAGCAGCGCGTGGCCCTCGCCCGCGCCCTGGTGATCGAGCCGCAGTGTCTTCTGCTCGACGAGCCGCTATCAAACCTCGACGCCAAGCTGCGCATCGAGATGCGGACTGAAATCCGCCGCATCTGCAAGGAGCGCGGCCTTACGGCGATCTATGTCACCCACGACCAGAAGGAGGCGCTTTCAATCGCCGACAGGCTGGCCGTCCTGAACGGCGGGCACGTCGAGCAGGTTGGCGCGCCGGCCGAGGTTTACCGTCGTCCGAAGAACCGCTTTGTCGCCGGCTTCATTGGCGAGGCGAACTTCTTCGACGGCAAGGTCTTGGCCATTGACGCGGCCGCCGTGACTGTTGAAACGGCGCTGGGCAAAGTTGTGGCCGATGCCGCGAACGTCATGCGCGAGGCTGCGCCGAAGGTCGGCGACGCCGTCACTCTTTGCGTCAGGCCGGAGTCGGTGCGCGTCCTGCCCGCAGGCGAGGCCGGCGAGAATTCCTTTGCCGCGACTGTCAGCCGTTTCTCCTATCAGGGGGATGTGGCGCAGTCGGTGCTTGCCGCAGGGGCGCTTTCCTTTTCCGCCGTGGAACTTGGCGGCGCCGCGACTGTCTCGCAGTCTGGCGCGAAGGTCATAGCCCAATTCCCGCGCGCCCAAATCGTCGTGCTATAACGCGCTGTCTCTTCTCATTCGCCCCGCGCCAACTCATTCTCGTTCGTCTCCGCCCTGCGCCAGCCCATTCTCTTCTCATTCGCCCGCGCCAACCCATTCTCGTCCTCATTCGCCCCGCGCCAACCCATTCTCGTCCTGCTCCGCCCTGCGCCAACCCATTCTCGTCCTGCTCCGCCCTGCGTCAACCCATTCTCGTTCGTCTCTACGCGCTTTCTTTCCCTCGGTTCCCTAAAACGGTCACGCCAACCCTCCACCGTGCCATCAGTAGCGCACCTTCCGGCATTGCGCAAAGCCTTTCCTCTATAATCCTCTCCAGTCTCGCCACTTCGCCCCTCTCCTTATTATTTTTTCCGCACCGTAGTCTATCGTCTCCCTCGCACTCGGCGAGGATTTTTCTCGCAGCCCTCCACGCCGCTTCGAGTTCCTCCGCTTCCAGCGCGTATGCCGCACTGGAGGTCTTCCCGTCCCGCGGCCCGTTTCTCTTCTTCATCCGCACTGTAATCTTGCGGCTTCTATCCCCGCAGAGCGGCTTCAGTGCCTCTCCGGCATCCTCCGCCAATAGCGCCGCTGCCGGCAGAGGATCGGCGGCTCCAGACACCTGCCGGAACTTCTCCGCCAATCCCTTGTAGCGCATTGCGTTCTTGTAGTGCGGGAGCAGTTCTGGGCAGTTGTCCCTGATCCACCCCTTCATGCCAGGATTGCGCCCGACGATCTCCCCGTTCACGTTACGGAGCAACGAGTTGTCGCAGAACGCCTCCAAGTCGCAGAGCATCGAGCCGAACCGCAGTGCCTCGCGTGCCCCGGACTTCGCCTTCTCGTACTGCGCGAGCAGCTCCTTCGGCTTCGGGCAGTTGCTCAGCGTGAAACGGTCGCGGACGCGTCGCCGATCGCGCGCAAGCCGCGCACGACGGCTGCGTTCCTGCGGGTAGTACTTCGGTCTCTGTATTTTCTCGATGAGAATGCGGGTGACCTTGGCGATGGTCCACAGTCCAAGCACCACGGAAACCGAGCTGGCAGCCAGAAACAACCCGAGCAGTGCGGCACCGATCCCAATGCTGGCTGGTGCCCTTCCGTATGGGCTGCCGTCGTCCGCGAAATGAGAACCGTCGCTTGCGCCGGACACGGCCGCCGACAGGATTAGGCGTGGGACGTCGCGCCCGTTGATAAAATTGACAATTTCGACGAAAGTCTTTCTGCGTTGTCTTGAATATTTCATGGTATATCAAAGATATCACAACTCAGTACGGATTGCAAGACTACGGTGCGGAAAAAAAACATCGACATCATGATGACGGAAACGACAGGATTGAGATGGGGCTAGCAGCCGGCTCTGTCGATTTTGCTGGTTTTGCAAAAATCGCTCGCCCTTTAGCAATTATTCCGCACCGTAGTCTTGTGAAAAATCAGCACCATAATCCATTGTTTTACTGACAGGATTTATGGGATTGACAGGATTCTCCGTGGCGCTGGCGCGCCGGAGTTATGCCTGAGCGCCTTCGCCGCCGTGGTCAAAGGCGCGGACTTCCTTCGGCATGCGGCCGAAGAGGAGCCCCCACATGAAGCGCACCCCATACCAGAGGTGCGTCAGGACAACGCCTAGCCAGGCAAGGAGCCAGTCGGCAAGGTTGCGGTGGAAGACGGAGATCAGCGTTGCCGCGGCGTAGAAGGCCAGGACGCCCAGGTAGGGGATGCGCAGGACAGGGAAGCGCGCCGCCGCCGCGCCACCGAAGATCACGCCCAGCACGAATAGCGACGGTACCATGTAGGAGAGTCGCAGGGAGGTCTTGGGGAAGCGCCGCGCGAAGAAGCCGCGATGCAGGGCGTAGCGCCCCACCTGCCTCAGGTGCGGCCCAAAGAGCGGACGCCTGTGGTGGCGCACTATTGCAAAGGGGTCATAGACGATCTCCTTGCCGCGCTTCACTATTTCGAGGCAGAGGATGGTGTCCTCGCCTGGCCAGTAGCGGGTGGAGTATCCGCCGATTTCCCGCAGGAGCGAGGTGCGGACGAGCAGGTTGCAGCTCGGGAGGTCATCGACGGAGCGGAAGCGCTCGGGTATGTAGCGGAAACGCGCTGGCCCGGAAACGAGCGGCGAGGCATAGACGTCGCCGCCGAGGCGGGCGAGGCGCGAGTCGGAGTCGGGGGTCACGGCCGGACCGCCTGTGGCACCGACCTCTGGGCGTGAGAAGTGGCGAACCGCCTTGGCGAGCCACTGCGGTTCCGGCACCGCGTCGTCGTCGAGGAACGCCACGATGTCGCCCTTTGCCTCTGCGATGCCGAGGTTGCGCTTTTCCGCTGGGCGCACCTTGCCGGTGGGGATGATGCGCACCGATGCGCTAGGCTCCAGCTGGATTGGTTCGTCAGGGAGTATTATGGTCTCGAAGGGCGGGAAGGTTTGCGTCGCGATGCCTTGCAGCGCCTCGCGCAGGTAGGCGGAGTCGCCGGGGCAGGCGATGACGATGGAAACCTTCGGCGGCGGATCGGACATGTCCGCCAGCTTCACGTGCTGGTAGTAGCGCATGAGGCGCAGCCGGTAGAAGATGGCCAGAGTGTCGGTGAGGACGGATTTCACATTCCCCAGGGAGAGTGCGCCGAACTTGGATCCGAACTCCATCTTCACCGGCGCCTCGGCTATTTTGTAGCCGGCGTTGTGGGCGATGGAAAGGAGTTCGACATCGAAGGCGAAGCGCTTGACGAGCATGCGGTCGAAGGCGAACTGCAACGCCTCGCGGCGGAATAGCTTCATGCCCACCTGGGTGTCGGTGACGGGAAGGCCGGTCAGAAGCTGGACGATGCCGTAATAGACGCGGCTGGCGATGCGGCGCGAGAGCGGGTAGTCGATGATTGACTTCGGGTGGCGCTTGGAGCCGATTACAATGTCCGCCTTTTCCTGCTGCATGGTGTCGAGGAAGGCGGTTGTCATTTCTGGCGCGAGGTCGAGGTCGCCGTCGAGGAGAAGGACTAAGTCGCCACGCGAGGCGCGGAGGCCGGCGCGGAGGGCGTCGCCCTTCCCGCCGTTTTCCCTAAGCAGGACCGGGCGGATGGTTTCCGCTCGCCCGGCCGCTGCGAAATCGGCCGCCGTGGCGGAAATGGCTTCGGCTGTGCCGTCGCCGCTTCCGTCATCGACCGGAACGATTTCGTGCTCAATGCCTACGGACGAAAGTGTGTCATCGACGCGGCGGATGTTTGCGGCAATCGTAGCGGCCAGTCGGTAGGCCGGCATGACTACGCTCAGGAGGGCAGGGGCGGGCTTGTCGCCGCCGCTCATTGCGCGTTGTCCTCCGCGATGGCGACGATGGCGTCGGCATCGGCGTAGGCCTCGCTCCTGTATGTGCGGAGTTCGTTGAGTTCCTTCAGGAGTTCCCCGATGCGTTCGGCGGCCTGGACGGACATCGAGACGAGTTCCGCGCGGCTCTGCGCGTCGTCGGAGTCGATGTTCTTGAGGAGTTCGAGACTGTTGAGGAGGACGGTCGCGGGCTGTCCGAGATGGTGGCACACGGTGCCGATACTCTCCATCATCACGCGGCTGCGCTCGACGCTGCGTTCCGCTTCTTCGGCGCGGATGCGGTCGGTGATGTCGCGGATGAAGAAGCAGAGGTGGACGGAGCGGTCGGAGGCGAAGCGGTGGACTGCAATGTCGGCGGGGAAGTAGTCGCCGTTGGAGCCGTGGCACCAGGCGCTGATGCGGATGAACCTCTCGGATTCTAGCGTCTCGCGGACGGAGCGCAGGGTCTCCTCGTCGGCGCCGGAGATGAGTTCCGTGATGTTCTTGCCGGTCAGCTTCCCGTCGCCTGCGTAGAGGAACTCGCGGGCGCGGATGTTCTCGAACAGTATGGTGCCGTCAATCGTTGTTACGACCGTGGCGTCGTATGCGTTCTGAAAGAGGCTCTGGAGTTCGTCCTGAGAGAGGGCGGCGACGCGGTCGCCGGCGAATGACGCCCGGCCCGCGCCGGTTGGAAGGAGATCCTCGGCGTCTGGCGCGATGTCGAGCCGGATGGTGTTGCTCATGCGCGGGGAGATTGCCGCCTCGCGCGAGTCAGCCGCTGCGGCCGCCATGCCGAGCGGAATTGCCCTTTGGATTTTGCCCTGCATTGCCATGACGACTCGCTTCCCCTATTCGAGCATGATTGAGCGCAGCTTCTCGATGTCGGCCATCGTGAAGCCCAGGGCGAGGACGTAGGCCTCGATGCGCTGGTTGATGGTGTCGCCGGGATAGGCGTCGAAGACCTTCACGAGGTGGTCGAAGAGGCGCTCGTGGTTGAAGCGGGTATTGGGGTTCCAGAAGCCCGTCGCTTCCCAGTCGCGGTAGAGTTCCTCCTCGTCGACGCCAAGGAGGCCGTTGATGATGAAGGCGACGGCGCCGGTGCGGTCCTGCCCTGCGATGCAGTGGAAGTCAATCGGGTAGTTCTTTTCGTCGAGGAAGACGCGGAAGACCTGCTTGAAGGCCTCCTTGCCCCAGTCGTCCTTCATGCCGCCGTAGCATGCGGAGGAGTAGTGGAACCAGGTGACGGAGGGACCGAGCGGGCAGCCGTCCATGCCGTAGCACTCGCCGTCGGAGCGCAGGTCGATGTCGCTCTTGATTCCGAGGTCGTTGCGGAGGTAGTCCATGGTTGCATCGTCCAGACGCCGGCCGCTGGGAATGCGTTCCTTGACGACCTTGGAGAGCTTTTCGTTGACGCGGTTGGTGATTGCGGTGAGGACCGCCGGGGCGACCTTGGCAAGTTCGCCAGTCCCCGCAGCAAGTTCGCGCCACCTGCCGGCCTCGTCGAGGAGGTCTGCGACCTTGGAGCGCTCTTCGGGAATTTCAAGCGCCTCGTCCACGGTGTAATATGTGGCGGTGGCATTGTAGTTGAAGGCGGTGTTGCGATAGACCATGCCCTGCTTCACGCGACGGCCGTTGAGGCCGACGCGGCCGCCGAGGTCGCGGAAGTTGTCGAGCTTTCCGGCACGCATGAAGCGTGGCGCGGCATCCTCCGTTGTGAAGTGGCCTTCGGCTTCGGCGCCGGTGGCGTCGGCAACCGTCCAGCGGTAGTCGCGGGCGATTTCGAGGTTGTCAACATCGACGGAGCCGCCTTTGGCGGTGGCGACGATGTTGGTGACTAGGACTGGAGTCTCCTTTCCGTCGATGTAGAGGCTCACCACGTAGGAGTCGTCGCCGTCGCCGGAGCAGCCCTTGGCGCTCCAGGAGAGGGTGACGGGCCTCTGCCAGAAGCCGACGGCCTGCATTTCCTTGCGGTAGTTTTCGTCGGCGAAGCGGGCGCGGCGCTCTTCCCGCGAGAGATTAAGAAATGCCTTCTGCCCGTCGCGCTGAGTTGGCACGACGGCGCCTTGCTCGGGCGCATTGACTGTGATGCCCCTCTGCCCGCAGCACGCGGTGAAAATAATCGCTGCGGAGAGGATCGCGAATGCGGCTGGACGCGTTGCGCGGAAGGTCTTGCTTTCTCTCATGGCGGGATGTTCCTTATTCCTTAATTAAATGTAAGGCGCTAGCGGTGGACGAGGTTCCGGCGCACAAGCTCCTCGGCGATCTCAACGGCGTTCAGTGCCGCGCCGCGCAGAAGCTGGTCGCCGCTTACGAACATCTCAAGGCCGCGCTTGTCGTTGCGGGAGATGTCCTGGCGGATGCGGCCGGCGAGCACGTCGTATTTGCCGGAGGCGTCGAGTGGCATCGGGTAGTGTCCGGCGAGCGGGTCGTCGACCACCTTCACGCCCGGGCTGTTCGATAGGATTTCGCGCGCCTCATCGGGGGTGATGTCCTCTTCGAACTCCAGGTTCAGCGACTCGGAGTGGGCGCGCGGAATCGGAACGCGCACCGAGGTGCAGGAGATGCCAAGGTCCGGGGCGTGCAGCATCTTGCGCGCCTCGTTGCGCATCTTCAGCTCCTCAAGCGTGTACCAGTTGGTCTCGTCGAACTTGTCGATGTGCGGGATGAGGTTGTCGAACAGCTGGTATTTGAAGGCCGAAACAACGAGCGGGCGTCCCTCTGCGGCGGCGCGGGCCTGATCTTCGAGTTCCTGCATCCCCTTGGCCCCTGCGCCGGATGCCGCCTGGTAGGTGGCGGCGACGAGGCGGCGGAGGCGCTTCGCCTTGTGCAGCGGCGCAACGGCCTCGAGCATGATGGCGGTGGTGCAGTTGGGGTTGGCGATCACGCCATGGTGCCATTCGAGGTCCTCGGCGTTCACCTGCGGGACGACTAGCGGGACGTCGGGGTCCTGGCGGAAGGCGCGGGAGTTGTCGATCATCACGGCCCCGGCCGAGACGACCGCGTCGCGGAAGGCGACGGAGGCGTCGGTGCCGCCGGCGAACAGGACGATGTCAAGCCCCTTGAAGGAGTCGTTCGTCGTGGGGAGGATGTGGAACTCCTCGCCGGCGATCGTCTCGGTGCGTTCGCGCGATGCGAAGACCTGGATTGATTCGGCGGGGAAGTCCTTCTCGCGTAGGACGCGTATCATCTCGGCGCCAACGGCGCCAACGCCCACCAGGGCTACACGGTATTTTTTCATTGCTTACTCCGCAGGCTTGCCAATCCACTCGCGGACTGCGGCCGAGAGCGGCGCAATTGCCGTGACTGTGACCTCTTCCTCGCCAACGCCAGTCGGGATGGCGACCTTGTCGCCGACCTTGTGGCCCTTGAGAAGCTGGGCCAGGCGGCTGCCGGATGGCAGGATGTGGAGGGCGTCGTCGTTGTCCCACTCGCCCAGAATGGCGTAGGTGGCCGAGGTGCCGTCTGCGCGCGTGACGGTGACGGTGGTGGCCATCTCGACCGTGGTGAAGTCCGGCGAGAACTCCGCGAAGTCGGTGCCGTGCATCTGCTCCAGCTCGACGCTCCAAGCCTCGCGGCGGGCGAGGAGGATGCGCTGCTGGTCCTTGGCGTATTGGTATTCGGAGTTTTCGCGAAGGTCGCCGAGGGAGCGCGCGTAGGAGATGTCCTTCGTGTTCTTGGGAATTTCCTCCTCGACGAGGCGGCGGAACTCCTCCTGGCGGTTCTTGAGGGAGTGCCAGGATGTGTAGTGCTGCTGCACCTGTTCCGGAGTGGCGTCGAAGGTGGAGACGCGCTTGGCTTCGAGTGCCGGGTTGATTTCGATCATCGTCTCGGCGAGCATGCGCTGGAAGCGCGGCTCGGCGATGGCGGCGTTCGACTGGAGACGCATGAACAGGGCCTCCTGCTGGAGCGGGTCCTTGTTGAGCTGGCGGAAGATGTTGGCGAACCAGGTGTTGGTGCGCTTCTTCGTCTTGGACTCTGCAGCCTTGGCCTCTGTCGCCTCGCCTTCCTGGGCCTCCTCGGCTTCGGCCTTCTTGGCCTTCTTCGACTTTCCCCTCTTCGCCTTGTCCTGGCGGACGTAGTCGCCAACGAAGAGGTCACGGATGATGTGCTGCATCTGGAGGGCTTCGCCTGCGGCCGCCTGGTCTTCGCAGATGGCGATGGCGTGGTCAAGCAGCTCGTAGAGCGAGGGGAGTCGCCAGCTCTTGAGGTCTTCCCACTTGTTCTCGCGGAGCGTCCACACGACGAGCGTGTATGGCGCCGACGGGGACGAGAGGAGGTCGCGGACGCGGTCCTGGAGCGCTGTGAGCAGGGCCTTGTCGATGGCCGGCTCTGCGGGCGCTTCCGCGGCTGGTGCCGCTTCTGCGGTCTCTGCCGGCGCAGCCTCTGCGGCAGGCTCCGCCTCGGCAGGCGCGGCGGCCTCTTCTTTCTTGACGGCCTTGGGCTTGTTCCAGAAGGTCGCCATCATTTGCTTGAGAAGGGTGTAGCCCATCTCGGGGATGCGGTCGAAGAGGATGCCGACAGCCTCGGGTTTGGTCGAGGCGATGAACTGGATCATCTCCTTGGCCTCGCCGACAGGCAGCTTGTCGCCCGCCATCATGAAGCGGTCGTCGTCAAGCAGCATCTCGGCCAGTTGCTCGTTGGAGGTCTCCACGCCTAGACGCTGCGCCAGGAGGACGAGGCGGGTGAACATCGGGGGCGGGAAGAGGAACGCGCCCTTTATGGCGAAGGAGAGTCGGTCGCTGAGGATCTTGGAGGCCTTCTCGGAGCGCTGGGCCTTGCCTGCGGCTTTCTCGTTGTCGGAGACGGCGTCGAAGATCTCGGGGAGGTTGCTGATTTTCTGGAGGCGTTCGAACCAGGCGTCATCGTAGGCGCGGCCGCTGCCACCCTCGCAAAGGTAGAGCGGGTCGGAGCGCTTGGCCGGCACCACGATGTCCTTGTGCTTGCCGAGGTCGGAGCGGGCCTTCGACCAGAAGCTGCGCCAGCCGTCCTCGCTGACGATGTCATAGGTGGCGAACAGCGTCTGGAGGCGGCCGATGGATGATGGGCCGAAGCTGGCGAGCGCGGCGCGGATGAGTTTGCCCGGCTCTTCCTTGAGGGCCTTCGCGAATCCCTCGGGGTCGCGGTGGCGGAAGGCAAGGATGTGGTCGGCGGGGACGGGGCGGAGCGCCTCGGCGGCGTATTCGAGCGACATCGAGTGGCCCGGCTTGCTGTGGAAGTCGATTGCCACGCGGCCATCGAAGAAGTCTATGCCCTTGATCTCGCCAAGGCCCCAGGTCTTGTCGAAGTAGGTGTCGCCGGCGGCCATCTTGCGGAGGAGCGCCAGGCGGCGCAGCGACTCCGTGGCCTTGACCTTGCCGAACTTGACGCAGTCAACCATGCGGATGAAGTTCCTGTCGCCGGAGAGCGCCTTGAATATCTGCGGCATTGACTGGCCGAGAGCCGGCTGGTCGCCGTTCCATTCGGCGCGCTTGGAGAGGACGGCGATCAGGCCGTCGATGTCCTTCGCCTCGACGAGCTTCTCCTGGAGAGTGTTCGCCATCTTGTCGGCGTTGTATGCCTTGACGGAGTGAGCCTCGTCAAGTTCGGCGATGAGTGCCGCGATGTCAAGTGGCTGCGCCTTGAGTGCCTTGGCGAAGTCCGCTTCGATAGCCTTGATGTCCCTGGTGCTGGCTGAGTCTTCCATAGTCTATTCCCTAGTTCCCTTTTCAGAAATGTGGACGCGCAACGCGCGAAAATTTGAATGATTAGACTAGCACATTCTGTCGCAAAAGGCAAATCCTGGCAAAAACTGCTAGAATATTTAGGCGAAGATGAAGGTGGCAGTTGGACTATCCGGCGGCGTCGATTCAAGCATGGCCGCAATCCTGCTGAAAGAGCAGGGACATGACGTCGTGGGCGTCACGATGCGGCTTTGGGACGGCCGCTACCGTGGCGGCTCGCGCGACGCCTGCTTCGGCCCCGGCGAGGAGCACGACATCGAAACCGCCGCCGCCCTCGACGCCGAAATCGGCATCGAATACCGCGTCTTCGACTGCTCCGCCGCATACGACGCGGCAATTGTCCGCCACTTCCGCGAAACCTACCTCGCCGGCGGAACCCCCAACCCCTGCGTCCGCTGCAACGCCCTGATGAAGTTCGGCCTTCTCCCCGACCTCGCCGCCCGTTCCGGCCTGCAGTTCGACCGCTTCGCCACCGGCCACTACGCCCGCATCTGGCGCGGCGATGACGGCCGACTCGCCGTCCAGCGCGCCATCGACGACGCCCGCGACCAGAGCTACTTCCTCTACCGCCTTTCCCAGGAGCAGCTTTCGCGGCAGATATTTCCCCTCGGCGCAATTCGCAAGGAGGAGGTGCGCGCAAAGGCGC
Source organism: Kiritimatiellia bacterium (assembly GCA_017962605.1). Classification (GTDB taxonomy): domain Bacteria; phylum Verrucomicrobiota; class Kiritimatiellia; order RFP12; family JAAYLN01; genus RGIG5952. The sequence goes on along the minus strand of JAGCUY010000061.1, from coordinate 616 downwards.
GAGCCCTCGGCATCTCCGTGGCCGACAAGCCCGACTCCCAGGATTTTTATTCTGGCGATGTCGCCGAACTCATCGGCACCGAGGACAGGGAAGGGGAGATCGTCGATGGCTCGGGGCGCGTCCTCGGCCACCATCACGGCTTCTGGCACTACACGATCGGCCAGCGCAAGGGCCTTGGAATCGGCGGCGCCGGCGAACCTTATTACGTCTTGTCGCTCGATGCCTGCCGCAACCGCGTCATTGTCGGCCGCGCCGACGAAACCCTCACCAGCGAATTCGCCGTGACGGACATAGTCTTTGGCGCGCTGGACGAGCAAGCCGCGCGCGATGCGGGCGAAGTCCGTTGCGCAGTCAAAATCCGCAGCACCGGCGCGCCGAAGGACGGGGCCGTCTTCACGCTCACCGGCGATGCCTCCGGCCACTGCCGGTTCCCGGCTGGACTTTCGGGAGTCGCGCCGGGTCAGAGCGCCGTCTTTTTCGGTGCCGATGGCCAGATACTCCTCGGCGGCATCATTTCCCGATAAGCGGGAGCCGGGAGCCGGGAGCCGGGATTCGGGATTCGGGAGCCGCCTCTAGCCCCTAGCCCCTAGTCCCTAGCCCCTAGTCCCTAGCCCCT
>JAGCUY010000060.1 GCA_017962605.1 Kiritimatiellia bacterium | reverse complement strand
CCAGGCGTGCGCGAACGCGACGTCGCGCGCGTCCACGCCCGCCGGGGCGAACGGCACGATGTCGAACGTCCGCAGTTCGATGCGGTCCACGCCCCCGACGGCGAGCGAGTCGAGGCGGTTCGGCCCGCGCGGCTTCACGCGCACCGGGTAGTACAGCTCGGTCGGCGCGGCGATGAGTCCGGCCTCGACGTAGCGCGCGACGCTCCGCGCGTAGGACGTGGCGTCCGAGTAGTCGAATACCGGGACGAAGTCATTCCAGAAGCCCAGCTCCGAGCAACGCAGCGACGCGAACCCGCAGAAGAGCGGCGCGCCGCCGGCCGGGCCGCCGAGCCCGAAGAGCGAAGGGTCGGCCAAGGGGCTGGCGGCCATCAGCGCGACGAGGAGCCAGATGCGGTCGGCGGCCTTGGCGGCGAGCTCGCAGTAGAGCGCGTCTGCGTGGCGGCGCGGATCACCGGCGCCGTCCGCGGCGGCGAAATCGGCGGCGAGCAGGTCGGGGCCGAAGGAGAGGTTCACGTGGACGCCGCAGAAGCACATCTTCCGACGGCCGTAGCGCGCGGCGGCGTATTCGCGGTAGGCGGTCTTGCTTGCGCGCGTACCGGTGAATCGCGCGGCCGGGATGTCCTCCTCGCGGCCGAGCGGCGGCGGGTTCGAGCCGAGCCAGAGCGTCTCCGGCTCCGGGAGCGCCGCGAGCGCCGCGCGCAGCCGCGCGTCGATTTGCTCCAGTTCCGCGACGGCCGCTGCGGCGCTCTCCGAAACGCCCGTGTTGATCTCCGTCTGGTTCTCGCAGAAGTCGCGCACGATGCGCGGGTCGTCCTGCGGGAACGGATGGGGCGTGCGCGACATCCGTCCGTCGCGCGTGACGCGCAGCGCCTCGCGCTCCAGTCCGAAGCGGGCGGACCAAAGCGCGTCGCGGACGGCGTGCGAGTCGAGGTGTAGCATGGCGAGAGCCCCCGGACTCCGGCGGAGGCGCGCCGCGCCTCCGCCGGAGCGTCGGATCAGAACTGGTACTGGGCGGAGAGGACGAAGCCGTCGCCCACGCCGAGGCGCGAGCCGGACTTGCTGCCAGTGTCCACGTATGCCGCGACGAGCGTGAGGGCCGGATTGACGAACCAGGCCGCATGCAGGTCGTAGTAGTCGTGGTTTTCGACCTTGTCCGCGTCGATGCCGCTCTTGTATTCGGCGCCGACGGTGAGCCAGGAGACGGGAATCAGGTTCACGTTCCCGAACCAGCCGAAGCCGTAGTCGCCGTGGCCGACGACGCCGTTCACCACTTCGTCCGAATACTGGACGCCCGCCGAGAGCAGGATGGGGACGGGCGCGTCGCCCAGGAGCTTCGTCGCGACCGCGTAGAAGTCCGCGCCGTCCTTGTCGAGGCCGAGCGCGTCCGCCGTCGCGGCGTCGGTGTGCTTGTAGATCGCTCCTGCGGAGACCGCCGGGAGCCACTTCTGGTCGAACGCGCCGTCTTGGAGAAGGACGAGTTTGGCGCCGAGGTTGTGGGTCGAGACCGAGTCGTCGCCGTACTTGTTGGCGTCCGTCCAGCCATAGCCGTAGGAGAATTCGAGTCGCTTCGCCACCGAGAACGACGCGGAAAGCGCCGCCCAGTCGATGTCGGCCGAGTCGAGACGCGTGTACCATGTGCCGACCTGTGGGGCGGAGATGGTTTTGCTCTCTTCGGCGTAGGTGCCTGCGACGAAAGCGACCGGGTTGAATGCAATGCCGCCGTCGCCCTGGAGGCCGTTGAGCGGAACGCCCGCGACGGCGGAAGTGGCGAGTAGTGCGGAGGAGATGAGGAGTGTTGAGGTGGTCTTGTTCATGGTTCAGTTCCTTTCGGGGTGAATGGTTGAGGATTGAGGGGTTGGGGTAAATGTTGAACCAAGCAAGTGCCGCCATGTTGGTCGCTTTATCGGTTCAACGGGGATGGTGGGTTGGAGTCCGCATTCGATCCGGACATCGGTCGGGGTTCATTTCGGGATGTTCCTCCTTTCTTTTGCGCGGTGGTTGGGTGGCGGGGCACCGAAGCGCCCCGCATACCACTTAACGATTCAACCGTCAAACCGTCAAACCGCGTCGAGCGCGCGGTCGAGTTCGGCGATGATGTCGTCGATGTGCTCGAGGCCAATGGAGAGGCGCACGAGTTCGGGCAGGACGCCGCCCTTGCGCAGATCCTCGTCGGAGAGCTGCGAGTGCGTCGTCGAGGCCGGGTGGATGACGAGGCTCTTCGCGTCGCCGACGTTCGCCAGTAGCGAGAAGATTTCGCCGTTGAGGGCGTCCGCAAAGGCGCGCGCCTCCTTTGACCCGCCCTTTACGCCCACGACGACCATGCCGCCGGCGCCGTTCGGCAGATACTTCGCCGCCAGCTCTGGCTGCGTGAGCGAGGGGTACTTGACCCAGGCGACCTTCGGGTGCTTCTCCAGATGCTTCGCAACCGTGAGCGCGTTCTCGCTGTGCTTCGCGATGCGGAGCGGCAGCGACTCGACGCCCTGGAGGAATATCCAGGCGGCGTCCGGCGCGAGGGTAGGTCCCTGGTTGCGGATACCGACGGTGAGGAGACGCAGCGTGAAGGCGACCGGGAGCAGCGGCTCCGGGAGGTCGTGCGCAAAGCGGAGGCCATGGTAGCCAGCGTCCGGCTCGTTGTAGAGGGCGAACTTCGGGTCCTTCCAGTCGAACTTGCCGGAATCGACCACCACGCCGCCGATGCCGGCGCCGTGTCCGCCAATCCACTTCGAGAGCGAGTGGATGACGAGGTCGGCGCCATGGTCGATGGCGCGGAGCAGCGGCGGGGGCGTGAAGGTGGCATCCACGACCAGCGGGAGGTGGTGCTTTTTCGCCACGGCCGCGTAGCCCTCGATGTCGGCGATGTCGAGCGCGGGGTTGCCGACAGCCTCGATGAAAATCAGGCGCGTCTTCTCGTTAATCGCCGCCTCGACCGCCGCGAAGTCGTTTACCGGGGTGAAGTTCACCTTGATGCCGGCGTTCGGGAGGATGGCGTCGAACTGCGAGAAGGTGCCGCCGTAGAGGTTGTCGGCTGCGACGATCTCGTCGCCCGCCCTCGCTATGTTCGTGACGGTGAAGAAGATCGCCGCCGTGCCGGAGGCGAGCGTCTGGGCCGCCGCGCCGCCCTCAAGGGCCGCGAGGCGCTGGGCGAGGACGTCGTTCGTCGGGTTCATGAGGCGGGCGTAGATGTTGCCCAGCTCCTTGAGCCCGAAGAGGTTGGCGCCATGCTTGGAGTCGCGGAAGTTGTAGGCGGTGGTGCGATAGACGGGAACGGCGCGAGCGTAGGTCGTGGGGTCGCCGTGCGGGTTTTGTCCGGCGTGAATTGCCAGGGTTTCAATGTGGAAGTTGCTCATGTGGAGCCTCCTTTGGAGATTTGATGTTTAGAGGTTTTGCGGCGCGTTCGCGCCATGAGGTTTGAGCCCTTCGGGCGAAGTTTGGCGCTACCGCGCCTCGGATGTTTGGAACGAGAGGGACTGGCGAAGGAACATGAGGGGCAAATGCCGTAACTGTCGCTCCAGTCACTTCGGTCTTTCCAGTCCCTCCAGTCCTACACTTGGCCCGCGTCAGCGGCAACTGCCGATTCGCGGCGCATTACTGCGCGGCCTCGAACAGCCACGTCGAGAGGTAGCGCTCGCCGGTATCCGGAAGGAGGGCGACGATGCGCTTGCCAGCGAACTCGGGCTTCTTGGCCAGCTCGAGGGCGGCGTAGAGGGCCGCGCCCGAGGAGATGCCGATCAGCAGCCCTTCCTCCTTGGCGGCGGCACGGGCCGTCGCGCCGGCGTTCTCCGCCGAGACGGGGATGACGCCGTCGTAGATCGAGGTGTCGAGCGTCTTCGGGACGAATCCCGCGCCGATGCCCTGGATCTTGTGCGGCCCCGCATGGCCTTCGGAAAGGACAGGCGAGGTGTCAGGCTCGACGGCGAAGACTTTCACCGCCGGGTTGGCCTCCTTGAGCGCCTTGCCGACGCCGGAAAGCGTGCCACCCGTGCCGACGCCCGCGACGAAGACATCGACCTTGCCGTCGGTGTCGCGCAGGATCTCCTGGCCGGTGGTGCGGTAGTGCTTCTCGGGGTTGGCGGGGTTCTCGAACTGCTGCGGGATGAGCGAGTTCGGCGTGGCCGCATGGAGCTCCTCGGCCTTTGCAATTGCGCCCTTCATGCCGTTCGCGCCGGGGGTGAGCACCAGTTCGGCGCCGTAAGCGGCGACGAGCTTGCGGCGCTCTACGCTCATCGTGTCGGGCATGGTGAGGATGAGGTGGTAGCCCTTCACGGCTGCGATCAGCGCAAGGCCAACGCCCGTGTTGCCGCTCGTCGGCTCGATCAGCGTGCCGCCCGGCTTCAGGATGCCGTCGCGCTCCGCAGCCTCGATCATGGCCAGGGCGATGCGGTCCTTGACCGACCCGCCGGGGTTGAAGAACTCAACCTTGGCGACAACCTCGGCTGCCCCCTTGTTCAACTTGCTGATGCGAACCAGCGGCGTATTCCCGACTAATTCGGTAATGTTTTCGTGAATTTTCGCCATTGTTTTTTCCTCCGTAGTGTGTCACTCACGCCCTTTGTTTGTGCGGCCGGGAAGCGCCCCGAGCCATTGAAAACACAATCTTTTTAGTCGTGAATTGATACAACCATTATATGTTATTGGGGATTTTTTGTCAAGTGTGCTACAATAAATATGTCAACAAAATTGGAAAGGGCTACTAAAAGGTTAATTAAAAATGAACGGGGCACTGCTGCTTGCTGCATCTATCGTGGTATTCACCGTGGCGTATTTCGTGTATGGGGGGCTGCTGTCGCGGCTGCTGGGAATCGACTCCTCCCGCGAGACTCCGGCCCACACGCAGAGCGACGGCATTGACTTCGTGCCAGCGCATCCGGCGGTTCTCTTCGGCCACCACTTCGCGTCGATTGCCGGCGCGGGGCCAATCGTCGGGCCGATTGCCGCCGCATACTTCGGCTGGGGCGCGGTGGTGGCCTGGGTGATTATCGGCTGCATCTTCATTGGCGCGGTGCATGACATGGTGTCGCTCTTCCTCTCGGTGCGCCACGGCGGCCGCTCCATCGCCTCAGTGATCGAGCTCGTCCTGGGCCGCTATGGCAAGACGCTGTTCCTTATCTTCTGCTGGTCGACGCTGATTCTGGTTTGCGCGGAGTTCACCCGCCAGGTGGCCGTGACCTTTGTCCACCACCCCGAAGTCGCTTCGGCCTCGCTGCTCTTCATCGCTCTGGCGGTCGTCTTCGGCGTCATGGTGAACCGGCTTCACGTGCCAGTTCTGGCGGCGACGCTGGTGTTCGTGCCGGTTATGTTCGGCTGCATCTGGCTGGGAACGAAGGCCCCGCTTGATTTCGCGAAGCTCTTCGGCATTTCCGCCGACAAGGCGCAGATGGTCTGGACGCTCGTCCTGCTGGCATACTGCTTCCTGGCCTCGACGCTTCCGGTCTGGCTGCTTCTCCAGCCACGCGACTACCTCAACAGCTATCTCCTCTACGCAATGATGGCGCTGGGCTTCGCCGGCGTGTTCGTGGCCCGGCCCGAAATCTCGCTGGACGCCTTCGCGGGATGGCACGCAGCCAACGCGGCTGGCGTGTCGCAGCCGCTCTTCCCGATACTCTTCATCACCATCGCGTGCGGCGCCTGCTCCGGCTTCCACGCCCTTGTCGCTTCCGGCACGACCTCCAAGCAGATTGACGACGAGCGCCACATCAGGCCAGTTGCCTATGGCGGGATGCTGCTCGAAGGCGTCCTGGCCATTCTGGCGCTTGTCGCGGTCGGCACCTTCAAGCAGGCCGATCTCGCTCCAAAGCTGGCCAGCCCTGGCCCGGTGTCGCTCTTCGCCGGTGGCCTGGCCGGCTTCTGCACGAAGATTGGCATACCCGAACAGGCTGGCTTCACCTTCATGAGCCTGGCCGTCTCTGCCTTCCTGATGACCAGCGTCGATACCGCCACGCGCCTTGCCCGCTTCACCTGGCAGGAGATGTTCGCAAGTGTCGCCAGGGATCGCCCCCCGCACAACCCGCAGGAGGGCAGGCGTGAAAACACCATCCTTCGCAACATGTATTTCGCCACGGCGCTGTCGGTTGGCCTGGTGGCGCTTCTGCTGCTGGGGAATCCGACTGCGGCTAAGAACCTGTGGAACGTCTTTGCATCAGCGAACCAGCTGCTTGCCGGCCTGACGCTCTTCACGGCGTCGCTGTGGCTCTACAAGAACAAGCGCGCCTGGTGGGTGACGCTTTTCCCGATGCTCTTCATGCTTGCGGTGTCCTCGTGCGGCCTCTACCTGCTCTGCACTGGCTCCTGGAAGGCCGGCAACGCCGTCCTCGGCGTCGTCACGGCCATCCTCCTCGCGCTTGCGGCGGTGTTGGTCGCCATGTCGATTGTGACCTTCACCAAGGCCCGCCGCGCAAACTAGGCGCAAAATCAAAGAACTCAAAAAACCGCCGAGGGATTCAACCATCCCTCGGCGTTGTGTTTACCGCGAAAGCGCATGACACGCTTCCCATCGCACCTTCCTTTATGCCAGCACCCTGTCGATGTCAAGTTGCTATTATCTTGAATAGAACACGGTGCGAAAAACTCAAAAGACTACGGTGCGGAATAGTTGCAAGACTGCGGTTCGGAAATCTTATTGATAAAGTAACGCCAATCGTTTACGGCTCTTTGTATCTCTTCTCCCCGCCATTGGTGTGGGTCGGCGAGGTGTTTCCAATTTGGTTGCCCCGGTGGAGAACAACAATTGTCCCCGCGCCATTCTTGGCGCGGTCCGTCCTTGCTGTTGTCCGCTTGTTGTCCTTCCCCGTCCTGCCCCGCGCCATTCTTGGCGCAGCTTGTCCTGTCGGGGCCCTGGGCTCAGCCCCAGCCTCCAGTGCCAACTTGCTGGCAGGCCCTTGCGGCCTACCAGTTGTCGCCCCCGTTCCCCGTTCCCTCACTTACTTTTCAACTTTTCAACTTCCCAACTTTTCAACTTCTCTCCCCCCATTCCCTAAATATTTGCTAGAATATTCTCATGAAAATTGGAATTATCGTCGCTATGCAAAGCGAGTTCGACCAGGTGGAGTCGCTGAAGAACGCCGACGGCCGCATCGGTGGCAAGGAAGTCGCCCTGGCGCTGTGCGGCATCGGCAAGGTCAATGCCGCGATTTCCACCATGCGCATGATCGACGCCTCCGCGCCCGACATCATCGTCAGCACGGGCATTGCCGGCGGCGCCAATGAGAAAGCCGCGGCGGTTATGGATGTCGTCGTCGGCGAGCAGATCGCCTACCACGATGTTGACTGCGGCCCCGAATCGAAAGAAGGGCTGGGGCAGGTGCAGGGGCTGCCGCGCATCTTCAAGGGGGATCCGGCGCTTGTGGACCTTGCGGCGCAGTGCGGGGTCGATGGCGTGCGCGTCGTGCGCGGTCTAATCGCCACCGGCGACCAGTTCGTCTCAACCGTTGAGGCGGTGTCGCGCATAAGGTCGCTCTACCCAAATGTTGCGGCGGTTGACATGGAATCGGCGGCGATAGCGCATGTCTGCTACCTGCGCGGGGTGAAATTCCTCTCCATGCGGGTAGTCAGCGACATCCCCGGCGCAGTCAATCAGGCAGCGCAATACGGCAACTTCTGGTCGCTCCTCGGCGGCCGCTCATTCTCAGCCCTCCGCGAGTTCCTCCGCCGGGTCTAGCAAGTGCCTCATCCTTGCCGTTCCCCGTTTTTCAGCCCCAGCCTTCAGTGCCAACTTGCTGGTAGGCCCTTGCGGCCTACCAGATTGCGCTGGCGCTTGTGCCAGCGCCGCGCAGGCCCTTGTGGCCTACCAGTCGGTGCTGGCGCTTGTGCCAGCGCAGCGCCCTTAGCGCTGCGCCTCTGCCGCGTTGGTGGCCATGTCGGCCTTCACCGCCTCCCACACGGCGCGCTGCAGTTCGTTCGTCGGCGCGGGCGCAACACCCCGCCTCACGGCCATCCCGTATGGCACGGGGCCGTAAGGCGCAACCCCGGCCTTCCGCGCGAAGTCCATCGCCTTGAAGTTCACCGGCGGGCATGTCATATGCAGGCACTCGTTGTCCAGGTCGGCCAGGCTGTCCACCGCCTTTAGCGCGCACGGGTGCTCCGAGGCATACCCGCCGAGGGCGAATGCCACCCCGCGCCAGATCTCCTTGCCGAGGCGCTTCTCGTAAAGCCCCGCGTCGGCTCCGGCAGCCAGCCTCGACGCATTCACCACGGCCACCCTGTCCTCCGGGAACACCGCCAGCCCCGGAGCCTCCGCGCCGCAGTCCGCTATCGCGATCACGGCGCATGTCCCTTCCTTGGCGCGCTCCGCGAACGCCGCCGCCACCGCGCCTTGCAGCCCGGCAGCCCCGCCCGGCGCCAATTCGACCCGCCGCGCCTCGACATACGACGACAGGAAGCGCGATATCTTCTCCGTCACATCCGCGATTTCAGTCGGCTCGGCGCGCATGTCCGCAACGGCGATTGCGCCGCCATCGCCCTTGCACATCACTATCCCTGCCCTTGACGAGCGGTAGAGCGCCTTGCCCGCCGGGCCGGGGGCCGCGTTGCGCCTCGCTTCCGCGTTTGTGGCGGAACCATCCTCAGTCTCCGCGCAAAGCGGCGCAGCCAGGGCCAGAGCCGCCAATACCATTGCAATTGCCTTTTTCGTTGTATTCATTTTGAACGCTCCTAAAACAGTTCCTAACACCAAAAATCATTGCTCGTGCTGCCGTCTGCCGCGCCTGCCCCTGCCGGCCCCAGGTTCTGGAATGGGGGTTGCTCCGGCCGCCTCCAGCTCCTCGTTCGCGGAGAGCCGCCACTCCTCGGCGTATGCCGGGTCCTCCGCCTTCAGCCGCTGGTATTCCCTAATCGCGCTCAGACGAAGGTTTGCGCACTCGTTCACCCAGTCCTGGTATTCGGCGATTGCCTGCTCGAAGGTCCCGCCCGCATCTATTATGTCCTTGATCTGACGGCGGAAGTCAATCATCGCCTCCTTCTGCCGAACCACCTCTGGCGAGTCCTCCTCAAGGACGACAATCTCGTTGGTCAGCGAGGCCAGGAACTCCGCGTTCCCGCCGTCCGGCCAGTGCGTCACAGGCAGTGGCGGCATCCCGCCAGAGTAGTCGGTCCCCTGCGCCGCGAAGGCGATGATCTGGTCAGCCTCTGACTTTATGTGCGTCGCGGCATGCTTTCCCTCGCGGTAGCTCAGCACGTGGTTTGTCCGGGCGGGAGGCTCCGGGGGAGGCGCTGGCTCTTCCTCCTGTTCCGCCACAGTCTCGTTCCCTGTTCCCCATTCCCCGTTCCCTGTTCCCCGTTCCCCCTTTTCCACATTGGCTGTTGGCTGCTTCCACTCTTTCACATTTTCACATTCTTCCCCTTTTTCCTCCGTTCCCCGTTCCCTGTTCCCCGCTCCCTGTTCCACATCCTGCTTCGCGGGCTCTGTTTCTCGTGTTCGCCCCGCCACAAGCCACCACACGGCGGCGCCGACACACAGCACCGCAACCAGCGCCAACGCGCCAGTCCTGATGCGCGGGCTCAGCCCCGCGCAGATGCCGCCTCGGCCACCCTTGGCCTTTTTCTTAGCAACTATAGCCATGATGAATAAATACTACCATTTTTTACCTTCGAGCGCAACCGACTGCGCACACGCGCATCAGAAAAAACTAATAAGTGGTTAGTTTCAATGTCGGCGGCGGCCGTGGCGGCCGGCGCAGTGGCCGTGGAAAGCGCCAATGTAGTGGGCGTGACGACGGTCAACGCGACACAGGGCAAGTTCTACATGATCGGCGCGCAGTTCGAGGATGTCGGCGGCGGCGAGATGGCCATCCAAGACTTCGTCACCGGCACCTTCAACGGTGTCGATTTTGATGATCAATTCCAATTCTTGCAAACAGCGCCGAAACTACAGGTTTGGACGCCAGGTGACTACATCATGTGCTACTATCTCAACGATGCCTACGACACCGTGAACAGCACGGAT
>JAGCUY010000059.1 GCA_017962605.1 Kiritimatiellia bacterium | reverse complement strand
GAGGTGCGCGGCCAGAACTCCGCGAGCGCGGTGCGCTCGCGGCTCCACTATTCGAGAGTGGAGGTGCGCGGCCACTGAACAGTGTCGCACCCTCAAGTGGAGGTGCGCGGCCACTTGCCGCGCACGAGGATGCGCCGCTTTTGCGGCGCATCCTCCTCGTCGATGACTCCAAGATGAACCTAATGGTTCTGAAGGCGTTGCGGAAAAAGTCAGGGGACTTCGAAGTCATCACCGCAATGGACGGCAACGAGGCACTCGCCGCATTGAAGGCCCCCGATGCCAAGCCCTTCGACCTTGTCCTCACCGACATGTGGATGCCGAACATGGACGGCGAAGGTCTGGTGAAGGCCATCCGCGCCGACCCGGCACTCGCGTCGCTGAAGGTTGTGGTTGTTACGGCCGACGTGGAGCTTCAGGGCAAATCCAGCGGCATGGGCTTTGACGGCATCCTCCTCAAGCCCGTCACCTCCGCGACGCTCGCCCCCGTCCTTCCTGAAGGGCAGAAGTAAATGAAAATTGCGCATGTCATAAGGCGAATCTCCTTTTCCGATTGGGGAGGCACGGAGCAGGTTGTCTGGAACCTGGCCAAGGCCCAGCTTGCCGCCGGCCACGATGTGCGGCTTTTCGCAACCACGGCTCTATACGCGCAAGGCCACGAGGACCTTGCGCCAAGTTGCCCGGCCCAGGATGTTTTGCACCCCGGCGTCCCCGCCGGGGTCGCGCAGTCTTGCGCGAAACTCCGCATTTCCCGCTTTCACCCCATCTACCCTTGGTGGCCGATGAGGAAGAGCCTAATCGCCCAACTTGACCGCAAGGGCGGCAACCCATTCGTGCCGGGGATGGGGCGGGCGCTGCGCGAATGGCGGCCGGATGTCATCCACTGCCATGCCATGGGGCGCATCGCCGAGCTTTGCCTGAGAGTGGGGGAACGGGGAACGGGGAACGGGGAACGGATAAAGTGCGTGATTTCCCTGCATGGTGGCGGGGCCAAGGTGCCTGAGGCCGAGGCCAAGAGCCTGGTGGCGCCGACGCGCCAACTCCTCCCATGGGGCAAGGCGGTTGACATACTGATGGGCTGGACGCGCCGCGTTCCCGAGGACTTTGGCGGAATCGTGTGCGTAGGCGAGGACGAGGCCGACTACTGGCGCTCCCGCCACCCGCATGTGCTCTTTTTGCCCAACGGTGTGGACACGGCGCTCTATGCGCAACCCCACAAGGAGGTTGCGCCAAGTTGCCAGGCCCAGGAGGTGTTGCACCCCGGCGTCCCCGCCGGGGTCGCGCAAACCTGCGCGAACGGCCATTCTAAAGTTGCGGTACTGTGCGTCGCCCGCATCGACCGTCAGAAGAACCAGATGGCCCTGGTCGAGGCGCTGGCGCGCAATCCCACCCTCACCCTGCGCCTCGCGGGGCCTGTCACGCAGCCCGACTACCGCGAGGAACTGGAGCGGCGGGCCGCCGAACTCGGCGTGTCCGACCGCCTCTCATTCGCCGGGGCGCTTCCTCCGGGAAGCAGGGAACTCGTTTCCGAATACCACGCCGCCGACGTCTTCGCGCTGGCCAGCCGCCATGAGCCTTTTGGAATAGTCGTGCTTGAGGCGTGGGCCGCAGGGCTGCCGGTGGTCGCCAGCGACGTTGGCGGGCTGGGGCGCCTCTGCGCCGCACACAAGGGCGCGGCGCTCACATTCCCTCCTGGCGATGCCTCCGCACTTGATAACGCGCTGGCGCGCGCCGGTTCCGATGAAGCCCTTCGCTCATCGCTTTCAACGGCGGGGCGTGCCGCGGCGGCCCGCTACGACTGGAGGGCTCTCTCCGACTCCCTGGTTGATTTCTATGGGACGCTGTAGTATAATATAGCACCTTGTTACCCATGGATAAGGAACTGACAGAAGAAGAACGACAACGCGAGGAATTCCGCAAGCTGTCCGCCTTGCAAAAGGTGGCTTGGCGGATTATCGTCAAGTGGAAGCTCTTGCTGATTTTGACCTTCATCGTCCTTTCGGCCGCATTTTCATGCACCATCGTCTGGCACTACGCGACCAGCGGCCACCGCTACGAAGCCTCCACTCGTCTTTCCTACATGCCGCGGAAGGTTGCGCGCATCGAGAACCTGAGCGACAAGCAGCTGTTTTCGGTTCTCGAGCGCCCGTCTTTAAAAAGGCGCGTAGGGCAGACGCTGTCGATGTCCAATGAAGAGCGCCAAAGCCTGTCAGTGGACCTGAAGATCGTTCAGGAGCGGAAGCCCTCGAACATCTTTACTTTACGCGCACGCGCCCCTAGTAAATTGGCCGCGATCACCAAGGTCAACACCTACGCCAAGATTCTCGTGGATGAATACCGCACCTATCGCTCGCGCGACCTCGAAGCATTGGAGCAGTCCATCCGCGTCCGCAAGGGGCGCATCCTCGATCAGCTTTCCGAATTGGACAGCGAGGAGTCAATCATCAAGGGCAAGTCGGGGGTGGCTTCGCCGGTCGAGACGCTCACCACGCTCAACGCCCTTCTTTCAGATCAGCGGCGCGACCTCTCCCTTTTGAATGTGCAGGTTCTGAACGAGGAAGTCCGGAAGCGCAGGCTTGAGGGTGTAGTGGGGTTGTCTGGTCAGGCGATAATGAAGAACGCTTCCGTCTTTCGCGAGAAAATCGAAAAACTGGCCTCCCTCGACAAGGATATTGCCGCCCTCCGGGAACTCTACACCGACATCAACCCCAAGGTCATTGGCAAGCTTGAGGACCGCAAGACGGTGATGGAAGAATACAAGGCCATTCTTCAAGAGAACGGCCTCCAGGGAATGACCTTGGAGCAGGTGGGGGTAATTGAAAGGGCCGCGACTGAATTGGCCGACGTGCAGTTGCGGCTTGAAGTGCTGGAGGAAAGCAAGCGGTCGCTTGAGCATGGCATCAAGGACAACGAGGAACGCTCCACGGCGTTGACGGCGGTGATTCCCGCGCTGGAGCGTGTGAACGGTCAAAGGCGCGATTTGCTGGTTACGATGCGAAATCTGGACGACCAGATCGGCGAAATCGAATACCTTCAGATGGCGATGGCCGGCGACTTGCACCAGATCGAGCGGTCAGGTGGCGCTGGCGACAACAACCCCCTTAAGACGAAGAACTTCGTCATGGCCATGGCGGCGGCGTTCTTCTGCGTCTTGGCGCTAGGCTTCTGGATACTGATGCTCGAACTCATGTTCGGCAAGGTCATTGGAACCAAGGAGCTGGCGGCGTATGACGACATCCTCATCCTGGGGTCGCTCCCGGTGCCCGGGGCATTGCCGGAGAACGAGGAGCAGGACATCCTCGGTGTGGCTTCGCTCAACTTCTGCAAGTCCGACTTGCCGAAGTCCATCGTCCTTGTCTGCCGCCTGCCTGGTGTTCCCGAGCAAAAGGCCTTCGCAATGTCTACCGACTGGTCGCTGTCGATGTCCGGCAAGCGGGCCTTCCTGCTGGAAATCGTAAAGAGCGCCGACTTCGAGCCTCCGGAGGGCGCGGAGTCGCTGATTTCCACCTTCAAGAAAGAAAACATGGGCTGGTTCCCAGTGGAGAACCGCTACATGTTGGTCTCAAGCGAGCTGGAGATGCTTCAGGCAGACTTGGCCGCGCTGAAGAACGACTTCGACGTTATCTTCATCCGTATGTCTGAAGGAGTCCGGCGCGGCGGCAGTTTCTTCTCGCAGTTGCTGGAAATCTGCGATTCGGTGATTGTAATGGTTGGCGCGCGGGTGACGCCGCGCTCATGGCTGTCCTACGCGCGGCAGAACATCATCGCCGCCGGAAAGCCGATGATGGGCCTGGTGACGGGAGTCCCCGCCAAGGAGGCCAAGCGCGAAATGGAGGTGCTGAATGGCTAGGCTGCGCGTATGGAACAGGGGCCTTTGCTTGGCGGCTGTCGCCATTTCAATGGCGCTGTCGGGCTGCTACACCAACCGGTGGACACGGCACTACAACTCCGTTCCGGATGTCGATTCCGACAACGCGATTCTGGAGGAGACCGGGCAGGATGCCGAGAGCGAGCGCATCAGGATTGAGCGGCTCATGAGACTGGCGGAAGAGGATGAGGAAGCCTACCGCATCAACGCCGGCGACCAAGTGGAAGTACGGGTCTATGGCCACCCCGACGTTGGCGTGACAACGCGCGTCGGCCCCGACGGGATGATCGGCATAGTGTTCCTTGGGCAGGTCATGCTGTCCGGCAAGACAATCTCGGAGGCGCGCGACGAAATTGAAAAGGGGCTTTCAAAATACATCAAGCACCCGATTGCAAGCGTGACCGTCCTGGACGTCTCCGGCGAGACGGTGACCATTTCCGGAGCTGCGGCCAGGCCGGGCCTCTTCCATATCACATCGTCGTCGCGGCTGGCCGACGCCTACGCGATGGCAGGCGGCAGCGCCGAGCGCCTTTTCAACGGCGTGGACGTGGACGTCGCCGACCTTGAGCACTCGATGTTCATCAGGAACGACGAAATCATCCCGATCGACTTCCGCGCCGCAATCGAGCACGGCGACTCCCTGAACAATATCAAGCTGCACAAGGGCGACTACATCTTCATCGCCCAGCGAATGGAATCCTCCATCACAATCTGCGGCGAGGTCAAGCACCCGCACCGCCGCCTCTACGAGCCGGGCCAGGGGCTTATCGAAGCCCTCACCTCGGCCGGATGGATGGCCGACACCCACTGGAACCACGTCATCATCATCCGGGACGGCCTTTCCAATCCGAAGATGTTCAAGGTTGACGTAGATGGCATCCTCATTGGCAAGCGGAAGAACATCCACCTCAAGCCGAACGACATCATCTACGTGCCAAAGGACAACATGTCCGAATACAACGTTTTCGTAAAGAAGCTGATGCCGACGGCCCAGATATTCAACCTGGTCAAGACGTCTCTCACATCGGCGTGGCGCGTAGAGGAATAGCGAAGGCGGAGGCGGCTGCGTGAAATATGTCATCTTCGCCATGACGGCGCTGGGGGTTGTCCCGCTGGCATTCCTCCTTAGCATCAACACGCGCTGGATGAAATACGCCATCTGGGGGATGATCGGGGCGCTTGCCGTATATCAGAGCACGGCCATAAACTTCTTCTCGAATGAGCACTACCGCGGGTCGTCGCGCGGCATGGAGATCAGCGTGGCCTATCTGCTGGCCGCCGCCGTGCTGATCGCGTCCCACTTCAAGCGCAAGATGCCTAAGTTCGTGCCGTCCTTTGGCGCGGCGGTTTATCTGACCTACTTCGTGCTCTGCCTGCCTTCCTGGTTCACTGCCGAGAACGTGCTGTTCTCCTGGATGGAGACCTGGAAGATGATCATGCTCTACCTCACCTACCTTGCCGTCCGGGCGAACCTCAATGTGACGGAAGACGTGGAATCGATTGTGAAGGGACTGGCCGTCTTCGCCATCTTCAACTTCCTGCTCGTGGTGAAGGATCACGTGTCGGGCGTCTATCAGCCGCACGGTGTGTTCCCGCACCAGAACGGCCTCGCCATGGCGATGCACCCCTTCGCGAACATGTTCTTCGCCATCTTCCTGGTCAAGGGCTGGCGCCACAACTGGCTGAACATCGCCGCACTCGTTTCAGCGGCCGCGTGCATCGTGCGCACCTATTCGCGTGGCGCGCTCGCGATGATCCCCGTATCGTTCTTTATCACTTTCGTCCTGACGTTCACATTCGCCAAGCGCGGAAAGAGGTGGGGGATGCTTTTCCGCGCCGTCCCAATCGTCATTGTCGGAATCGTGGGGCTTTCGCTAATGCTGCCTCGCATCATAGAGCGTTTCGAGAATGCGCCCGAGGCCTCCAAGAACACTCGTGTGGAGCTCGCCCTCTGCGCGAAGGAGATGATCATCGACGAACCCTGGCGGGGCGTCGGAATCAACAACTGGGGCATCAAGATCAACCCTCCCTACGAATACGCCGAACGCGCCGAGCGCAGCAACAACCGCGGGGAGGATTTCAAGGACGGCATCGTGGAGACGGTCTATCTCCTCGTGGGCGCGGAGTGCGGCATTCCGGCTCTCACGGCGATGGTGTTTTGGTTCATGTCCTATCTCGTCCTTGCCCTATTGCTCACCAAGAGATTCGCCGGCACGCCATACGCCGCGTTCCCTGCCGGCATTGCGGGCGGATTTGTAGCACTGTATCTCCAGAGCTGCCTTGAATGGACATTGAGGATGCAGATGAACCTCATCCTGCTTTTCTTCTTCTATGCGCTCCTCGACCACATGAACGCAAACAAGGATCACCTGATCGCGGAATTGAAATCTCAGGCAGGAGGTGAGAAAAATGCCACTGCTTGACGCGAAGACTTCTTCCAAGATCGCTTGTTTCGGGCTGGTGTGCGCCTTCTTCGTAGTAATGATCCATGTGCCGCAGCCGGTCCCTTCAGATCCGGCTACACCCGCATGGTGGCTTGTCCGCCTCTCCGCCGGAACATTGGGCAGGCTTGGCGTTCCCTTTTACTTTGTCGTTTCCGGCTTTTTCCTCGCACGGCATTTCGGCGAGCCTTCGTGGTGGCGGCGCGAGATGGCAAAGCGGGTGAAGAGCCTGCTGGTGCCCTTCTTCCTATGGCTATTGCTGTGGAACGCTGCGGAGGGGGCGCTTGCCGCATTGTCGAATCTCCGCAGCGGCGCGGCGGCAACCGCCGGCTTCCCGTCCAGCGCGGCCCTCCTTGCGCGGTTGGGCATATACCCCTTCGACTATCCCTCCAACATCCCGCTCTGGTTTGTGCGCAGCCTCTTCCTCTACGTTGCCGCAAGCGGGGTTTTGCTGCCAATGTTGAAGAAGGTGGGCCTGGCGCTTCCTGCGGCGTTGCTGGCCTTGTCAGCGGCGCTGAGGCTTGTCGGCGACGATTCCTGCGCATGCCGTTTCCTCACGCGCTTCGTGTCCGTGCACGGCCTTTTCTACTTTATGGCCGGGGCGTCGCTTTCGCTCGGGATTTTGCGCATGCCCGCAAGAAACGCCCTGTTCGCCTTCCTGGGCGTCGCGGGAGCCGCTGGACTTTTCGCCTCCCAGTTCCTTGCTGCGCGGGATGTCGCCTGGTGGGGCGCCCTGCACGAACTTTCTCTGCCCTTTGCGCTCCTTGCCGCCTGGCGCGCCTTCCCCGACGTGTCGTGGCCCCGTTCGCTCACTTCGCTCACGTTCCCCGTATATATTCTGCACGTGTTCGCAATCCGCGCCCTTGACATAGCGATGTATGGCAACATCTCTTGCCCCGGGCTGGTTTTCAAATTCTTTGCGGCCTCTGCGGCGGCGCTCGGTCTTGCCGCCGCGTCCAGGACAGTTCTACCGCGCTTTCATTCGTTTGCTTTTGGAGGTCGTTGAAACATGTCCGCAATTCCTCTGATAATTGCCGCGTCGATGCTGCGCTTCCTCGACCCCTTCACCTCTCTCTACCAGACGGACGACGACCGCGCCGGGCGTGCCCTGGCGTCCGAACCTGGCTTCTGGCCGACGGCCAACGGGCAGAAGGACCCGCTAGCCGAAAAGCCGAAGGCGCGCGTCCTTTACAACGTATTCCGCACAAGCGACCAGCCCTTCCCGGACTATGATCCTGAGAAACCAAGCCCGCTCTTCAAGGTCAACCAGGTCGGCTATGCGCCCGAGCAGCCCAAGTTCGCCTACCTCGGCGCATGGCTTGGACCAAATCTTGGCCCTTGGCGGCCAAGATGGGGGAACGGGGAACAGGGAACTGGGAACGGGGAACAGGGAACTGGGAACGGGGAACAGGGAACGGGGAACGGGGAACTGTGAACGGGGAACGGGGAACAGGGAACGGGGAACGGCTGGGAGCTCATTGACGCCCGGACGGGTGATGTCGTTTTCTCAAGCCCCGAGCGGCCTGTCGTGCGCGTTCCTGACGCGACGACCAAGGAGGGAACCCTGTTCACCGGCGAGGAGACCTACGAGATGGATTTCTCGTCCGTCACGAACGAGGGCACATATTTCGTGCGCGTTCCGGGCGTAGGGCGCAGCGACGATTTCCGGATCTGGAGCGGCGCGGCAGAGGACGCCTTCCGCGTCCACATGGGCGGCCTCTACCAGAAGCGCTGCGGCATCGCGAAGACGGAGCCGTTCACCCACTGGGTCGCCGGCGCATGCCACACCAGCGTCGTGCGCGGCACTTTCGCGCCGGAGGAAGGCTCTCTGCCGAAGGGTGTCAGGTGGTTCGACATCATCGCCCAGAACACCGACTGGGAGAATGGCGAATGGATCGCCGTCTCCGGCGGCTGGCACGACGCTGCTGACTACGACCGCCGCCCTGCGCACCTGAACGTCGTCAACGACCTCTGCGCGGTTTTCCTGATGAAGCCGTCGAACTTCGGCGACGGGCAGCTCGCGATTCCCGAGAACGCGAACGGGATTCCCGACATCCTTGACGAGGCGGAATGGGGGCTCCGGCATCTTCTCGCCGTGCAGCAATGGGACGGCGGTGTCGGCACTTGGATGGAGACGACCGGGGTTCCCACCACAAGGAATGTGGCGGCGACCGACACGATGCGCTACGCCGTTTCGCGCGCCACGCGCGGCAGCTCACTGGCCTACGCCGCGCATGCCGCGCTTCTCGCCAGATGCAATCCTGCCTTTAGGGAGAGGTATCTTGATTCCGCGAAGCGGGCGTGGGACTTCGCCATAAGGGCCAATCCTGCGCACGAGACCTTCTACATTTCAAAGAAGAAGGGGCTTTTCTCCCGCGACGACCGCACGGTTGAGTGGGATGAGCCGAAGACGCTTCCCGCGCTTGCGCTTGCTAAGGCCGCCATCAACCTTGCCGCGCTCACTGGCGACAAGTCGTATCTCGACGAACTGGAGAAGAGGAAGCAGGAGACCCTCGCGGATTTCAAGAAGAACGAATGGACATGGGGTGCGCTTTCGTTCGCCGGGGAACACGCCCTGGGGCTGCCTCCAGAGGCTTCCTGGCTCACGAAGGAATGGGAGCGCAAGCTCGTCCACCGGGCGGACGACATGGTCAAGCAGGTGAACGAGGCGTATGCCTACAGATGTCCCTGGTGGTTCCCGGGAAAGGGATGGTGCCACGCCATGAGCTGGGGGGAGAGCCATCCGCTGCGCCGCGCGCAGACCCTGGTCGCCGCGCACGCGGCTACGGGGAAGGGGAAATACCTTGACGCCGCGTATGCCGCGCTGGACTTCCACAACGGATGCAATCCGCAGGGAACCACGCTCACGAGCGGTCTCGGGCGCGTCTATCCAGTTTCCTTCCTCGACATCCCGTCGTATGTCGATGGAATAGCCGAGTATGTGCCGGGGATATCGCCGTATCGCTGGACCTACGGCATGCCGGCGAAGGCGGTGGAGCTCGTCTATGGCGGCGACAAGGCGTTCGCGACTAAATGCCCGATCTGGCGCAGATGGGGGAATATCGAGAACCTGACAGTCGCCGCGAGCGAATTCACGGTGTGGGAGACAATCGCCCCGGCGGCGTCAGTCTGCGGCTATCTGCTCACCCCGTCAGGAACTCCGCCGCCCATCCGTCCGGCGCCGGCGGCGGACATCAGCAAACTTCCCGGCTACTGGACCATGCCATAGGGAAAGGAGTATCATGTCAACATCATCCAACAATCCCATCACCCTCAATTCGACCGTCGTAACTGCCGGTGACCGGGTCTTCGCCTGGGGAACCCTTCTGTTGGTGGCGAGCATGCGCCGCAACGGCATGAACCATCCCGTGATCGTCGGCGCCATGGACTGGCCAGAGGCGATGAAGCGGCGCGTCCTGGCGCTGGGCGGCGTGGCCATTCACGACCTGCCCAAGTCCAGGCAGTGCGTGACCTGCCAGAAGCCGCTTCTCATGAACTTGGACGACATCTCCACCGACTGGGTCTGCTGGGCCGATTCCGACGCCATCTTCATCGGCGACTGTTCCGAATGGCTTGTCGGCGACAACCCTGAAGAGATTGTCGTGCGCAAGTATTCGCCTCCACCGGACGATTTCAAGCCTGCCACTCTCGAGGCATGGCGGCGCGATGTCGAGAAGTTCTGCGGCGGCGCCATGCCTGAAAGCCGCTACCCGACGCGCGTGAACGCGCCCTTCATTGTCCTGAACCGCAAGTGGCGTCCATTCATGGAGCGCTGGCAGAAGCAGATCGGGAACGTGCTGCCGGCCGACGTCGAAATCATCATGAAGCACGGCTCACCCTATTTCCAAACCGACGAGAGCGTCCTTGGAAGCCTCCTTTGCTTTGACCCCGCCGCCCCGAAGGTGACGGAACAATACAAGGCGAACGGCAGCGTGGACAAGACCCGCTACTTCGCCCACTTCGCCTACAACCCCAAGCCGTGGCAGATGTGGAATTCCCGCTCGTCCAGATGGCATGACGATGTTCTCGCTGTCGTGGACTGGCTTGTCGCGCAGGGCGTAGTCAAGCCGAATGAGGTTCCACTTTCCCTCAGGCGTCGTTGGTGGCCGCTCTTCCGCGCCATCGCGCCGCTGGCTCCATGGGTCTGGCGCGCCATCAAACTCAAGAGAAGACTTTTAAAAAAATGAAACTTGATTTTGTCAAAAACACGAAGAGGAACATGCTCGCGAATGCCCTAAACAGCGGCATCCGCCTAGTCTTCCCGTTCCTCAACCGCACGCTCTTCCTGTGGCTGCTCGGCCCCGCCTATCTCGGACTAAACGGTCTCTTCGGCTCAATCCTCGGCGTCCTGATGCTCGCCGAACTTGGCTTTGGCCAGGCCGTTGTCTGCTCGATGTACAAGCCAGTCGCCGACGATGACCGGGAACTCCTCTGCGCCTACCTCAAGTTCTACCGCAAGGTCTATCGCTGCGTTGGCGCCGCCATCTTCGGCATCGGACTCTGCCTTCTCCCATTCATCGGCCATCTTGTCCATGGCAGCGTCCCGCCCGACATCGACCTGCGCGTCCTCTACTTCATCCATCTGGTCAACACGGCCGCCAGCTACTTCCTCTTCGCCTACCGCGGGGTCGTCCTTGGCGCCCATCATAGGAACGACGTAGTCACCAACATCCGCACGGCGGTGTCGGTCATCCAATATGTCGCCGTCTTCCTCATCCTCCTCCTGACGCGCAGCTACTATCTCTACGTCATCTCAACGGTCCTCTTCACAGTCGTTCAAAACGTCCTGCTTGTCACCGCCTCGCGCCGCCTGTTCCCCGACATCGAGCCTCGCGGGACGCTCGACCCCGCGCTGCGCAGCCATGTATTATCGGATGTCAAGTCCATCTTCATGCACAAGCTTGGCGGCGCCATCACCCATTTTTCGGACAACATCGTCATTTCGTCATTTCTCGGTCTCGTCGCCGTCGCCGCATATGGCAACTACTACTATGTCGTGACCTCCGTCTCCGGCCTCGTCGCCGTTATCTATTCCTCGGTTACGGGCGGCTTCGGGAACAAGATCTACACCGAAACCAAGGAGGAGAACTTCCGCCTGCTCATGCAGATGAACCGCCTTTCGATGGTGGCGGTCGCCTTTTGCGCAGCCATGATGGCCGCGCTCTTCCAACCCTTCATCGCCGTCTGGACAAAGAGCGACGCGCATCTTGTCCGCCACGCGCTCACGCCCGTCTTGATGGTCCTCTACTTCTACATCATGCAGTCGCGCCAGGTCCTCCTTTCCTTCAAGTCGGCCGCCGCCATTTGGAGGCAGGACAGGTGGAAGCCCATCGTGGCCGGCGTGGTGAACCTCGGGACCAACATCCTCTTCGTCATCTTCCTCCCCGAGGAGTTCAAGCTTGACGGCGTGATCGCATCCACGATAATCAGCTTCGCCTTCATCCAGATTCCATGGGAGTCGTTCGTGGTGTTCACCTCCTTCTTCGGCAGGGCAGAGTCGCGCCAATACTGGCGTTCACAGCTGCGTTTCGCCATCCTTTCTGCCGCGCTCTGCGCCGCCTCGTGGGCGTCCACCAGGCTTGTTGGGATTGATGGCGTGAATGGCCTTCTGGCAAAGGCAGCAGTCGCGGGGGCGGTTTCGGCTTCGCTCGTCCTTGTCCTGTTCCGCCGCGATGCAGTGGAGCTCGCAGGGAAGTTTACTGGAAAGAGGAAAAAGCATGGAAAGAATTGATTTTGTCCTGCCATGGGTCGATGGCGACGATCCTGCGTGGCTCGCGACGAAGCACCAGTATGAGGGCGCGTCCGCCGAGCCGCGCGCCGGCGGCGAGCAAAACGCCGACTGCCGCTACCGTGACTACGGCCTGCTCAAATACTGGTTCCGCGCCGTCGAGCGCTTCGCCCCATGGTTCGGCAGCATCTTCTTTGTCACATGCGGCCAGAAGCCCGGCTGGCTCGACGAATCCAACCCCAGGCTGCGCCTCGTCAACCACACCGACTACATCCCGTCCGAATACCTCCCGACCTTCCATTCCGACACCATCGAGCTAAACCTCTTCCGCATAGCGGACCTCTCGGAGCGCTTCGTCCTGTTCAACGACGACATGTTCTTCCTGCGGCCCGTCCAGCCGACGCACTTCTTCAGGGGTGGACTGCCCGTGCTCTCCTGCGACCTCGGAATCCCTATGTGGCTAGGTTGCTCCACCGCGAGCCGCGTCGTAATCAACAACTGCGGCATCCTCAAGCGCGGGCTGGATGTGAACGGCCTTGTGCGAAAAAACATCCGGAAGTTTGTCGATGTCCGCGCGCTGGGGCTGGCTCGGGCCGTGAAGAACATCCTTTCCTTCGCGGTCAACAGGACCGTGATTCCTGGGACTTTTGGCCATCTTCCCTATCCGCACCTCAAATCGACCTTCGAGGAGATCTGGCGCGTCCAGCCGGAGGTGATGGACAGGTCTTCACGGAGCCGCTTCCGCATTGACAACGGTGTCAACCACTGGCTCGCGTGCGCCTGGAACATGGTTTCCGGTCGGTTCAACCCCGTCAATGAGAAGCGCTATGGCCAGTCGCTGATGCTGGACGAAGGCAGTCTCGACGAAGTGTGCGGATTGATCAAGAGGCAGGCCTGCCCCATGATTTGCATGAACGACACGGAGCGCAACGCCGACCCCGCGCGTTGCTTCGCCGCCGTCGCCGCCGCCTTCGAATCCATCCTTCCCGAAAAGTCCTCCTTTGAGCGATAGGGGTGCGCGCTCCGCTGTGCCATGCAGTATCCCCGATAATATGAGACGCTGCGATATGGGGATATTGTGAGATGGACATCTTGCGCGTTCTGGCAAGGCGTGGGCGTAGACCATTGGCCTGTTTTTCCCTAAAACCATTCTCTCCGGGCCGATATTGGACAATGCGGCACCCCCATCCCCGCAGGCGGGGACGCTCGCGGCAGACACCAGTCTTGCCGCTTCGCTAGGTGGGGCTGCCGCCTTGCCTCAATCTCGGCCCGGCGGTTTTCGCGGGAAAAACGACCGAATCGCCATCTTGCAACCGTGCGCTCCAAGGAGGACGTTCGTCCGCAGCCGCTAGGCGTCGGCTCGCGGACGCGCTTGTTCCGCCGATGCCGGGCGTCTTGCGGGCCTACGGAAGCGGCCTCGCAACCCGCCGCGGCCTAGGCGGCCATCCGCGCCCGCTTCGCCTCCGCCGTCGCTTTGCCTCCTCACGTCCCCCGTCGCTTTCTCTGCGCGTGGCCTCATGAGTGTCCGACCGTGGTATTCTTTGCGGGTTTGCGATGCCATGCATGGACTTCCCGAGCTGGATTTGCCAGACGCCTCGGCACAGGCCCTGGCGGGGGTAAGCCGGACAGGCGACGGCCTTTGCGGGTGGAATCATGGATGGCGTGGTCAGCGTGAGGCGAGTTGCGAGGCCGCTTCCGTAGGCCCGCAAATCGCCCGCGATGGCCGCGCAAGGGGGGATTTCGCCCGCAAAGCCTAGCGGCTCCGGGCGTCACCCGCCAAAGGGCAACCACCCAAAAGTGGCATGTTGAGGCTTTCTCCGCCAAAAAACCGCTTGCCCGAGATCGAGGGAAGGCGCGGGTGACAACCTAGCGAAGCGGCCAGACTGGTGTCTGCCGCGAGCGTCCGCCGCAGGCGGATTGGCCCCGCGCATTCCCCGATGTCGGCCAAGAGAGAAGGTTTTTCGGAGAAAGCCGATGATACCCATGACGCCGCCCACCACACATGCGCCATCACAGTCAGCCAAACAATACTAAAAACTGGTGCAGTGGGTGCTGTCGCGGACGCCGACGAGCGGGTAGTAGATGAAGAGGAAGAAGGCGTCCGCCAGCCAGGCAAGCGCCCGGCAGCGCACGAAGAGCTTCACGAACAGCGCTGCTATGCGGCGGGGGCGCGTCGCCGCCCGACACAATAGGTCGAAGTCGCCGAATCCTTCCGCGAACACCGGCTTGAGCACTTCGCGCCTGCGGGCGCGGGGCGTTCCGTGAATCACCCGTGGCGCAAACCAGTAGTAGCAGATCCAATTCATCCAGTGGCGCGCCCAGAACTCCGATATCCGCCGGTCGAAGCCTTTCTCGCGCGAGACTTTCGCGTGGAACGCCAGCAGCGACTTCAGTATGCCGGAGTAGTCCTTGAGGTAGTATCCGGTGTTCTTGTTCAGCATCGAGACGGAGTTCTCCCTCATGCGGTAGATGTAGAAGGGCTCGTGGATGGGGATGACCCGTTTCGCCAGATACAGCGCGCGTGGCGCGAACTCGCTGTCCTGCCGTTTGTGCCCGTAGAGGCACTTGAGCCCATTTTCAACGAGGTGCAGCCGCCTGAAGACGGAAAGCTGGAGCATGGGGCAGGGGTCCCTGCGCAGCTTGTAGATCATCAGGGTCGCCTCAGGGCCGGTCAGTTCGTCGGAGAAGTCGGCCGGGTAGTTGTCGCGCTGCGGCTCATCCTTGCCCGTGACCTCGTTGAATACCCGCATGGCGCAGGGGTAGATGTCTGCGCCGGGGCGGGCGGCAATCTTGTCGTGGAGGCGCTGCAGGCAGCCTTCGGCGATGGTGTCGTCGCCATCGAGGAAGATGACGTATTCGCCACGCGCCATGTCAGTGGCGGTGTTGCGCGAGGCCGAGCACGAGCCGCTGCGCGGACCGGTGAAGACCCTGAACCGCTTGTCCTTCGCCGCGTATTCGCGGACGATGGCCTCCGTGGCGTCCTTGGAGGTTTCCACGCCTACCAGGCATTCCCAGTCGCCGAATGGCTGCGTCAAAAGGCTTTCGAAGCACTCGCGGACATAGCGCTCCACGTCGCAGCAAGGGACGATAATTGAAAAGAACGGCGCCGCCTCCCCTTCTTGGGAGGCGCGGCCTTTGCTGTCTCTTCCCTGATCAAAACTTCTTCCATTTTTGATGGAGTATTATACCATAGTCTCTTTCAGAAGGGGCACCAGGCATGGTATAATGTAATGCAATGTTTTGGCAACGCTGACTTGAAAAGATGATTGTTTTTTTGAAAAACCTCAAGCGCCGCTTGGAGGCGGCACTGTTGCGCATGAAGGCGCGGCGAGAGGCGTCGCGGGGCTTCGCCTACGACAAGGCGCAGTTCCTCGCCCATGCCGGAGCGCTACACCTCGACCGCAAGGCTGCCGCCTGTGCCGAGATCGTCATGGGCTACCATGTCCTTGAAAAGGGCCTCACCATGCCCCGCCGCCGCCTTGGCTTCG
Organism: Kiritimatiellia bacterium; assembly: GCA_017962605.1. Lineage (GTDB taxonomy): Bacteria > Verrucomicrobiota > Kiritimatiellia > RFP12 > JAAYLN01 > RGIG5952. Next base: position 11,218 of record JAGCUY010000059.1, on the reverse strand, counting down.
GCAAGGGCGCCGTCCTCCACCTAATGAACCTCATTGACTCCTTTGAGCGCCGCTTCGGCACAGACGAGCCGCCGGTCCGGCATGCCGTCTCCGTTCTCCGCGCCTACCGCGAACTCCACCGCGACTGGCCTGAACCGATGAAGCGCCTCGACGCCTTCCTCGCCGCGCGTCCGGACGTTCCCTCCGCCCTGGAGCCACATGTCACCCGTGAGGAGTTTTTCTCGGCCAAGGACGCGCCATTCCCAGCCTTCGCCGCCTCGCGCCATGTCTGCCGCCACTTCGCCGGGCCAATACCAAGAGAGACGCTTGATGCCGCCCTCGCCCTTGCCTCGACCGCGCCATCCGCCTGCAACCGCCAGCACGCCCGTGTCCATGTCATCGACGACCCTTCTCTCCGTGAACGCCTCTTCGCCCTTCAGGGCGGCACGCGCGGCTTTGGCGCAGATGCCGACAAGGCGCTCGTCGTCACGGCCGACCTCTCCGCCGTCCGCTGGGGCTGGGAGCGCCACGACGCCTATGTGAACGGCGGCATCTTTGTGATGAACCTCTGCTACGCCCTCCACTACCATGGCATAGCGCACTGCATCCTGCACTGGTCCGTTGAGCCGGCGACAGACCGCGAGGCGCACCGTCTTCTCGGCATCCCTGAAAACGAGGCGATAGCCCAGGTCCTTGCCTGCGGAATGCCGCCGGAGGAGTTCGACGTGGCCGCCTCTCCGCGCCGCGCGCCTGAGGAAATCGTCACCTGGCATGGAGGAACTGGAAAGTGAAAATACTCCTTGGGGGAATACCGCTTGGTTGCGACAATATCGGCGACGAGGCCATTATCGCCTCCGTCGTTAGGATGCTGAAGGACTCCATCCCGGACGTCGAACTGACCGTGGCCACCGCTGACGAAGCCACCGCCGGCCTGCTCGGTGTCAAGGTAGTGCCGCCATTCGGTTTTGCCGGATGCCCGCTGGACGGCTTCGCGGATGAGGTTCGCAGGCACGACGCCTACGTCTGGTGCGGCGCAACTGGACTTTCCGACTACCCGCATGTCGCCCTCGACCTCCTTGAAATGGCGCAGGGGGCTGGCGTCGCTACATTCATCTGGGGTGTCGGGATGGATGACCAGCTCAATCCCGTCTTCTTCAAAGCGCATGGGAAGCGGCGAATGGTCCTTTCGCTCTTCGGGCTTGTCGGATGGCATGAACGGCGGCTGCGCGAACGGCTGAAAAGCCGCATCGCCTCTGTCCTGCCTCGATGCAAGGGCGTATGGCTTCGTGACCCGCAGAGCGCGGCGATGCTCGCCTCGATGGGCTACCCCAACGCCTCCATAGCCGCCGACACCGCGATACTGATGGAAAATGGAAAAGGAAAAATGGAAAATGGAAAACGTGGAAGTGAGGTGTCTCCTTATCCATTTTCCACTTTCAATTCTCAATTTCCAATTTTTGGCCTCTGCATCTCCACCCAGAGGCAGGTCGCGGACCTTGATGGCGTGCGCCGCATGATCGCTGCCGTCCGCGCATCCGGTGCGGAGATCGTCGGCATCCCGATGAACCCCAAGACCGACCGCGCCCTGATGGAGGGGCTGGGCGTCGAGTGCATCAAGGGCACGACGCCCGAGGCGGTGATGGAGGCGGCTGCGAAGTGCGATGTCGTGTTGTCAAGCAGGCTCCATCTGCTCATCCTCGCCGCCAATGCGGGAACGCCCGGCCTCGGCATCGCGCGTGGCTCCAAACTGGCTAACTGGCTGTCGAACTTCGGGCGCACAGTCGAGGGGGATGTCGCCAACTGCGATTGGGATGCCGTGACGAGCCATGTCCTTTCCGCACTCAAGGATAGGGGCGACTGGGACAAGGTCCGCGACGCCGCATACTCGGCGCTCACCTCTCGCCTCGAAGCCGCCCGCGCCAATTTAGTCTCCCGCCTCACTGGCTCCGTGCCGGAGGGGTGGCCGCGCGTTAGCGTCCTCGTCAGGGCGCGCAACGACGAGACCCTCATCGCCAAAACCCTTTCGGGAATATTCTCGCAGTGGCCACCGCCATTCGAGGTGATCGTCTGCGACGACGCCTCAACCGACGCCACCCGCGCCGAGGCTGCGAAGTTCCCAGTGAGGTTCGTTGAGCGTCCTGCCGGTGAGTATAGGCCCGGCCGCACGCTGAACATGCTGGTGCGCGAGGCGAAGGGGGATATCGTAGTCTTCAACAACTCCGATGCCGTGCCATGCGACCCGCATTGGCTTGAGGCTCTGGTGCGTCCGCTGCTCGCCAACAGGCGCGCCTTTGCCTTTGCGAACCAGTTGCCGCGCAAGGATGCGAAGATGCTTGTGCGAAAGGACTCCGAGCGGGCCTTTGGCGACGGGAAGGTCCAAGCGACTTGGAAGTTCTTCTTCTCTCTGGCGAGTTCGGCCACATGGCGGAAGAACCTGACTGACGTGCCCTTCGACGAGAATATCCGTTACTCGGAGGATGTCGAGTGGACTTGGCGCAACTCGCGGCTGGCGGACGACCCTGTGAAGGTCGTTTACTGTCCAGATGCGCATGTCGAGCATTCCCACAACTACTCCGTTCAGGAGCTTGCAAAGCGCTTCCGGGGCGAGGGCTGTGCTGACCGCATCATCTTCGGCGGCAAGCCGTCGCTTGTGCGGGAACTTGCCGGCGCGGCGCGCGAGACGCTTCGCGACTGGGCCTACCTGGCATCGTGTCCTCGGGGGTGGGGTGAAATCCCCGCCGCGCCAATCCGCCGCCTCGTCCAGCGCCTCTCACATTGGAAAGGGATGAGATGAAGATTCTGATTTATCTAGAGAAGGCGAATGTGCGGGGCGGAATTGAAATCTTCGCCGAGCGTCACGCGGAGCGCCTCCGCGCCGAAGGCCATGAGGTGGAGATCGGGGAATGGGGAACGGGGAACGGGGAACGGCGGAACCTAAGCGCCTACGACGAAATAATCGTCCACAAGTGCTCCGATGTCAAGACGCTCTCGCTCTTCCCGCCGGAGAAGACGACCTACTACGTCCACGACCACGATCCAATCTGCCCGCGCTCCTACGCCTACACGCCCCTCAGCCACAACTGCTCTCGTCGAAGCGGCATCTTCCCCTGCATATTCTGCGCGCCGGCATGTCGCTCTTGGAAGGCAGCCCTGAAGCGCGTCTTCTCGCAGTCTCGGCGCAAGCGCGTCATGGCTCGTTTCAGGAAGATCGTCGTCATCTCCGAGTTCATGAAGTCGCGCCTGGTGGCAAACGGGCTCCCCGCAGACCACATCGCAGTCGAGCCACCGGTAATGGCCTCTACTCCCTCCAGTCCCTCTAGTCCCTCTAGTCCCTCCAGTCCCTCTAGTCCCTCCTGTCCTCCCAACATTGACCTCCTTTTCGTTGGTCAGTTGATTCGCGGCAAGGGCGTGCAGCTGCTATTGCAGGCGATGGCGCAGATGAAGACGCCTCGCACACTCGACATCGTTGGCACAGGCAATATGGAAGGCAAGCTGAAGGCCCTCGCGGAACGGCTGGGACTGGCCAACCGCGTTCGCTTCAACGGCTTCCAGCAAAACCCGCAGGACTGGATGCGCCGCGCCGCATGCGTGGTGGTGCCGAGTTTCTGGCAGGAGCCGTATGGATTAGTCGCCGCCGAGGCAGTGGCGTTGGGGCGTCCTGTCGTGGCCTTTGCGATTGGCGGCTTGCCGGAGGCTTGCGGCGGCAAGGCGACGTTGGTGCCGCCTGGTAATGTGGCCGCCCTGGCGGAGGCATTGGAGAAGAAATGAGCAAGGATGTTGTAAAGGTTTTTGTCTTTGTTGATGCGCTGGGCTGGGAGCAGGTGGAGCGCTACTCATTCCTGCGCGACCTCCTGCCAAACCGCAGGAAGATCGAGATGCAGTTTGGCTACAGCTGCACCGCCATCCCCACGATTCTCACGGGCGAGCGTCCGTCCGTCCATGGACATCTCGCCTTCTACGACTGGGCGCCCGACAGAAGCCCGTTCAAGGCGATGCGCCTGCTTGCGCCGCTTCTGCGCCCGCGCTCTTTCTGGCGGCGGGGCAGGGTGCGCCACCAGCTTTCGAAGCTTATCAAGCGCCTCTATGGCTTCACCGGATACTTCCAGCTCTACGGCGTTCCCGTCGAGCGGCTGCCCAAGCTTGACTACTGCGAGAAGAAGGACCTGTTCGTCTCAGGTGGCCTCGCGCCCGTCAAGAACTTGGCCGATGTTTGGAGCGGCCAGGGGCTGAAATACCATATTTCCAACTGGCGGCTCTCGGAGGATGAGAACTTCCGCCGCGCCTCGGAGTTATTCCGCAAAGGGGCGGTCGATCGGGCATTCGTCTATTCGGCGGCCTTCGATGCCCTCCAGCACGACAACGTCGGTCGCGACGACGTCCTGCGGCCCAAGGTCGAGAAATACGCCGACACCATCCGCGCGCTCCATGCGGCGCTGGTGGAGGGCGGTCGGCCATTCGAGCTGACAGTCTTCTCCGACCACGGCATGACGCCTCTGCGCGGCACCGTCGATGCCCCTGCGGCCCTTGCCAAGACCGGCTTGCGCTGGGGCGAGGACTACGCCAGCGCAATCGACTCCACCATGGCGCGCTTCTGGTGGCTCAAGGATGGCGCAAGGGATAAGGTGAAAGATGCCTTTGCCGGCTTCCCAGGCCACTGGCTCGACGAGGATGAGATGCGCCGCCACGGCATCTTCCGCGAAGATCACAAGTTCGGCGACGAAATCTTCCTAGCAGATGCCGGCGTCCAGTTCTGTCCAAGCGACATGGGGGTAAAGCCGCTCAACGGCATGCATGGTTTCGATCCGGCCGACAAGGACTCCTGCGCCGCCTGGCTCTCGACCGTTCCCGTGCCTGACTCCGTCTCCCGTGTCTGCGACTACTTCCCGGTCATGACCGCCCCCTAGCCCCCATTGTGACGCCACTGCGCCGGCACACCGAAACCGTCGGGATTCGGGATTGGCCATTGGCAACATTGGTAATTGGCAACATTTCCACATTTTCACATTTCCATTCCCTAGCCCCTAGCCCCTAGCCCCTAGTCCCTAATCCCCATTCCCCGTTCCCTTCTCATTTCTTTTCATTTCTTTTCAAAAAATTTCTTGATTTTTCATTTTCGATTTGGTAGAATTATTACCGTTGTGAAAGAAATCGACTACATTTCCCTTGGCTTTTGCTCGAACGACCACCTGGCCGTTCTCCCCTTCATCCCGCATGACACCAAGGTGCGGATGCTATCTCACGCCATCCTTGGCGGCGGCCCCGCGGGGAATGCCGCAGCCGGCGCAGCCGCGCTGGGGATGCGCACTGCCTTCGTCGGCACGGTAGGCGACGACGCCGACGGCCGCATGATTCTGGCCGACTTCGCCGCGCAGCATGTTGACACCTCGATGGTCAAGGTTCGCAAGGGCGCCACGAGCGCCATCGCCTACATTTGGATTGAGGAGAAGACGGGCGCGCGTTCATGCGCCTGGACGCGCGAGGGGCTGACCGAATTGGCGGCCGATGAAATCGACCCCGAGGCCATCGCGGGCGCCAAGGTGCTGCACCTCGACGGCCACAACGCCGCCGGCGCAATCGCCGCGGCCAAGGTGGCGCGCGAGACTGGCGTCCTGGTGAACTACGATGCCGGCACCGTCCGCGATGGCATGGAGGAGCTGCTCCCCCTCGCCGACATCCTGATTTTCTCGGAGGAGTGCATCCAGAAGGTCACCGGCCTTGACAATGCCGAAGAGGCCGTCCGTCAGATGTGGCCGAAGTATCGGCCCAAGGTCTGCGGCGCGACGATGGGCGCGCGTGGCTCGATGTGCTACGATGGCCGGGACTTCGTGAAGTGCCCCGCCTTCAAGGTGGAGAAGGTCGTCGATACGACTGGCTGCGGCGACCTCTTCCACACGGGCTTCGCGGTGCGCTACCTTGAAACCCATGACCTACTCGACTGCCAGCGCTTCGCCGCCGCCGTCTCGGCCATCAAGTGCCGTGGCCTCTCCGGCCGCCCGCCCAGCGCCCCCACCCGCGAGGAAGTGGATGATTTTCTCAAAAACCATCGGCCGCCGGTAGCCGAAAGCAACCGATAGCCGATATTCGGCCTCCGGCCACCGATTGCAACCGGCTTCCGAAAAAAAACAACTTCTCAACCTTTCAACTTTTCAACTTTTAAACTCTCAACCCCATACTTATTATGTTCAAAATCGGATACCTCCCTCTGTCCAAGGTTAACTGGACAAACGATACACTGGAAGCGGCGCGCGTTGACGCCCTCTCCTTCCTCAAAAAACTCCCAGGCGTCGAGGTTCTCGCCCCCGACCACATGCTCACCCTTGAGGATGAGGCCGTCGAGCTTCTCGACCAGTTCGAGAAAGACCGCCCCGACGCGCTACTGGTGCATTTCATGACCTTCTCCCTCGGCGTGGTGCCGCCGATGTTCGCCCAGCGCCTTGGCAACATTCCTGTCATCCTTTGGTCTATGAAGGAGCCCGACCCCAATGGCGGGCGTCTCCAGAACAACAGCTTCTGCGCGGCGAACATGAATGCCCACCACATGTATCGCCTCCACATCCCGTACTTCCACGTCCACGCTCAGCCTGGCACCGACGACGCGGCGGCGCAGCTCACCCGCGCCATCAACGTCGCCCGCACGATGAAGACCCTCAAGCGCATGCGCATCGGCCTCATCGGCGGCCGTGTTCCCGGTTTCTATACCTCCTGCTGCTCGGAAATGCTGCTCCGCCGCCTCCTCGGCCCCGAAGTCAAGATCATCACCGAGCATGAAGTCTTCACCGTCGCCCAGAAGCTGGCCGACGACGAACTCGCCGCAGCCAAGGCGGAGATTCTCGGCGACGCCCCGTGCCACCCCACCGACGGCCCGCGCGGCGACCAGTTCGAGAAGGCCGCCCGCCTCTACGGCGCAATCGTCAAGACGAAGAAGAAGTTCCTCGTCGATACCCTCGCCATGCGCTGCTGGCCCGAGGTGATCCTCAACGAGTTCTACGGCATTGCCGTCTGCTCGACGATGGGCCACCTCACCAACCACGGCCATCTCTGCGCCTGCGAGGGCGACGTTTACGGCGCAGTGATGATGCGCATCGGACAGGAGCTCTCCGGCGAGAAGCCCTTCTTCTGCGACCTCATCATCTGCGAGGGCGAATACGGCGTCTGCTGGCACTGCGGCGCCGCGCCTTGCTCCCTCTGCAAGCAGGGCTACCAGCCCTCGCTCCACTGCTCGGCCACGGTCGAGGGCGGCGGTGTCAAGGGTGTCACCGACGAGTTCCCGCTCAAGCCGGGCCGCGTAACGCTCGCACGCCTTGGCGAAACCCGCGACGGCGACGGCTTCCGCATGCTTGTCTGCACTGGCGACGGCCTCGACACCGACCTCTTCGTGCGCGGCAATCCGCTCAAGATCAAGTTCGACGCCGGCTGCGACGCCGTCCGCAAGGAGGTCATCGAGAACGGCTGGGAGCACCACTACGCCCTCATGTATGGCGACCAGGCCCAGGCCCTCTCCGACCTCTGCCGCAACCTCGGCATCGAATTCCATTTGGTTAAATAATCTACCGCCGGTAGCCGATAGCAATCGACAGCCGGTATTCGGCCTCCGGCCACCGATTGCAACCGGCTTCCGAAAAACCTCCCAACTTTTCAACCTTTCAACCTTTCAACCTTTCAACTCTCAACTTCTAAAACTCCCATGAACCTACGCATCCCCCTCAAACCCGTCCAGGGCTACAACAAGATCTTTGACGTTGGCGAATACGGCATGAAGCTCACGCGCTTTGGCCTCCTCAAGCTCGCCAAGGGCACATCCTACGCTGGCGAGACCGGCGAGAATGAACTCGCCCTCGTCCTTATCGGCGGCAACTTCGCCGCCAAGGGCGAAGGCTGGGCCTTCACCGTCGCCGACGGCCGCACCTCGCCCTTCACCGGCAAGCCGCACTGCCTCTACCTCCCGCGTCGCACAGCCTTCACAGTTGAAGCGCTCTCCGATGTCGAACTGGCCTGGAACGAGTCGCCCGCCACGCGCGACACGGCGAAGCCCACGCTCATCCGACCCGAGGACACCCGCCACATCGAGCTGGGTCGCGACAACTGGACCCGCACTTCGGAAATTATCCTCGACGAGAAGTTCGACTCCGAGCACTTCTACATCGGCGAGGGCATGATCCCCAGCGGCAACTGGAGCGGCTATCCCAGCCACCGCCACGATGTGAACGACCCGCCGCGCGAACTCGACATGGAGGAAACCTACTTCTACCTCTACGATCCGCCGCAGGGATTCGGCTTCCAGGCCGTTTACCAGCCCGACGGCTCGGTGAACGAGGCATATCGCGTCCAGTCATACGACACCGTCGCCATCGCGCAGGGCTACCACCCGCTCGTCGGCGCACCCGGCTACTTGATGTATTACCTCTGGACCATGGCCGGCTCGCAGGGCAGGGGACTCATTTCGTCAATGGATCCCGCCCACGCCTGGGTCAAGGGAAACTAGCCCTCTCAACTTCTCAACTTTTCAACTTCTCAACTCATGTCTCTTCTCCTCGGCATCGACTACGGCACGGGCGGGTGCAAGGTAACGGCCCTCCGCCAAGACGGCTCCTTCGCCGGCGAGGCGAGCGTGGAGTTCGCCACCTACCACGACCATCCGGGTTGGAGCGAGCAGGAGCCGTCTGACTGGTGGAATGCCCTTCGTGACGCGCTTGCCAAGCTCGCCGCGAGGGGCGTGAACCTGGCCGATGTTTCGGCGCTGGCCCTTGACGGCTCCACGCACAATGCAGTGCTGCTGGACAAGGCCTGGCGGCCTGTTCGCCGCACCATCATGTGGACCGACCAGCGCGCCACCGCCGAATGCGAGGCGCTGCGCACCCCGTCCTGCCGCGAGGGCGAGCGCGAAGCGCCGCACTTGCGGATTTTCAAGCGCTGCTACCAGATGCCGGCGCCGACCTGGACGCTGCCGCAGATGATGTGGCTCAAGGCCCACGAGCCTGAGGCGCTGGAGCGCACCGAGCATGTGCTTTTCGTGAAGGACTACGTGCGCTACCTTCTCACCGGCGAGGCCGCCACCGACTACATCGAGGCGCAGGGCACGCTCTTCTTCGACATGGCTCGGCAGGCTTGGGACGAGGAGCTTGTCCAAATGGCCGGGCTCCGTCTTGAACAGCTCCCCCGCCTCATCGCCCCCACCGACCTTGTCGGCCATGTCACGGCCGAAGCGGCGGCATTCACCGGCCTTCCCGCCGGAACGCCGGTGATCTGCGGCTCCAGCGACAGCGCCGTCGAAGACTACGGCGCGGGCGCGGTTGAGCCGGGCGACCTCATCATCAAGCTCGCCACCGCCGGCAACGTCAATTCCATGACCGCCGAGGCGCACCCGCACCCGAAGACCCTCACCTACGGCCACATCGTGCCTGGGATGTTCTATTCGGTCTCCGCGACCAACGCCGCAGCCCTCTGCATGCGCTGGCTCCGCGACACATTCTATGGGGAACAGGGAACGGGGAACGGGGAACAGGGAACGGGGAACGGGGAACCGAAAAACCTCTATTCCCTCATCGACGCCGAGGCTTCCGCATCCCCCGTGGGCGCGAACGGCGTGATGTTCCACCCCTACCTCCAAGGCGAGCGCTGCCCCTACTGGGATGCCAACCTGCGCGCCTCGTTCACGGGCGTCTCAATCTCCTCGACGCGCGGCGACTTCGCCCGCGCCCTGATGGAGGGCGTCGCCTTCTCGCTCCGCGACTGCTACCGCACCCTGGAGGAGATGAAACTCCCCGTAAAGCGCATCTTCCTCATCGGCGGCGGCGCACGCTCCGCGATTTGGAGCGAGATCGTCGCCAATGTCTTCAACTGCGCCGTTGCCGTGCCTTCGCCAGGCGACGCCTCTTTCGGCGCGGCTCTGCTGGCCGGCGTAGGCATTGGCGTCTTCGCCGATGTCAAGGACGCCGTGGCCAAGTGCCTTCACATCGACCGCACCGTAGAGCCTGACCCGGCCGCAGCCGCGCAATACGCAACCCTTTTCAACCGCTACCGCGCCATCCACGACGCCCTCGCCCCAGTTTACAACAGCTGACCTCCCAACTTCCCAACTTCCCAACTTCTCAACCTTTCAACCTTTCAACTCTCAACTTTTCAACCTCCGTTAAGGAACTAACCATGAAGATACAGACATCAAGCTACATGTTCGAGATGATTCGAACAGAACTAACCGACGCCGTTGGCGACGCCAACGTCGATGTCAAGTTCGCCGACAAATTCGGCCACTCCATCGACTACTACTGGATTCCTGAGATGTGGCACGACCGCGGCAAGCCATGTCCGCAGGCTGACTTCATTGTCCATCCCGGCTCCACCGAGGAAGTCGCCAAGGTGATGAAGATCGCCAACCAGTACAAGATCCCCGTGGTGCCTTGGGGCGGCGGCTCCGGCTCGCAGGGCGGCGCGCTGCCTATCTACGGCGGCATCGTCCTCGACATGAAGCGCATGAACAAATACTACGGCGTGGACAAGGAGAGCTACACCGTCCGCTACCAGACCGGCATCATCGCGCGCCACCTCGAATGGAACTGCAACAAGGAGGGATTCTCCACGATGCACCTGCCTGCCTCCATCGCCTGCGCGACGATCGGCGGCTTCCTCGCGCACCGCGGCACGGGCGTCCTCTCCACGAAGTACGGCAAGATCGAGGACATGGTGATGTCGCTTGAGGTGGTCACCCCCACCGGCGAGATCATCCGCACGCTTCCCGTGCCGCGCCACGCGTCGGGTCCCGACCTCACGATGCTCTTCCTCGGCAGCGAGGGTACGCTCGGCGTGATCACCGAGGTGACGCTGAAGGTCCATCCGCAGCCCGAGGCCCGCGAGTTCCGCGCCTACATCTTCAAGGACTTCCACACGGCGATGCAGGCCGGCGCCACGCTCATGCGCTCGCGCCTCGGTCCGTGCGCGATGCGCCTCTACGACGAGACGGAGACGAAGACGCACGTCTCGAAGGTGTTCGGCATCAACCTCGACAAGGGCGCGTACCTCGTGTTCGGCTTCGACGGCCGCAAGGACATCGTCGCCAACCAGATGAAGTACGCCCGCGAGATCATGGAGAAGCAGTTCAAGGGCAAGGACCTCGGCGCGAAGGGCGGCGAATGGTGGTGGGAGAACAAGTACAAGTTCTTCTACCCGGGCTACATGTTCCACGTGCCGCAGGCGTTCGGCACGCTCGACACCGTCGCGGACTTCTCGCACATCGAGAACGTCT
>JAGCUY010000058.1 GCA_017962605.1 Kiritimatiellia bacterium | reverse complement strand
GACCTGAAGAACTAACATCCAACCCGTCGCCAAAGGAGACAACCAATGTCAATTCTCACCGGAATCCTTCAGTTCGTCCTGGTAATAGTCTGCATTATGCTGGTAGGCGTCATCCTCCTACAGCGCAACAAAGGCGCCGGGGCGGGTGTCACCTTCGGCGGCGGCGAGGCCGTTTTCGGCGCGGACATGGGCAATGTCCTGACGCGCTCGACGATTGTGCTTGGCGTCCTCTTCCTCTCGATCACGATTGCGCTGTCCATCATCAACGCGCATATCCGCACAGCCGGGACAGGCTCCGTGACGGATGGCGTCGCGAAGCCGGCGGCCCAGACGCTTCCCGCCCCCGAGGCGGCGCCTGTTGCGGCTGAAGAGCCCGCAGTCGCCGACGCGGCGCTCGCCGAAGAGGCCGCTGACGAGACGGCTGATGCCGCCGCTCCGGCTGATGCTGCTGCTCCAGCCGAAGCCGCTGACAAGGCCGAGGAAAAGGCCGAAGAGGCAGCTCCAGCAGTTGAGGCCCCGGCGGAAGCCGCCCCGGCGCCTGCTGCAGAGCCCGCCCCCGCCGCTGATAAAGAATAGAGCCTTGGCCGCTTAGATGTTTGACCTCAGCAAGTCGCATGTCGCTTGTCGCAAGTCACCTCTCTAACGGCTAAATCCCCCTCCCCAATGCCCTGACGAGTAGCGAGGCGCGCAGCGCTTCGCTACTCGTCTGGCGTTTCGCGGTTCTCGCGCCGCCATTGGAGCATGGTCTTGCCTGTCGCCTTCTTGAAGAGGACGGCCAAATGGCTGTCGCGGGCGAAGCCGCAGTCCATCGCTATTTCCGTCATGGAGCGGTTGCTTCTCTCCAGCAGCTCCTTCACGAATTCAATGCGCATTTTCAGCACGGCCTCCCTCACTGACATCCCAAGCTTTGCACGGAAGCCCTTGTCGAGGTAGCTGCGGGAGCATCCAGCGGCCCGCGCCACGGCCGGCACAGGCACCCCGCCCTCGCCAGCCTTGGCGCGGATGTATGTCACGGCCCGCCCGATTACCGGATCGCGCATGGCGTCGTAGCCCGTCGAGCCGCGCGTCACCACCGAAATCGGCGGCAGCGGGACAGCGTGCTCGCTTGGCTCCCGCCCGTGCATGAGGTCGTCGAGCATTTCCGCCGCGATGAGTCCGCGCCGGAAGCCGCCCGTATGGATGCTTGAAAGAGTCGGCACCGTCGATTCGCAGAGAAGCGTGTCGTTATCGACACCAAGCACGGCGATCTCCTCCGGCACCCGCAGCCCCGCCATCTGGCAGGCGTCCAGCACAAGCCGCGCACGCCCGTCCATTGGCGCTAGCACGGCCGTCGGGCGCGGCAGCGCCTTTAGGAACTTCACCATCCGGACGCGTTCCAGCGGCCAGCTGCGCCGCTCGCGCGCGGAGAACTGGTCATAGACTTCGCACTTGTAGCCGGCGGCAGCCAGCGTCTCCGCAAATCCCCGCCGCCTATTTAAGCTCCAGAACTTGCCGTCGGGAACATCGATGTATGCGAACGACTTGTAGCCGCGCTCCATGTAGTAGCGGGCCGCCGTCGCGCCGATGGCGTAGGAGTCGCGCCCAACCCAAGGGGCGCCCTGGATGGGCCAGTCCGGCTTCAGCATTTCAGGATATGGCTCCACGAAGACAACCGGCACCCCCAGCGCCGCCACTGTCTGCGATGTGCGGCGCGTTGTCATCGACATGATTACGCCGTCGATTTCGCCCTTTCTGCCGAGGCCGAACCACTGTTCGCCAAGGCGCCCCTCCATCATCTTGCAGAACCACGGACCGTGCTTTGAGGCATAGTCCAAGATTCCGCGGAAGGTCATGCGCTGGCCCTTGAGGCCAAGAGAAAACAACACCGCGACATTCTTCGTTTCCCTGTTTTTTTGCATAAACTCAATTATAGCGCATCTTCAATTAGTATTCAAACAGGAAAAAAATTTTCCGCAATCCGTGGTGTTTTTCATGTTGGCGGAAGAGTAGAATGGATGGCGAAAAAGGAGAACTCTACTATGAACAAAAGTCAAAAGTCAAAGGTCGAAAGTCCAAGGTCGAAGGTCTGCGCGCTGGCCGTCTGCGCGGTTGCGGCAGTCGCGACCATCCCGCTCCGCGCACTTGCGGAACTTCCCGACGACTACCTCGACTACGTCGAATCATCAGGCAGCCAATACATCGACACCGGGGTCGCCGCCAAGTCCGGCACACGCATGGTCGCCGAAATGGAATGGGTCTCAAAGCCATCCGTCCAAAGCACCTTCTGCGGCGCGTCAGACGGCAGCACATATGTGGTGACACCCTACACCTCGGCCGGGGAATCGCACCAGGTGGGGTATGCTAAAAATTCCCAGTATCAGGTTGGCGGTAGTGGAAAACCAAACCCCGACATCCGCTTTCGCGTTGAGACGACGTTTGAAATAGGTTCGCAGACCTTCAACGTCAGGGCACTCGACGGTTCAGGCTATAACGCCACCCGCACCTACAACGATTCAGCCATTGTCGATCTGGGCTACCCGCTCTATATCTTCGCCCGCAACGACGCCGGAACGGCGAACCAGTATTCCTCCGCGCGCATCTTTTCGCTGATGCTGTGGCAGAAGGACGGCAACGGCGACTGGCAGCTCGTGCGCCATTTCCTTCCCTGCCGCAAGGATGGCCGCGCCGCGCTCTATGACAAGGTGAATGAGACCATCCACTACCCGCAAGGCGGCGACCTCGTCGCCAGTTCTATCCTTCCCCGCCCAACCGCTTTCGTCGAGTGGGTGCAGTCCGACGGCGCGGACGGCGACCGCCAGCTCTACATTGACACGGGCGTTCCCGCCAAAGCCGGCGTCGGCATGGTCGCCGATATGGAATGGGTCACGAAACCCACCACAAACTTTTTCTGTGGCGCAACTGGCGACGATGGCGCGCGCTTCTGGCTCTATTACGCCGAGCCGAACGGCGGCGTTGGTAACGCCACGCACAAGTTCGGTTATAACAGCTGGCGGATGCAAATCAGCGGTGGAGGCAACTCCCCGACCGTCGGTGTCCGATACCGCATTGATTCCTTCCTTGCCCGATCGCCCGTGGGCGCGGCCATATCGAATCAGGTCTTGTCGGTCCAGTCTCTCACTGGCGCGGCATACCACGGTTCCCGCGAGTGGAACGATGCTGCGGAAATCGACACGCAGCGGTCCCTCTACCTTTTTGCGAACAATTGCGCCGGAGCCGCCGGAAGCAATATCTGCGCGCGCCTCTACTCGCTCGTCCTCACGAACGAGCTTGGCGTCGTCCGCGACTTCATCCCCTGCGTCGCAGACAACGGCAAGGCTGGTCTCTACGACACCGTCTCCGAGCGCATCTTCTTTCCGCAGGCCGCCGCCGATGGCGCGACGGCGGAGTTCAGCCTTGCGACCGAAGTCGGCGCGGTGACCAACCATCCGGCCACCACGAAGTGGCCGATCGAGCGTCCCGAATGGATTGAGGCCAACGGCACGAACGACTATGTCAATCTCGGCATCATCGGACAAGACGGGATGCGTATGGCCGCAGAAATGGAGTGGTCGTTCATTCCCGCTTCCGCCGCCACCTTCTGCGGCTCGGCGACGAACTCCTCTGCCGGACTCTTCACGACCTATCGCGTCACCCCCGATTTCCACCGCATTGGCTACTACAACGGCTCCTCCACGCTTGGCGGCGCAAGCTGCGCCCCTGTCGCCGAAGTCCGCTACCGCGTGGAGACTTCGCTCAAGAACGGGGAGCAGATCATCTCCGTAGCCAAGTTTGAGAATGGCGTCTGGAGTCCCGTCGGCAACGGGACGCGCACCGTCGACCTCTCGTTCCCGGCAGGCTATGCGGACCTCGGCATTCCGCTCTACCTTTTCGCCCGCAACCTCAACGGCGTCGCTGACGAGTTCGCCCCCGCGCGTCTCTATTCCTTCAAGCTCTGGCAGGGCGATTCGCTCGTCCGCGACCTTGCGCCGGTCTTTGACCCCGCCGACAACTCGCCCGCCCTATTCGACAAGGTGGAGAAGCGCTACTACCACAACGATGGCGGCTACCGCCTTACAGCCGGCGGCGCAACAACAGCCTTCCCAGGCGCGGCCTCCTTCTGGATAATGAAGTAGCCTAGAAGGTCTAGATGGCCTAGCATCTCTAGAAAATCTAGAACGTCTAGACCCCCTAGAAAACCCTAGAAGCCATGAGATTTTTCCTTCCCTTAGCGGTTTTACTCTTCGCATTCTCTGCGCTCTCCGCGCCTCTGCGTGAGTTCCAAGCCTCCAATCTTGCTTGGTCTCTCCCTTCAGGCGCGCGAATCGAGGGCTCGACTCTCTTCGTGGAAATCAGGGAAGGCGATTCAACCAACGCCGTCCATTGCGAAGCGCCGCTTGATCTCTCCGGTCTTCTTGGCGACGGCCTCGGTCTTGTGATGACAATCCGCCTGCGCGCGGAGGGCGTCACCAAGCCCGAGCACGAGTGGAACGGCGTCAAGTTCATGCTCCGCTACGAGGACGCCGACACAGGCAAGACGCACTTTCCCGGCGCATCTGCCCCCATTGGCACATACGGCTGGCGCACCGTCACCAACCGCGTGAACATCCTGACATCGCCGGTGAACCCGATCGATGGCCGCGCAACGCTCGTCCTTGGCCTTCAGGAGTCCACTGGCAAGGTTGAGTTCGACCTCGACTCCCTGACCATTGCCACGGAGGACGCGGGCGTCCGCCGCGTCAACGAGGGCTGGATCGTTGCCTACCCCGATTGCAATCGGCAGCCGATAGCCGACAGCCGACGGGAAAACATCCTGCTGCAAGGCCTTTCAGACCTTGCAGGTTCCCCCCAACTGGGGGGCAGGAGGGGGGCGCCATTAAAAGGCTGCATGTCGCCGAAAGGCCGCGCAACCACCGAAGACGACATCGCCACGCTGGCCTCTTGGGGCGCGACGCTCGTGCGTTTCCAGATCGGCCGCAACTGGTCCGGAGTGGACGACAACCAGGACCTCGCCGAATACGCGTCTTGGGTTGACTCGCGTCTCGACAACCTCGAAGACGTCCTCAAATGGTGCGCCGCGCGCGGGATGAAGGTCTGCGTAGATCTGCACACTCCGCCCGGAGGCAAGAGGGCAGGGGACCGCGCGATGAACATGTTCTTCAACGAGCGCTTCGCCGACGCCTTCGTCGAGACCTGGCGGCGCATTGCAGAGCGCTGCACGCCCATCGTGCAAACGTTGGGTCCTGTTATCTACGGCTATGACCTTATCAACGAGCCGATCCAGCGCGAACCGGCGCCCTTCTCCTATTGGGAGGTTCAGCGCCGCGCCGCCGAGGCCATACGCGCCATCGACCCGGACGCACCTATCATCGTCGAAAGCAACCTCGGCTGCGTGGCGGAGTCCTACCGCTATCTCTCGCCGCTCGCGATGGACAACGTCATCTACCAGGTCCACCTCTACAAGCCCTACGAATACACGCACCAGGGCGTCTGGGACAACCCCCGCGAAAAAGGCGGCCGCCCGCTAGTCTGGCCAGACCAGTCGCGCGGCTGGACCACGGACCACCTGCGCCGCGTCCTTGAGCCTGTGCGCAAGTTCCAGGAGAAACACCATGCCCGCATCTACGTGGGCGAGTTCAGCGCCGTCTCCTGGGCGCCTGGGGCGGAGAACTATCTCCGCGACTGCATCGCCCTCTTCGCCGAATACGGCTGGGACTGGACCTACCACGCCTTCAGGGAATGGGGCGCCTGGAGCGTCGAGCACGAGGCAATCGAACCCGGCCGCGCATCGCCCTCGAATTTCCGGCCATCTTCCGACAACCCCCGCAAGCAAGCCCTGCTTGAGGGGCTTCGACAGCAACCGACAGCAATCGATAGCAACCGACTGCAACCGGCTGCCGACTGCAACCGAAACTAATCACCCAAACCAAGGAGTAAATAAATGAACAAAAGCATCCACCAGCGCCTCAACGCGCACATAATCGCCGCAGCTGCGGCAGTCGCACTAGCAGTGCCAACGGCGAGTCTCGCCCGCACGGTTGAAATCGCCGCCATCAAGGACGGCGCGGCAACCGCCGCATTCGGAGACGCCGACGGCAGGGCCTACACCTTCGCCTGGGGCTATGGCAATGCCGACGGCGGGGCCGCCACCAACGCCTGGGCGCACTTCGAGACGCTCGGCGCCGTCGCCGCCGACGCAACCTCGCGCTCCGTCGCCCTTCCCGCCGGCTGGGGCGATACCGTGACGCATCTGCGCTTCTTCCTGCTCGAACCGGAAATCCCCGCCGCCGCGACGCGCGTCGAATACTTGGAGTCGTCCGGGACGCAGTGGCTAAACTCAGGCGTAAACCTCTGCTCGAACGACACCGTTGTCGCCGACTATGAGCCTTGTGCGTCAAGCCTTACATCATCCCGCGACCTCTTTGGCGTTTACAAAATGGGTATGACCGCCCGCTACATCTTCATCGACAAAGGTAGCGACCCTTGGACAATGCGGTTCGATAAGGCGGATGGGTCGAACAACGCAACATCGACATCACCATCGCCGGCAGTCGAAGCTACACCAGGCGAAAGGCGAACAGTTACGATGCATATCGGTTCTGGAACGTCGTCCATCATCTCCTCCTCCGGCGAAACTCTATACTCCGGCACGCTCAACGGCACCATTTCACATAATGCCACATCGCCGCTCGGAATCTTCACGCTCAACGTGAGTGGAACGTTGAGCAAATCCTACGCCTGCGCCGCGAGAATCTACTCCTTCCGCATCTATGACGAAAACGATGCGCTCCGGCTGGATCTCGTTCCCTGCACGCTGAACGGCGACCCTGCCATGTATGATCGCGTTTCCGGCAACTACTTGAC
The DNA here is from genome assembly GCA_017962605.1 of Kiritimatiellia bacterium. Lineage (GTDB taxonomy): Bacteria > Verrucomicrobiota > Kiritimatiellia > RFP12 > JAAYLN01 > RGIG5952. Next base: position 6,144 of record JAGCUY010000058.1, on the reverse strand, counting down.
CAACGGTGGCACCGGCTCCTTCTCAACTGGCGCGACGATGGCAACGCCGCTTCTTGTCGCGGTATCGTCGGCCACCGCCTCGACCGCCGACTACGGCGAACCCGACGCCTGGCTCGACTACGTGGAGGCCACGGGGACGCAGTCCGTCCTGCTCGAAGGCTGCACCATCGGCCCGGACTACCGGCTCGTCGCCGAATACGCCTATCCCGATCCCATCGTGCGGAAGAACAACTGCCTTTTCGGCGTGTATAAGTATGGAATGACCGCAGGATTCTACTATAGCAACAGCGAAACGGCGCCACTCAACTTCTGGAGTGGGACAGGCGGAGTCAACGGATCCGGCGGATCAAATCAATCCACGCAAACCGAGGTTCCGGCAACTCCCGGCGAGAGGCAGACGGTCGTCATGAATCTTGGCGCGGGCGAGTCATCCATCTACGCCGCAGACGGGCGCAAGGTCTGGTCGGGGACGCTGAAGGGCTCCGTCACGGCTGACTCTACGTCGGCCATCTCGCTCTTCACGGCGTCTCGACTTTCTGGCTACAATAGCAACGCCAAGATTTACTCCTTCCGCATCTACGACGGCACGGGCGCACTTGCGCACCACTTCCTGCCGTGCCTCAAAGGCAGCGTCGCGGGCCTCTACGACAAGGCGATCGGAAAAATCCATTACCCGCAGGGCGGCGATCTTGTCGCCGGCCCCACACTGCCGCGCCCTGCCGAACTCGTCGAGTGGGTGCAGTCCGATGGCGCTGACGGCGACCGCCAGCTCTTCATCGACACTGAAATTGTTGGCAAGGCGGGAACCGGCATGACTGCTGAACTTCTCTGGCCCGTGAAGCCATCGGCATCCAGCACCGTCTGCGGTGCGATGGCCGATGCAACGCACCACTTCACCCTCTACACCTCCGCCGGCACTCATCAGATCGGCTACGCGAACTATTCGGCCTTCCAGGTCAATACCGGCACGAGCGTCGTCTATGCCGGAAAGCGCTACCGCGTCACGTCGTCGCTCGCCGCCAAGGCGCAGAATCTCCAAGTCGACGACCTGGACGGGACGGGCTACAACGGGTCGCGATCCTTCAACGACGCCAACTCGATTGACGCCGGCCACAGTCTCTACCTCTTCGCCCGCAACGACGCCGGGACGCCAGCGCAGTTCGCCGCCGCCCGCCTCTACTCCCTCGTTCTGACGAACGAACTCGGCGTCGTCCGCGACTTCGTCCCCTGCGTTGCCGATAACGGCAGGGCTGGCCTCTACGACCGCGTTTCCGAGCGCGTCTTCTTCCCTCAGGCCGCGAAGTCCGGCGCCACATCGAATGACTTTGACCCGGCAGGCGAAATCGGCGCCGTGACGAACGACCTTGCCGCAACGGCCAACGCGCCCTCCGCGCGCCTCTCCTACGTCGAATCAAACGGCACCTCCGACTACATCGACCTCGGCATCATCGGCAAGGACGGCACGAAGATGGTCGCGGACCTCGAATGGACCGTCCTTCCGGACGACGACGTTTTCTGCGGTGCACGCGTGGCGACCTCCGGCGCGAACTCGGAAACTCGCTTCTACCTCTACAACGCCTACGGGAGTTCGCCGCTCCACGCCATGGGCTACGGGAACGGAAACGCGACGGTGAGCGACGGCGCGGGCTATGTCACGCTCGGAACACGCTACCGCATCGAAACCACGCTGGAGGACGGAGCGCAAACCAGCATCGTGAGGAGATTCGCCGACGGCGCCTGGTCGGCGGCCTCCACGCGCACGGCCGCATTCGCCGGCCCGATGCAGCTGGGCATTCCGCTCTATCTCTTCGCTCGCGACCTGGGCGGGACGGCCGACGCCTTCGCCGCCGCGCGCGTCTATTCGCTGAAGCTCTGGCAGAAGAACGGCAATGGCGACTACGAACTTGTCCGCGACCTCGTGCCGGCCAAGGGGCCGGAGGGCGGTGCCGCCCTCTGGGACCGCGTGACGAACCGCTACTTCCGCCCCGCCAGCGGCCGCTACGGTCTCACCGCCGGTGCCGAATCGCCCTGGATCGCAGGCTTCATGATGCGCTTCCGGTAGAAGTAGAAGAAATTCAAGCCGTGTAGAACGTGTAGAGCGTGTAGATAATCCGGCAGAAAGTCTGAAAAAAGTTCTTCATGTCCTACACGGCTAAAAGACCTTGCTAAGTTGGCGGCAGGAGGAAAACATGGTCAAACACATTTCTTTGCGTTTCTTTGCATTCTGTACGCTCGCCGTGCAAACGGCGAGTCTCCACGCAGCCGTCTCAGACTTCACCGCGACGACCGTCCCCAACTGGAACGGCCGCGAGGGCGTGACCTTCGTGCGCTACGTGAGCAAGGACAGCAGCAAGGTCTATGGTTCGGCCTTCGTCTTTGACCTCTCGAAGGGCTACCGCCTCCGCGCCTGGCTTGGCGCCTCGAACACCACGAACTGCGCCCCGGCCTCCGTCGGCGCGATGGCCGAGGCCATCTGGGCGAGCGAAGGCGTCGCGCCAATCGCCGGCATCAACGGCGACTACTTCGACACCTCCGCCTCCTACGCCCGCCCCACTGGCATGGTCATCTCCGATAGCGACCTCGTCTCAACAGGCTTCGGGCGGGTCAGCCTGACAGCGAACTGCTACCTTGCCGAGACTGGCGACCACAACCTCCATCATGGCAAGCTCGACTGCGTGGAGGGCCTGGCCTACGGCGGACAGCCAGTTGCCTCGTGGCAGCTCAACGCCCGCGGTCGCAAGGTCCGCAACGCAATTCGCACGAACTACTGCAACTACCCCGTGAGGGGCGGCGTCATCAACCCCGTTGGCTCTTCCTCGGGCGAGTCGGCCTTTTCGATGACCATCGGCAACATGCAGAGCCGCAACTACTACTACCGCACCCTCGTAGGCTTCGGCACCAACAGCGTCGGCGTCGCCACGAACCTCGTTCTCTTCTCCAATACAATCTACAACGGAGTTCTTGGAATCGGCGAATCACCGTTTAACGACGTCGATGCCTACCAGATTATGATCGACCTTGGATGCAACGAGGTCGGCGAACTCGATGGCGGCGGCAGCGCCACTATTTGGAGCGAATCTTGCACCTCCCTCCAGAACTTCTTCAAGGGCGGCACGACTGCTCACGGCGGCTATGTGAACGAATATCGTGACAGCAATCCCCGCTCTCTCGCATGCGGGCTATTCGTGATGCCTCCTCCGGCGGCTGACACCGTGGCGCTCAACGACGTCAACGGCTACCCCGACATGACCGAGGCCATGCTCGCCGCCGTCCCGGGCGATTCGATCACCACCCTCGGCGCGAAGCCCCGCCACGGCACAATCGTTGAAGGCTCAGGCGGCGAGCGCGTCGCAATCGAATGGGCGCCAGACATCGTCTTTGGCGGCATCTCCGGCGAAGCCGACCAGGGCTGCACCAATGGCCTCATCACCGTCCACGTCTCGGAAGTCGGCACCCATCTCGCCGATGGCTGCAAGCTTCGCCTCACCGTGTCCACTCCCTCCGGCTCCGTGCTTGGCACCATCGACCGGACACTCACCAGCGTCGGTGACTACCTCTTCGACACGACAGGCGTCATCGATCCCGCCGCCTTTGGCGACGGCCTCCTCTTCGACTGCTCAGTGGCGCTTCTCGACCCCACCGGCGCGGCAATCACTTCAGCCGCGACCGCGCGCGGCACCTTGCGCCTCGCCGACGACGCGGACTGGTTCTCAGCCGATGCCGCCACCAGCACCGTAAAGGGCGGCGCCTGGACTGGGGGCGCGGGCGGCCCGCCCGCGATCAATGGGGACCGCTACGCCATCCAGCCGTCGCGCGGCGCGGTCTTCGCCGCCAACGCCCCGCGCGACGGCCTCGTGCGCATCGCGACCGCGCTCCACCAGCACGGCGGCTACCAGGAAAGCGAACTCCCCGACCTGCTCGCCGAAGCAGTCGCCGATGGAACTCGCGCCGCGCTCATCTCCGTGCAGGAGGAAGACGGCACGGCATCGCTTCGCGGCCTGGCGCGCGTCGGCGGCGCTCCCGCGTGGGTGAAACTCAGCGGCATGGCGCTAACCCCCGGCGCCGATATCATTGCCGCCGCCGACCTCGACCTAAGAGGCTCAACGCCCAAAGTAAGCTATCTTGTGGGAACGCCGAACGGAGGGCAGCAAGAAGCGCCGCTTTTCCGTCTCCGTTCGCCATCCGGCGAAGTGTGGCTTCCCGCATGCGGCGGCACTGCGCCGCTTGACGGCAGCGTGGCCTTTAGCGGCCTCGCCGAAGTGGCCGCTTTTGCCGGTTCCACCGCCATCCCCGGCCGCGTTCCGTCGTGGCGCGACAAAGCCATTGACGATGGGCGCGGCGCATACGCCGTGGTCCTCCTCGGCGACACCCACTTCGAAGCCGATCCGATGAGCATCTATCACGCCGCCTACGACAATCAATCAGGACTCGCCACCTACATCAAAAACGCAGAAATGTGGCAGGAGCGCATGCCGTCGCTTCTCGCCGCAAGCGCTTCGGTCGCCGAGGACGGCGACCTCCCCACGCGCTTCACCCTCCAGCTAGGCGACATCATCAACGGCGACTGCAACGACGACGACGTGCACCTCCGCTACCTCAAGGACGCCCTCGCCGCCACCCGCGCGCCCTACGCAATCGGCGGTAGCGCCGCCGCAGGGGGCTCGGGTGAGTCTCCCGTCCCGTTGCCTTTCTTGACCGTTCTCGGCAACCACGATTTCCGCGGCTGCCCCAATGGGCGCAAGATCTACTTCGAGTGGGCTGAGCCGCTCCTTTCGCGAGACCTTGGCGAGCGCGTCGCATACCCGCTCTTCTCCTTCCGCATTGACGACGACCGCTGGATATTCTGCGACTTCGAGAGGGTCAGCCTCTTCGACGTCGCGGCCGAGGTGGCCGCCGATGCCGATGCGCGCTACGTCTTCCTCGTCACGCACGGGCCGTTCACTGCATGCGAGGACGACAACAACTGGGTCTGGCGCCTCAGCGCCTGGAAGGGGAAGGGCGGCACCGGCAAGGGCGTCCCGGAACTCTTCGAGGCGATTTCGCGCCGCAGGGTTATCGTCCTCTCGGGCCACACGCACTACACGACCTTCTACCGCAACGAGAACCAATTCGGCGGCTACACCGAACTAACCGCCAGCTCCGTGTGGCTGGAAGCCGCCCGCGCGACCGCAGAACCCTTCCCCGGCCACGACAACCCATCAACCTACGGCACATGGCGCAGAGAAAAAGTTTCGGCCGAGAACCTAGCCGCATACGACGCCGACATCGCCTTCTTCAAGGCGGGGCTGAAGGAATACTTCCTTGGCCAGGGCGCCGGGCACTACAGGCTTGAAGTCACCGACGGAAGAGTCCTCGCGCACTTCTATCCTGGCGACGCCACCGAGCCTGGGCGGGTCTTCAACCTGACCCCCGGCCCCCGGCCCAGCAAGGCAACGACTTTCTTTATCCAGTAGTGTCTGGAGATGCCTATTGCATAATCAGCATCGCCGGCGGAGCGTAGATGCGATCTGGTCCGAAGGGGGAGGGTTCGTCGGCGGCGCGGGATGACATAACGAGGTCGTCGATGGCGGATGCCCCTTCGAAAGAGACATGCGAGACGGAGCGGGCGGATGTCGTTGCGGGAAGCCTGAACCAAGTACCGGCCGTAGATTGTCTCGTCCATACGGTTTCCTTGCCTTCTTTTCCGAGCCCTTCAATACAGGAACCCGAACATCCAGAGCGGAATCTTGTTTCCGAGTCCAAGTTCAACACCGTCGTTCCGAATCAAGCACTTCCAACCTCAACTTCGTGTTTTTTTAACGAAAATCACTATGAAATTCGTTCTTTTTAACACGAAATACGCTAGACGAAATGCCGGTTTCTGTCAATTTGCCAATCCACTTCGGCGTTACCATTCGACCAGTGCGAACGAGTTTGGCTGGAGGCGGAGCGAGGCGACGCCCCCCTCGAATTCCAGCGGGACTTCGGTGTAGGTGCGGACGGCGTCGGTGATGTGGCAGTATGCGCGGGAGAGGTCCGCGCCGGGGATGTCGAGGGCCACGCGGACGGTCGCCGTCTCGTTGTTGTCCTCGGAGTAGCGCGCGACGGCAAGCGCCCCGGCGCCTCCGGCGCCCTTGGCCGCGACGGCGCGGATCCCGTGGCCCG